>CAYPJO010000042.1:0-16934 GCA_964411065.1 uncultured Thermodesulfovibrio sp.
TAGTAACCACAGGACATATTTTACTTCTTGACTTCAATTTTCTTTCTTATTTATTATTTTATATTTGAGCTGATTTTATTCGTCTTAATCTAGGTGTTTAAAATAAATGCTTTTTGCTATTGGCTCTGACCACGCGGGCTATAATCTGAAAAATGAAATTATAAAAACGTTAAAAGAGTTAGGCCATGATTATATTGACTATGGAACGAATTCTGTAAAATCGGTTGATTATCCTGATTTTGGAAAAAAAGTTTCTATCACAATATCAAGAGGCCAAGCAGACAGAGGAATACTAATATGTGGAACAGGTATAGGAATGACTATAGTCGCAAATAAGTTCAAGAATGTAAGAGCTTCCCTGTGCAATGAACTATTTACTGCAAAAATGAGTAGACTCCATAATGACGCAAATATCCTTGTAATTGGTAGTAGAATAGTAGGTATAGATCTTGCCAAAGAAATTGTGATTACATGGATTAATACACCCTTTGAAGGTGACAGACATTGTAATAGATTAAAAAAAATTAGTTTAATAGAGAAGAAATATCTGAAAGCATGAACTTACAATATTTAAAAGAAATTGATCCTGAAGTTTATGAAGCTGTCTTGAAAGAGGCTAAAAGAGAAGAAGAAAAAATTATTCTCATAGCTTCTGAAAACTACACAAGCAGAGCTGTTTTAGAGGCGCAAGGTTCTGTTTTTACAAATAAATATGCCGAGGGATATCCTGAAAAGAGATACTATGGAGGTTGTGAATATGCAGATGAAGTAGAATCCCTTGCAATACAGAGAGCTAAAAAACTATTCGGCGCAGAACATATTAATGTCCAACCCCATTCAGGTACCCAAGCAAATATGGCTGTCTTCTTTTCTGTCCTCAATCCTAATGATACAATTCTTGGAATGCATTTAACTCATGGTGGTCATCTTTCTCATGGCTCTCCTATAAATTTTACAGGTATGCTATATAAAACCTTTTTTTATGGAGTTAATAGAGAAACAGGGCTTATTGATTTAGACGAAGTAAGAGAATTAGCAGATAAACATAAACCAAAGATGATAGTGGTTGGAGCGAGCGCTTATTCAAGAACTATTGATTTTGAAGAATTCTCAAAGATTGCGAAAAAGCATAACGCCTATTTAATTGCAGATATAGCCCATATAGCTGGGTTAGTAGCTGCAGGCCTTCATCCTTCCCCTGTCCCCCATGCAGATTTTGTAACCACGACTACTCATAAAACTATGAGAGGTCCAAGAGGGGGAATGATAATGTGTAAAGAAAAATATGCAAAGATAATCGATAAAATGGTCTTTCCAGGTATACAAGGAGGCCCTTTAATTCATGTAATAGCAGCTAAAGCAGTAGCTTTTAAAGAAGCTATGACCGAAGAATTCAAACAATATCAAAAACAAGTCGTTAAAAATGCCAAGAGGTTAGCAGAAAAACTTAAGGAATTTGGCTTTAAAATTATTACAAATGGAACTGACAATCATTTAATGCTTATTGACCTCAGAAATATGAATATAACTGGTAAAGATGCCGAAACTGCTCTCGATATGGCAGGCATCACCGTCAACAAAAATGCAATCCCTTACGATGACAAGCCTGCTTCAATTACCAGCGGCATAAGGCTTGGAACCCCGAGTGTAACCACCAGGGGAATGAAAGAGAAAGAGATGGACGAGATTGCAGATCTCATTTGTGCTGCTATAAAAAACTTCCGAAACACCTCTATCCTTAGAGAAATCAGTATAAAAGTTAAAAATTTAGCAAAAAGATTTCCTGTATATTCACCTCTTATTTAAACCTTTTATTTATGAAATGCCCCTTCTGTGGAGGTCTTAAAGACAAAGTAATCGACTCAAGAATCATTAAAGACGGTGAAGTAATTCGCAGAAGAAGGGAATGTATCCAATGTGAGAATCGCTTCACTTCTTATGAGAGAGTGGAAGACCCCTTACCCCTCGTAATAAAAAAAAATGGGAGTAGAGAACCTTATGACCGCCAGAAAATATTAACAGGCCTGAAAAAAGCTTGTGAGAAAAGACCCATATCCATAGAAACTTTAGAAAATATAGTCACAAAAATTGGAAAAAAACTTATAAGTAAAGGTGTTAAAGAGATTCCTTCTTCATGGATAGGAGAAGAGGTAATTACCGCATTAAAAGAAATTGATAAAGTTGCTTATGTACGCTTTGCCTCTGTTTATAAGGAATTTAAAGACATAAATGAACTAATGCTTGAGGTAAAAAGTCTTTTTGAGAAATAATAGACCACAAAAAGACGATTAAGAATCGATTAAGGAGCAAATCCGCTATTACAATCAATTTATAATTACTAAATTATCTCGATGAATTACTTCATCTGAATATTTATAGCCTAAAATAGATTCTATTTCGTTGGTTTTCTTGCCTTTTATTCTATTTAACTCGAAAGATGAATAATTGACTATCCCTTTAGCAATACGCTTCCCGTTGACATCCAGACAATTAACACCATCTCCAATGTCAAAATAGCCTTCGACCTTTAAAATACCAGAGGGCAAAAGGCTCTTACCAGAATATAAAATAGCCTTTATGGCTCCATCATCTAAAATTATATTTCCTGTAGATCTTATGGCGTAAGCTATCCACCCCTTTTTGGAAGAGATTTTGTTATCTTGTGATTTAAACTCTGTTCCGTGCTGTTCATTCCTCAATATAGCATTTATAAGTCCCTTAATCCTTCCGCTAATAATATTCACTCTTACACCAAAAGAAGTAGCTTTCTTTGCAGCAAGAACCTTTGAGTACATCCCGCCGGTTCCTACGATGCTACCAGCACCCCCAGCCATAGCCTCAATCTCAGGAGTGATCTCTTCAATAACATTAAATAATTGTGCGTCAGGATTCTTTTTTGGATCTGCTGAATAAAGTCCTTCTACATCAGAGAGGATAATAAGTCTATCAGCATTTATCAAGCCACTCACTAAAGCTGCCAATTGATCATTATCGCCAAATTTAATTTCTTCAGTTGAAATAGTATCATTTTCATTGATTATTGGTATTATTTTATAAGATAAAAGGGTTAAGAGAGTATTTTTGGCATTTAGATATCTTCTTCGGTCAGAAAAAGTGCTTCTCGTTAAAAGTATTTGCCCAACTTTCTTAGAAAAACGATTAAAGGCTCTCTCATAAGTCCTCATTAGAAAAGGCTGTCCAACAGCAGCAGCAGCTTGCTTTAACTGTATATCTTCAGGTTTCTGTTTAAGTCCTAACTTCCCCATTCCTGCAGCTATTGCGCCAGACGAGACTATTAGGACGTCATTGCCTGCATCTATTGCTTCTACAACATCTTCAGCAATACAGTTGATTCTTTTTACATCCAATTTGCCCGTTTTGTCTGTAAGTATATTACTGCCTATTTTGATTACAATTCTACTTTGCATGGCGTTCTCTTTTAAAGAGAATGATTTTTTCAAATATATAACTTTTCAACTCTTTAATTCCTAACCCAGTAAAAGCAGAGATGATGAAGAAATCTAAATTTTTTTCCTTACAATACCTCTCTAATGCTTTTAATCTTATTTTATCATAAGCAAGGTCACATTTTGTTCCCACGACAATTTGTGGTTTTTCTAATAGTTTACTACTATATGCTAATAGCTCTCTATTCACTATCTCAAAATCCTCTACAGGATCAGAGGTCAACAAATCGGATATATCAACAAGATGTAAGAGCAAAGAGGTTCTCTCGATATGTCTCAAAAATTGCAACCCCAATCCTGCACCTCGATGAGCCCCCTCTATAATCCCTGGAATATCAGCCACTACAAAACTTTTTCCTTCGTCTACCTTTACTACCCCCAGATTAGGAACTATAGTAGTAAAAGGATAATCTGCAATCTTAGGTTTAGCTGAGGAGATAACAGAAATCAGCGTTGATTTGCCTGCATTAGGTAACCCAATCAGACCAACATCCGCAAGAAGTTTAAGTTCCAGAGTCAACCATCTTTCTTCACCTGGCATACCAGGCTGTGCATATTTAGGAACCTGATTAATAGAACTAACGAAATGGAAATTGCCAAGACCACCTTTGCCACCCTTCGCAGCTATATAGCTTGCCCCTTCATAATCAAGATCTGCTAATACATTGCCTTCAATATCCTTAACTACTGTCCCAACTGGCAAAAGTATTATGGTGTCAGCCCCATCTGCACCATGTTTTTTTTTACCTTTTCCATGTTCTCCTCTTTGGGCTCTATAGGTTTTACGATAAGCTATATCTATAAGTGTATTGAGTTCACTAGTAGCTTTTAAAATAACATCTCCGCCTTTACCTCCATCACCACCATCAGGACCGCCCTTAGGGACGTATTTCTCTCTCCTGAAACTTACACACCCCCTCCCACCGTCACCAGCTTTCACATGAATAACCGTATAATCAATAAACTTCATTTTAGAAGATTTTCTTTTTTTAAACTATTTGGAGAATTTTCCATTTAAATTTTATTGAGCTATTAAAAAGGGCAACTTATCTGATAAGCTGCCCTTAGTTAAATTAGGTGGGTTTAAATTCTCAATTTGAAGCTACAAACGATGTTTCAAGAGGAAGGGGATAAACGCTTATCTTTGTCCTAACTTTATCCTTCCTTTCAAACTTAACTATACCATCTATTAATGCAAAAAGGGTGTCATCGGAGCCTCTTCCAACATTTGTCCCGGGATGAAATTTAGTTCCTCTCTGGCGAACAAGTATATTCCCTGCTCTGACAAACTGTCCACCAAATCTTTTAACACCCAACCTCTTTGAATTGCTATCTCTGCCATTTTTTGAGCTACCTACTCCCTTTTTATGTGCCACCTTTAGCCTCCAATTATCTCTTTGATTCTGAGCAAGTTATACTGCTGCCTATGACCCCTTAATCTCCTCCTCGCTTTTTTTGGAGGTGGGCCATAGACTAAAATCTTAGGCATCAGACCAGTGCCAATTACTTCGGCCTTTACCTTTGCGCCTTCTATATAGGGCTTACCATAAATAACTTTATTATCATCTGAAATCATAAGGACTTTGTCTAATACTATTTCAGAATTTACCTCTACATTACCAATATCGACTTTTATATTACCACCTGAAGAGACTTTTATTTGTTTTCCTCCTATTTCAACTATTGCATACATTTAGTGACACCTCCGTAATAGAATCTATTATAGAACTGTAACGAAAAAGAAGTCAAATTGCCCCTTTGATACAATTGAAAGTGTTTAGTTCTGAGTTTTGATTTATCAAGAGATTTAAGTATTATAATTATAATAATGAATTATTCCTTGAGTATATAAAATAATTGTTACTCGGAGGTTATAGATGTTAGATCCTGATTTAGCCCTTAGGATATTAAAGAAAACATTGTCGCGAGGCGGAGAGTTTGCGGATATATTCTGTGAAAAAAAATTAATGACTGCTATACAGCTTGAGGATGATAAGATTGAGAGAGTTTTTACAGGTTCAGAATCAGGGATAGGTATAAGGCTAATATACAATAAAATAACTGCTTATGCCTATACCAACAACCTTGAAGAAAAATATTTATTAGAAATGGCAGATTCAGTCAGCAAAATTGTAACAGATAGGGCTGATAACATAAACCTCAATTTTAAGAAGAGTTCTCCTTCAAAACTCTTTATTATAGAAAAACAACCTGATAGAATTCCGGTCTCCTTAAAAATTGAACAGGTTAAAAGTGCCAATGAAGTAGCTCGTAAATATGATAAAAGAGTTAAACAAGTCAAGGTAATATACAGAGATACTGTCCAAAATATTACAGTCTTTAATTCAAAAAATGTTTATGCTCAAGATGAAAGGATTTATACCACTGGCATTGTACATGTAGTTGCCTTTGATGAAGGTAAAATCCAGACAGGTTTTGAAGCTATAGGTGGACACATAGGATTTGAGTTGTTTGATAGTTCTCCTCTTAATGAAATTGCTTTAGTAGCTGCTAAAAGAGCTGTTATGATGCTATTAGCAAGAAGGGCTCCTGCTGGTCGCATGCCTGTTATAATCTCATCTCAGGCAGGAGGCACAATGATACATGAAGCTATCGGGCATGGTCTTGAGGCTGATCTCGCCCAACAGAACTTATCAGTTTACTCCGGCAAAATCGGACAGAAGGTTGCTTCATCTGTTATTACTGTTGTAGATGATGGTACGATCCCTCTAAAAAGAGGTTCTTACAATTTCGATGATGAGGGCATACAGTCTAAGAAGAATATACTCGTTAAAGAGGGAATTTTACAAGGATATATGTATGATATTTATACAGCTATGACTGATAATGTTTCATCAACAGGAAATGGAAGAAGACAGTCTTATGAGTATAAACCAATCCCAAGAATGACCAATACATATTTATCTCCTGGGACTCTAAGCCCAGATGATGTTATTAAGTCTGTTCATAAAGGTCTTTTTGTTAAAAAAATGGGGGGAGGGCAAGTAAACACAATTACTGGTGACTTTGTATTTGATGTTCAGGAAGGCTATTTACTCGAAAACGGGTCAGTTGGAGAACCTATTAGAGGTGCAACATTGATTGGTAATGGTCCGGAAATATTATCCACTATAGACTTGGTCGCTTCTGATTTAGGATTTTCAATTGGCACTTGCGGTAAAGATGCTCAGGGGGTCCCAGTATCAGATGGCATGCCCACTATCAGGATCCCTGAGATGGTGGTAGGAGGTGAAGTAAAAAACAGTGTGTGATTTTTAACACAATTTAGAAATTTTGCAACACCTTTTTTTGAAAATAGCTCTTGATTCCAAATATTTTTTCTGGCATATCTTTTGCTTGAATATAAGCTTAAATGATGCTCCAACGCACAATCTCTAAAGAAGTTACTTTTGAAGGCAGGGGACTCCATACAGGGGAACAGGTTGTCGTAAGGCTTAAACCTGCTCCTGTTGACTCTGGTATCATTTTTTATCGTTCAGATAAAGAAGTTGCTATTAAAGCTAATCTTTACTCTGTAGTGGATACCTCTTTTGCAACAACTTTAGGTTTCAATGGCGCAAAAATCAGAACTGTAGAGCATTTATTAGCCGCTATTGCAGGTCTTGGTATTGACAATTTATTTATAGATATTGAAGGACCTGAGGTTCCTATTTTAGATGGAAGCTCAACTCTACTAGCAGACTTAATATTGAAGGCTGGAATTAAGAAGCAACCAAAAAAAAAGTATTTTCTTGTTATTAAAAAGCCATTCTCATATGAGGACTCTCATTCAAAAATAATAGCTTTACCTTATAATGGTTATTGTATCTCCTATTTTATAAAGTTTAATCACAGATTATTAAGATACCAAGAATTCAGCATAGAGATAAATGAAAAAAACTTTATAACAGAAATCGCTCCAGCAAGAACCTTTGGTTTTTTAAAGGATGTTGAAAAGTTAAGATCGAAGGGTCTTGCTCGAGGAGGATCATTGGAAAACGCAATCGTTATTGGAGACGATGGCATTTTAAATGATGAGGGTTTAAGATTCCCCGATGAATTTGTTAGACATAAAATCCTTGATTCAATGGGTGATTTACTATTAACTGGTTATAGTATTAGAGGACATATCATTTTTGATAGAGCAGGACATACCGCTAACATAAATTTTCTTAAAAAGCTGATTTCTTATAGCGACTGCTTTGATATCATAAATGATGCAGAAGATTCTAAGACCTTACAATTAAGGCTCTCAAAATAATAAAAATAAAAAGGAACACCTTGAAATCGATTAAAAGTATAACTCGTGAGGCATTCCCTTTTATTTTCGTTACGTTAAAGAAAAATCTTATTTTTTCTTTGAAGTCTTTTTAGTTGAAGTTTTGCTTGCAGCTTTTTTTGCTGGAGCCTTTTTAGTTGCTGCCATCTCTTTTCACCTCCTTTTGTATAAATTTTATATGTGCCCTTTTACTACTTATCTACTCCATGATACTTTATTAAAGAGGGCTTTATGTAATTTTATTTTTTCATATCCCTTTCTGTTACCTCATGCTTCCAAAGAGATTTATCTTTTTCCCCTGTAAAATCCTTTTTATATTGGCATCGGTTCTTTTTCTCGCTTTAAACTCAACATAATCCATAAAAGTGCAATTGAAAGATTTGTTAAATTTCTTTTCAATATCCTGTAATCCCATCAAAATAGCTGGTGTGGAAGGCCCAATTATAAAGAGATCAACCACAGGTGATTCATCATCTTCTACATAAGGACCATAAATGAAAGCTGCCCTTACTGAATTCCCTCTAAAAAGGCTTTTTAAAGCACCAGAAAGCCCCAGAGATTTAGCTATAATGCTCTTTAACTCAAAAAATAAAGGTGCTTCTTTATTTGCTTGAAAATACTTCAAATTTGCTACTTTTTCACTTGTTACTAAACCCATTTCTTCCAGTCTATCTAATTCTCTTTTTATCCCCGCAGGGTTTCTTTTTAAAATTGCTGCTATTTGTCTTATATAAAACTTCTCATTGGCATTGTTCAAAAGTAATGATAAAATATCAACTCTTGTTGAAGAAGAAAAAAGAATTTTTAACATCCTATCTCCTTTAAAAATTATAAATGATCATATAAAATTTGTCAACAAAAAATTTTTTATTTTATAGCGATTGATAAATTTAAATTTAATTACTTTAAATTCAATGTTGACAAAAAAATAGTCATGTGGTAATTTAAAGATATTTAAGATATAGAAACGATTGTTGATGATTTTAAAACAATTGTTTATTCTATTCTTATCATGAAGTACGCTGTCATATCTGACGTTCATGCAAATCTTGAGGCGCTATATGCAACCATTCTTGATATCAACAAAAATGATATTCAAGAAATTTTCTTCTTGGGAGATGTTGTTGGATATGGTCCAAATCCTCAAGAATGCATAGATATCATTAAATATGAGAGCAAAATACGAATAGCTGGTAATCATGATTATGCTCTTCTTGGATTGATAGATATTGACTTCTTTAATACTTATGCAAAAGAATCGATTATCTGGACTTCTCAATATGTGACCGCTGATAGATTGGAAATTTTAAAGACATTCCAAATATCTCAACGAATAGCAAGTAAAGACATATTTCTGGTTCATTCAACTCCGAAAAAACCTCAAGAATGGTCATATTTATTGACATTTAATGATGCTCGCATTAATTTCGAATATTTTGAAGAGAAAATATGTTATATTGGACATACCCATGTCCCGATAATAATCGAGAAAAAACGATCAGGTGAAGTCATAGCTCATTCTAAGAAAGTGGTGATTTCTAACGATTCAAGATATATCATAAATGTTGGTAGTGTCGGACAGCCTCGCGATGGGGATGCAAGAGCTTGTTATTGCATCTTTGATGATGGCTTAATCTATTTTAGAAGAATCGAATATGACATAAGAAAGACCCAGGATAAAATGTTTCACTGCGGTCTACCCTATTATTTGATTAGCAGACTTTTTTACGGAATGTAAGAATCGCAAATTAAACTTTCATCACAATAGCTTCCACAGGACAATTTTCTACAGCAACCTCACAACAACCAACATATTCACAGGCTTCTGGATCGATTATCCTGGATTTCCCAAGTTCTTCATCAAAATAAAAAACTGCTGGACAAACTTCTACACAATTCCTGCAACCGATGCATCTATCTTCAATAATGAAGACGTCCATTTTTATAAGCTTTCGATAACCATAGCTGTTAAGAGAGGAAACATTATTTCATGATGTCCAGTGAGAGAGAATTTTTGTCCCTTAATAGCTGTAGGTCTATTTAAGACATTTTCACGGGGTCGATAATGTTGAAAGATATCCATGTTTACAGTTGTAAACTCTTCCACTTTATATCCAAGGTTTCTGGCAATGGTGAGAGCTTTTAAAAAGACTTCTGGAAGAATGACAGCAGAGCCTAAATTTATATATACGCCTCCGTCAAGTTTTGATATAATTCCAGTGAAAAGTTTAAAGTCTCTCATAGTGCCTTCACCTATTAACGACCCTTTAGCTTCTGGGTGCATATGGATTATATCAGTTCCAATGGCTACATGAACGGTCATAGGAATAGATAATTTATATCCTGCTCTAAAAATACTGATATCTTTAAAAGGAAACTCTGCTGAATCAATAAACTCACCTATCGATTCACCAATCCCCTTGCCCTTCATAACGCCCTGATTAATTGCTTCGTTAACCAGTTTACCTGTTTCTATTGCCATACCAAAAGTGCCATGAGATAATTCTTGAAAGACATCCTCAGATGTTTCACCTATATATGATAGTTCGAAATCATGAACTATACAAGCTCCATTCGTAGCAACTGCTGATAAAACTCCTTTATTCATTAATTCAATAATGAAAGGAGATAGTCCAACTTTTATTGGATGGGCACCCATCCCTAATACTACTGGTCTACCATTTTTATAAGCTTTCACTATGGCATCTACTACAGCTTTTAAATCGTTGACAGCTAAAAATTTGGGTAATGATGAGATGAAATCTGCAAAAGAATAACCTTTCCTATAAATGCTAAGACTTTTAGTAATAGAAACCTTATTTTTCCTATCTTTGATAGAGTATCTCCTGATCTTACTCGTATCAACTGGTTTAAATTCCATTTTCCAACTTAAAAATATCATTTCCTGGTGACAGAAAATGCCTTCTCTTTTACACTAAAAATTTGAAAGCCTTTATTTTATCTCAATATAATTTTGCCAACTTTATCGAAAACATGAACAGTATCTACGAATCTTATTTGTTTAGTTTTAGATGAAAGTATTAGAGAATTAGTTCGTGCACCTCCACCGAAAAAACTCACACCATTTAAGATGTCTCCTTTAGTCACCCCTGTTGCTACGAAAATTATATTGTCACCAGGTACAAGATCGTCGGTAGTATACACTTTATCTTCACTAATATCCATTCCCATCTTTAAAGCTCTTTGCTTTTCCTCTTCATTTCGCCATCTCATCCTTGCCTGCATTTCTCCTCCAAGACACTTTACAGCTGCAGCAGATAGGACACCCTCAGGGGCTCCACCAATTCCCATCAAAGCGTGAATGCCTGTTCCCTCGACTATTGCTGCGATTGCTGGTGTTATGTCGCCATCACTAATAAGTTTGATACGAGCGCCTGCTGATCTTACTTCTTTAATGAGTTGTTCATGACGCGGTCTATCCAATATGACCACTACAAGATCGTCTATATCTCTACTTAAAGCTCGGGCAATTCCTTCCAAATTGTCTTTCACCGATGCCCTTATATCTACTACACCTTTTGCAGCAGGCCTAACAACAAGTTTCTCCATATAAGTGTCAGGACAATAGAGTAACCCATTTTTTTCAGAAACAGCCATTACTGAAAGGGCATTAGGAGAACCAGTAGCACATAGATTTGTCCCTTCCAATGGATCAACGGCGATATCAACCTCAAGATCACCACCTCTACCTACTTCTTCCCCAATATACAGCATGGGAGCTTCATCTCTCTCTCCTTCACCAATAACGATCTTGCCACTAAATGGGATATCATTGAGAGCAGCCCTCATTGCATTAACTGCAGCTCTATCTGCATCTTTTCTATCGCCCTTACCCATAAGTCTTGCTGCTGCAATTGCAGCTGCTTCAGTTACTCGGAGCACATCTAAAGTTAGGAAGCTTTCCATGAAAATTCTCCTTTCCTCTTTAAATTTTGTTATTGAAAAATTTCATAAAAATTCTATCTTAAATTATGAACTACTATTTAATTATAATAAATTTTAAAGCAAAAAAAGCCTTTTTTCCAATCTTTAAAGAACTTTAAGCCTTTATGAATTCAATTTCTATTCTCAGTAAAAAAATAAAAAAAGTTTTTAACCTAAAGGGCTGAAGTATAAGTAGTTGTTTACCTCATAGTTGAAAAGAGGTGTTTTCTATAGTTTATAATCTTTTAGAACTTCGGTGAAAAAATAAGATATTTTAGAAATTCTTGACTATGCAGATAAGTTGCCCTATCTGTAAAAAAAACACAACCCTTAAAGAAAATCCTTGGAGACCTTTTTGTTCTCAAAGATGCAAATTGATTGATTTAGGCAAATGGGCTGGAGAGGAGTATAGAATCTCTACAAAGGATGAAGATTATTCCTCTTTAGAAGAAGATACAATAATTCCACCTCCAACCAACACATCACCTTCATAAAACACTGCACTCTGACCTATCGCTGGCGCCCATTGAGGTCTATCAAAAATCACTTTTGCTTGGTTGTTGTTTATTAATTCCAAGCTCCCAGGCTCATCTCTCATCCTTGATCTAATCTTAATAGTAGCTCTAAAAGTCTTTTGTTGTGATTTGAGCAAATTAATATTATCAACAATTATAGATTTAAACATTGCAAATTCTTTCCTACCAATATAAACTGCATTCTTAGCAGCATCAATCTTCACAACATATCTCGGTTCACCTTGTGCAATGCCAAGTCTTTTCCGCTGACCTATTGTATATAGATGTACTCCCCTATGGAATCCGATAACATTGTTAGTATGAGCATCTATAATAGGTCCCCCTTTGGGTTCACAGATTTTTTCAAGAAATTCATAATATCTTTTATTCTGTATGAAACATATCTCTTGACTTTCACTATTATTTATAGATGGAATATTGAGAAAAGAAGCTATCCCCTTAACCTCTTCTTTTATTTTGTTACCTAAGGGTAGTAGTACCCTTTTTAAGATATTTTTATCGACTGCATATAAGAAATAAGATTGATCCTTTTTAATGTCCTGAGCTCTACAGAGGATAATGGAGTCACCGTGGTTTTCGATTTTAGCATAGTGCCCTGTCGCTATAAAGTCTGCCCCTTTCTCATTCGCTATTTTTATTAAATTAGGAAATTTTATATGCTTATTACACTGGATGCAGGGGTTTGGGGTTTCACCCTTTGAATAATAGTATATAAAAGGGGCAATGATTTTATTAGCAAATTCTTTTCTGAGATCTATTATGCTGTGTTTTATACCAATAACTTCAGCGGTCTTTTGAGCAATCTTTAAAGAATCTGATAAACCTTTTGTTGATTCATGGGAAGCTTTAATGCCCTTATCATCATACAAGATAAAGCTAACGCCTTCGACTTCGTACCCTTTTTGCTTTAGAAGATAAGCAGTAACAGAAGAATCTATACCACCACTCATCGCAACTATTACTTTTAATGGCATAATGGGACTACCTTTTCTTACCTATGACTTTTAGCAATTTCTTAGCTAAGAATTAGAAGCTATATATAAGTATAACAACATTTTGGTAGTATTACGAAAGTGGTCATAAGCCCTAAAGGATTATTGAAAATTCTACGAAATTAGAGGAATCTTGTAGATTTCAAAGGGCTATCACTAAGGTGATGTTTAAAAAAATAATCTCAAAGAATGAATTAAGCTATCATATTTATAAAGAGATTTGAGCATATCCTAATTATAAAAACTGAGATAACTATGTCTAAGAGTAAATGTGCTTTTATCTCAAACTCTTTACAGTGGTCTTTCATCATTTATTAAAACCATAATATTATAACCTCATGTTAAAATCTAATTTTGATCTCCCAGCCACCAAAGTTAAAAATTCCATTTATAAGAGAAAAATAGAAATATTTGTACTTAACATTGCTATCTCCCTAATTAATCTTCTAAAGGTTTAACAAACATGAAATAAACCATTGTCCAATTTCCTAAAACCATAAAAATAGTTGCTACAATACTTGCTAAAGATAAGCCGGCTATTCCTGTCAAAGCATGACCAATAGTGCATCCACCTGCAGTGGCTGCACCAAAACCCATTATGAAACTTCCAAAAAGGACTCTCACAACTTCCTTAGCAGGTGGTATTTGAAGCTTAAATTCTTTTAGAGCCTTTGCACTTATATAAACACCAATAGGTATGCCAATAATATATAGAGCACTCCATGAAGCTGTGAATACACCCCAAAAATTGAACATAGGGTCAAACTTTGCCATACTGTTACCAAGCATAATGGCAAGAAAAGCTTCAGCAGTTGGTCCAGCTGCAGATAGCCCCCTCGTCTGACCTCCCCAAAAGTATGAAGCCCATATTGCAATGACCAAGACTAAGCCAAGCAAAACACCTGTTACAAACCACGAATAGCCTTTCTTTGGTCCTTTAATTGAGGGTTTCCCCTTTACTACAAACACTAAAAAAATCAGCGCTAAAATAGCAATGACAATCCATTTTATTTGAACACCGCCAATCAAATCCCAGAGTGCTGGAGCTGTGATAGCATCATCCCCTTCTCCAATTATAATCTTGACACTTTTGAGAGATTGCATAAGGGGTTTTAGGGGACCATGAATCGTAGCAATCAAAGAGAGAGCAAAACCAAAAGTTGCCACAATGGCAGAAACGTAACCTTCTCCGATCCTATAAATTATACCGCTTCCACACCCGCCAGCTAGGACGATACCAATTCCGAAAAGATATCCTCCTACAATATTAGCAACTATATTGAAAGACTGTCTTCTTAGCCCTTCCTCACCAAGAAAACCTAAATCTTCGAGTAGGTTTGCTCCAATAATTGCTATTAGTAAAGCAAGAACATAAGAGCGGAAAAGAGTATAGTCGTTCATAAAAATCATATCTCTAAAAGCTGAATTCATACAGTAACGACCCCTTTGCAAAACAAAACCAAAAGCCACACCTATCAAAATGCCACTAAGTAGAATCATAAAAGTCCCTTTAGATACCTCTTCCATTTAGACCTCCCAAAAAGATTTCTAAAATTCTATTGTCTTATTAACTTGGAATTTTTTATTAAACTGCTAAAAAGAGCTTTTAAAAATATTCTTACCTTTCCCTTTAAATTTTTGATAAACAATCGCAAGAAAATCTAAAAGTCTACAAATGAAATGGATCAACATATCGTAAAGAAAAAATACCCTAATAGATAATACCCATTCAATAATATGGTACAGAAATTTATGCTAAAAAAAGTTTAATGAAAATAAAGTTTTAGTCTTAAAATTTAAACGATTGATTTGGAGAGGGACAGTGGGAATCGAACCCACCACGGCGACTTATGAAGTATGACAGGGAACGTTTTTCGTTAGCCTGTCTCCTACCGTGTATCTGGTTTTGCAGACCAGTTGAGGCACCAGCCCCATGTCCCTCTTCTAACATAATTTTTATATTTAGCTTACTATTGCTGAATTTTATATATCAAATAGATTTTTTCTATCATATCTAAAATAACCATAGAAATCAGCTATTTTGGAAAGTAATGTAGGATTTGCTTTAGTAACTGGGATGTTTTAAGAAAATAATCAAAGCTATTGAAGGTATTACAGACATTTTATATCATTTATTAAAGGCAATTCACAGAACTGGATAGTATTCTAATGGTAAAGTTTTTTCCTAAGCATTTAACTGTCTTACTTTATTCACCTCTTGTTTAATTCTTAACAGTCATTGCTTTTATCTACTCCTTCCCTTTGTTGCAATGTCCTTTTATTGCCCCTATTGAAGGGGCACTTGATATACTCATTGGTCTGACAATATTCTTTCAACTGGAAGAGACTTGGAAAATATGGTTTTTTGAAAGCATTACAACAGATTGGTTTTATTGTTACTAAATTCGGACATTTCATTATTTTCTCCTTATTTGTAATTCATATTTCCTATCCAATCACGCAAATCTTGCTTTTATTGAATTAATAAGTCTGTATTTCCAAGTATAAATTGTGGGATCTGTTAGAGGGGAGAGTTTGGTATTAAAGCCAATTTTGTATTTATTACCTCTCCAATCTATTTTATTATCAAAAAGAGGAATGAACCAAATTAACCCGATGAGAATGTCTTTAAGAGGAGAAAGCAGATATAAAAAGGGTTTAGTATTAGACTTTATAAGTCTTCCAATGTAGAAATCTCCACCTACTTTAACTAACATAGTAGAAATGGTTAAAAAAAGTGTAAAAACTGAAATATCCCATAGAATAAGAGGCATAATTGAGATAAATACTGGATTACAAAGCAATTCTACAAAATATTTTGCACCAGCGAGCTTAAATCTGAGTTTTCCCCACCTAGTATGCCTATTGATAAATTTTTTAATGTCCCAATTCTCATTAACATTATCTATTAAATAATTAGAAAGCACCACTCTCTTACCCATCCTATGCAAACTATTACCAATCATATAGTCTTCTGCAAGGATATCTTTAACAGCTTCAAAGCCTCCAATAGCTTTCAAATCATCTTTTCTTACAAGCATTGACTTACCAATCACACAGGGCATTTTAAGAAATCTATCAAGAAAACATACGCTACCTAAAATGAAAGAATTTAAATGTAGATTTTCCATTATAGAGCCAAGAGTACGCTCTCTTGTACCTCTAATAACATTGCTAACAAGGGCTACCTGTGAACTTTTTATCTCTTCAACAATTGATCTTAGATAATCACTTCTTACCATTACATTGCTGTCACTAATCAGAATATATTGGTATTTTGAAGCTCTATAACCAGTTATAAGATTTTTAACTTTTGGGTTTAAGCTATCATCACATTTTTCAACAACGATCGAGATGTCTACATCAGGATACTTATCTTTGACCTTTTTAGCAACTTTATAAGCAGGATCATTGTAGTCCTGGAGAGTGAAAATAATCTCATAAACTGGATAATTTTGACAGCAGAAGCTCTCTAAGTTATCAAAAAGATTATCATCAAGGCCCTTCATGGGTTTTATAATTGAGATTGGAGGCAAAAAAGAATTAATATCAGACAAAGACTTCTTTCCTTTACTCCTTATAACTGATCTTATTGATATTACCTGAAGGATATAAATAAACAATCCTACCACTGTTAAAAACACAAAAAAATAAAAAATTGCCATTCTTCCTCCTAAATTTTTCAGTTATAATTATTAGATAAGAGATACTTGAG
>CAYPJO010000042.1:17034-18448 GCA_964411065.1 uncultured Thermodesulfovibrio sp.
TTGAGCATTTTTTTCTAAAATATTTTGGTTATAAATTATTTTCCTCTCTCCGCTGTAGCATTGAATTTTTCTTTATTTCCTTTAGATTCAATACAGAGTTTAGAGGGTGTCTCTAAAAGAGATTGTATCTTGGGCATTTCGAAATCATTTTCATCGAATTTTCTTCATTTTCTATAGAAAGTTATTGCTACACCTTTATTCTCTCTTATACAATCTTTTATTGCTTCTATATCTTTTTGACAATTAAGCAAAGTCTTCCAAGAATAGAGATGTCGCATCCTGTGAAAATCACTATTAGCAATATATGGATATCTTTTAAGGCTTATTACATTATATACGTCATCTCCATTGGCTATTTCCCATGCATCAATATATTTGGAATACTTTTCTCTATTGTTCCATAGAAAGAGAGTATCTCTATTTAAAGCTGAAACGCTATGGGGATGGCATGCTACAATTAAAGCGTTTTGTTCTTTTGCTTCCAAAAATATTTGCTCATACTTTAAACAGGCTGGAATGAAATTTTTGATATCTATAATTAGTAGGTGGGCTGATTTTTCAGCGGATAAATAGTTTTTTGTTATCTCCACCCCTTGGATTACAAGCATTCCATATTTTTGCCATGCTCTTTCAGCTTCATACTTAATTGCGGAGATATATTCATTAAAATTTTTTGCTGTTACCGAAAGCTTTAGACGTTGGGCAAATTTACCTAAGGAATTATCACCGTTTACTACATGATCTGTTATAGCTATGACATCAAAACCTGCTTGACCATATAAATCAACAACCCTTCTTAACTCAACGGAGCCATCAGAGTATTTTGTGTGAATATGAAAATCACATAATAGCATTAATGAATTATTTAAAATCTATTTTTTATCAAACATGTTTAACATGTTAATAGAATAAAAACTTTTTTTTACATGGTTATTACGCGAAAATGATAAATATGTTAAGATTTTCTAAAAGTGTGAACAAATCTTGAGAGGGGAAAGCTGATTTGTCTTTTTGCAAATCCTTATATTTAAGACTAAAAAAGAGTGAGCGATTTCACAATTTACGGAAATCTCTTTTTAACCTGATAAAATCCCCAGAGAAGTACACGTATTCATAAACGCCCTTTTAGGAACTATTAATTAAAAATTTTGTAAATTGAGGAAGCATCCCTAATTGCGTGATGGAAAAAAATTAAGGCTCACCTTATACTGTATTTAAGCAAACAAAAAGTATAGGAGGTGAGCCTTGAAGGAGATAAAGATATCCTTTACGATAAGTATATCATTAAAATAGACATGATATGCCCACGTTTTTTTGGAACGGTATAAATACGGAAAAATAGTTAATAAAAACCATGCACCCAAATACTGGAACAACCTATTTACGCACCATACCTAAAGACCTCAGAAAGCCT
>CAYPJO010000043.1:0-17770 GCA_964411065.1 uncultured Thermodesulfovibrio sp.
TGTTAATTAGGGTATAGCATTAAGAAATCAACTTGTCAAGGAGTTTTTGGTAGAGGGATCATTAAAAATGTTTATAGATATCTTTAAAAAATTAAAGTTACTTAATTAAAGTTACTTAATTAAAGTTACTTCTGGACAGGTGCTAAAAACTAAATCTTTTTGTGATGCAATATCAGTTGTCAGGTATACTTATCCTAAGTGTATAGCAGTTATGAACAAGACTGCCTATATGGTCGCTGATTTGAACGAAGCAGTAGTACATACTTGTAGTACCTCCAGAAGCTGAAATGGTTGAGTTAATACCCCGAATTTGAGAGACATTTCATGATATAACCCCTATCTACCATTAAATGGATATGACGAACTTTTGCCTTAGTGTGACTCTCTCCAGAACATGCTGGACCTGTAAGATTTGAATTAAAAATGTTCAGAGAAATATGCTTACTTGATTTGAGGTGGGAAAAAGTGCTCAGAAGGATGCAGTAAAGTCTACATTTTCAGTCAACATCATTTACTGTTTCTTTCAATAGACTTTTGTCTATGAGATAGTTCTGAGAAAGATATTAAATGCCAAAATGTTTTTGATTTAATGATTATCTAAGTGGTTTTTTATCTTCTCTTTTAACATTTTATTCTCTTTCATGGTTCTCAGCCATTTTAATGCCTTTTCAATTGTAAATAGAATCTGTTCTTTTTTAAAAGGCTTTGTTATAAAGTCAAAGGCATCTTTGGACATAGCCTCTGTTGCAGATTCTATGGTCCCATAGGCTGTTATGATAACCAAAGGCACATCTGTATCTACACCTCTTAAAATTTTTAAAATTTCCATTCCATCAATACCAGGCATTTTTAAATCTGTGATAACAAGATCAAACCCTCCTTTTTTTATCCACTCAACAGCCTCAAAAGGATTACTAGTAGTAATTACCTCATAAGGTGTTCTGCTTTTGATTATCATACTCAGAAGCGCCAACATATCGGGCTCATCATCAACTATTAGTATTTTTTCTGGCATATCCCCCCCTTTTTTTTGTGGAGTGTTTAGAGTTAATTATCGACTATCCTGAGTTTAGCCATGCATTTTGTTATGCTTGATAAGAGATGTTCTGCATTAGATATTAATGGGTAACCTAAGTCTTTTTAGTTCACAAGTAGGCATTTCCCTAAAAATTAATACTATTATATATATGTAATATATATAAAAAGAGATTTTACCACATAAGAAGTATAAACGATATTTTTTAGCTGATGTCTAACATTACTAAATTGTATTTTCATGAACTCTAATCTTTAAGCTAGATTAAGCATTAAGTTAAAAAACTTTCCTAGAAACTCCAGTCTTAAGCTTCAAAATTTTAAGAGCCTTAGTTAATTTCCTTTATTGAGAAAAGTTTTAGAATTTTAAAATTACATTTGATTATTGATTATGTTTATCACATTTTAATTTTATTGCCTAAAAAGTTGCATAAGTTTTAAAAAAACTATGTTTAAAAAACTATATTATAGTACCATTTTTTTAAATTATATTTTAATTACTGAACTTCTAATTTTTTTTGGTTTGATATTGGCAGAGTGATAATAAAAGTTGTTCCAGGGTTGGGAGATTCTTCTTTTGTTTTTGTTTCAAAGGTGATCCTGCCTCCATGCTGAGTGATTATACCATAGCTCACAGAAAGACCCAAACCTGTTCCCTCTCCTACTTTTTTTGTGGTAAAGAGGGGATCAAAAATTCTATTCCTATGTTCAGGAGCAATGCCAAGGCCTGTATCGCTAAATCTTATTTCAATGTTCTCATTATCTATTGATCTTGTAGTAATGGTAAGAGTGCCACCTCCCTTCATAGCATGGATAGCATTGATAATAATATTCAAGAAGACTTGTTGCAACTTGCCAGGATCTCCTTGCACTTGAGGCAAGTCTCCCTGTAGATCTTTTTTAATTTCAATGTTATAAAGTTTTAGAGAATTTTTAACGACAGATAGAACGCTCTCAATATTTTCATTAATGTTGCATGTTTCTATCTTCTGTTCAGAATAACGAGCAAAACTTAGTAATCCTTCAACAACCCTTTTTGCATTATTAGCGTGTTTTTCGATAGTTTTAAGCATAGAGTATTGTTGGCTATCTGGAGGGGTAATCTCAAGGAGAAGATCAGCATAGCCCAAAATAATGGCAAGAGGATTATTTATTTCATGAGCTACACCTGCAGCTAAAGTTCCCATGGAAGCAAGTTTTTCAGTTTGATACATCTGTTCCTCTATCTTCTCTTTCCTCTTTATGACTGTAATATCTCTTGATATCCCAAGAACTGCATAAATATTACCGGTCTCATCATAAAGCCTTCTCATTATTGTATTAAGCCAATATTCATTTTCAGCAATCTTAATAAAATGA
Organism: uncultured Thermodesulfovibrio sp.; assembly: GCA_964411065.1. Classification (GTDB taxonomy): domain Bacteria; phylum Nitrospirota; class Thermodesulfovibrionia; order Thermodesulfovibrionales; family Dissulfurispiraceae; genus DYHD01. The sequence goes on from CAYPJO010000043.1 coordinate 2,395, forward strand.
GTAAATCTCACACTTTCTTTGTCTATTAAAATATCTTTTAGTTGTGTTAAGAGAATATCTGCAAAAGGACTTGGTATTATATTATCAATCGGGCTTCCAATAATTTCTTCACGCGTTTTATTAAAAAATTTACGACCATATTTATTCATTGATAGATATCTTCCTGAAGGATCGATGGTAAAAATAATATCTTCAGCATTCTCGACAAGAGATTTATACCTTTCTTCCGACAACCTTAAATCTTGAGTCTTTTTATCAACTTCTTCCTGTAACTCCGTTGACCAATTAACAAGAATGAATATATAAAATAGTCCTAAAATCATAGTTCCTAAAATTACTGTCAATTGAATTATGAATTGCTCAACCTGTATAGCTTCAACTGAACCTTCCACCTCCGTCACAGGTGCTACTACTGCAAGAGACCACAAATTGTTAGATTCATTACTCAGAAGTATAGGAGTATAGGCAATCAACTTTTTTATATGTCCAGATTCTCCACGGTGCCATCCAGAGATATACCAATCTGTTCCTTCATAACCCTTCAACATATAATTTTTTTGAATCTTATCGATCTTCTCAAAGGGTATTCCAGGACCTTTTTCCTTCCTAACTTCAATAGAATCCCTTCCTATAAAATCTTTTTCATAATGATAAATAAAGATATTATTTTGGTCAATTATATATGCATATCCTGTATTACCTGAAATTATCCCTTTTGTGATTTTAGATGTGAGTAAATAGGCATTAATTTTTAGAACAATAATCCCAGTAATTGTTGCCTTGCTGCTGGGATTTGGGTTATGAGTTTTTTTAATAAATTTTAAAATATTGAAAAAGGGCATTTTTGTGCCTTCATATTCCTCTTTAAAAATTTCTGTAATACATACTTCTCCATCATTTTTTTTGGTTCCTGCTAATTTTCTATAAAAATCGATATCTGCAGAGGTAGCTTTTATTTTTTTAAACCCACTTTCATCGTAAAAGTAGAGGTACATCTTTTCTGCATCAATATATTTAATGTAGACGGCACCTTTATCTTTAATGCCAATATAGAGTGTCTTTAAAATTTTTTCCAAAGATGGGATACTCTTATCATTACTAATCATTATAGATAATTCATTAATTTTGTTTTTGAGTGAGTCTACTTCACTTTTTATCAGCCCAGCTGCATTACGTGCAAGAACTAATTGTTGGAGGTTGAAATTATCAGTCACAACTTTATTTACCTTTTTGGAGGAAAGCCAGCCAAGAAATAAAATCACAAATAGGAAAATTGGTATACCCGCATAGACTATTTTTTGAGTCCTGTTAATGTTCATAAAGAATAAAATAGCTTATGTTAAAAATTAATTAGTTCATTTTCTATATGCTTAAAGATATTTTAGACATCCTCTAGTAGAAGTAAAGGATTGTTTGCTACAGGATTAAACAATAAAACAAAAGTTAAAAACAAAAGTGAAAAAAAATAGTATCCTTACAGATGTTCGTAGACCAAGTGTTAACAAATATCTTATTCGATCTAAGGGTTAAAAACTCCATTAGTAATCATTACTTAAACCCTAAATGTTCAACAATATTTTAACAAAGCATAAAAACCTATGAAAATAAAATTAATTTTTAATATTTTATAATATTAATATCCCCCTCCCAAAAAGAGAGGGATATTGGTTCAAATTATGCTATTTCTCAAACCTACATCTATTCAATTTAAACTACAAGCTTTTATAATCCCTTTTACTTTGAGATGAATAACAGATTTTCAAAAAAGATCAATCTTTTTTACATCCTTTCTATAAACTCGTCATTATATCCTGTCACAACTACAACGGCACATGGAAGACCACCTGCCACCTGATTCACAAGTGCAACAGTATGGCTACCAGCAAAGATTCTTGAGCCCCTACCCTTTCCACTGGCACCCACTACAATCATGGAGACATTTTTGTCCCTTTTTGCAATCTCTGCAAGGATTTCGTCAGGCACACCGGTATCAATCTCAGTTGTTATATTTACCCCTTCACCCTTAAAGATTTCTCTGATTTTAGTAAAAAAAGATTCTGCCTCTACCTTTAATTTTGCTGAGATATCAGCGTAATACTCCTTATAAGGAGGTTCATTAATAACAGTTACAGCAACAATTTCTGCCTCCATATTCTTTGCCATTTTTATAGCATATTTTAGAGCATTCATAGAAGCATGTGAACCATCAAGACCTACGAGTATTTTCTTCATAAATCCTCCCTATTTACCAGCTCTAAGTTTCTTTTCAAGGCTTATACCTTGTATCATTCTTACTATTATCAGCAAGCTTAGTCCGCAAGCAGCCGCAAGCATTAGGTACCCCGAATAGGCATTCCATGCTGCCTCAGTAGCCTTAGCTGCTTGAATAATTTCGGGTTGTTGTGCAAACCATGCACTAACTGCATCTTTATTAAATAATATCCAGTCTCTGACTTGAACCTTTGGAGAGAGTTTTGCACCTTCGGTTTGAGCCCATTCAATAAACTGTGGATTAGATTTTACCCATGCACTCAGACTTGGATAATAAACATCTTTATAGGTGCCAGCAAAATGTTTAAGAATAACCGAAACGCCAGCTAACATCATTGTTACCGCAAAATAAAGCCTTATTTTTAGACCTTTAACATATTGAGTTGCAAGAGTCCCAAACTGTGCTCCCACTGATGCACCAATTAGCATTACAACTGCTGCGATAAGCTCAACTCTGCCCTTTAATGCATAAGTAAATGCTCCATAGGCACCTGAAATCATAACCTCAAAAAGGTCAGTTCCTACTGCTACCCTTGTTGGACATCCTATAACATACATCAGGGCTGGCATCCTTAAGAAACCACCTCCTACGCCGAGGAAACCTGCAACAAAACCGGTGACTGCAGCTACAATTAAAATCATCCAAACGGAAATTGAGAAACCTGAGACCTTAAGGTAAACCATTGGAGGTATTCTTATTGATTGGACTTTGAGGGCAAGAGCAGAAGTACCTGCATCTGTAACAGCCTTCTTTTTTTCCGGTGTAGCACCTTTGGTAAGCTTGAAATACTCATAGAGCATATATCCACTCAATCCAAAAAGGAGTGACATATAAGTATATCTTACAACAGCATCTACTCTACCAACTTTCTCAAGCCACATAATAAAAGTGGCACCAAGTTCAATCCCTATTGCTGTTCCTATTATCATGATAATGCCAAGAACCATATCAACATTTCCAAATTTTCTGTGCTTCGCTGTGGCAACAATAGACTTACCAGCTATATGAGCCATATCTGTTCCAATTGCATATGCCATAGGGAAACCGAAAACATTCAGAGCTGGTGTCACCATAAAAGCACCTCCAATCCCAAAAAAACCTCCTATCACTCCCACAGTGAAGCCAAGAAGGATTAGTTTCCATGCCATTATTTCAACACCAGCTATAGGTAGATACATTTCCATATTTAATTAACCTCCAATACCTAAAATTTTCCTTATTAAATAGTTAGATATCTTACCTATCACAATCATAAGCCCAAAGGCTACTACTATAAAAATAGCTATATAGGCTACTGAAAATATCTTTTCAATAAAAGGCTCCATTTTACCCCCAGACTTTTAGTGATGTATCTCGATCCTTTCTCCTTTAATTTTCAATATCTTAAAAATTAGCTCTGTAATAACAGCTATTATAACGCCCACTCCAGACATTGTTAAAACAGTCACTATCCCAAACAGTAGAGGACTATTTTTGTTCAAATAGACAAGCCATGAATTCAAAGCATCCATATTTTATCACCTCCTTTCTTTTAAATTAAAAATAACTAATATAAAAATAACTAATAATCAAAAGTTACTCGAATAAGTTTTTACTGATAGATTTGGTCACCTCATTTTTTCAAACTCTGTCTCTATCTTATATTTTTTACCATTTCCTATAAGTTTTATATAAGCTATAGTTGATCCATCTGAACTGAGAAGAATGCTATGAACACAAAGGGCGTGACAGCCTACTTCCATCTTAAGTTCAACAGCAATATTTCCTTTTACTTCGATTACCTCAATAGATTGGATTATTTTATGTATCTTTTTTATTGACCTATCTTGAACTAATTCATATATAGAAGTTTGACAAAAATCATTGTTATATATTTCTTGCATAAGCCATAAAGGAATAAAAAACTCTTCTATATATACAGGGTCATTGTCTGAATACCCTTTGCAACAGACGAAGAAAACCTCATTCTCTCCCTCGAAATAACTTCTTATTTTTTCACCAACTGGTTTTATCATTTCTTTTTTAAACACTTGTTTTTTAATCGGTATATCTTTTGAAAGCATATCTTCTGTAAGCCTTGTCTTCATTGTGATACCGTAATGGGAGCCTGAATAGGTTACAAAAGTTCCTCTGCCCTGGCGTCTTTTAAGATAGCCACCTCTTACTAATTCTTGTATAGCTAATCTAACAGTAGCTTTGCTCACATCGAAAATCTTACAAAGCTCATCTTCTGATGGAATGATTTTACCCACTGGCCACTCACCATTTTCTATTTTTCTCTTGACTATATGATAGAGCTGAACATATAATTTTTCTTGGCTTTCCCTATCAATATTCTCTTCCTTTACCATTTTAACCGAGTGCACTATTTATAATATTATAACTTTATATTGTTATAATTTGCTTAGCAATTAACGTGCCAGGTTTAAAACTTGTTTGAATAACAAGAGGTTTTAAATAAGGGTTGGGGCTTTTCTGAAAATAAGAAGAAATAGAAGTCGTATCTTGTTGCGAAAATGTAGGATGAAGCATTTGATATCATCGTGATGAAAGGTAACTTGAATAAAAAAGTGCAATTTTTTGTTGCAATAAATCATTGTAGTTGCTCTACACTTATTCATCGGTTTTTTTCTAAGTTTTTCAATTTATTTGTTCTTTGATTTATAAAATTTTTCTTTTCCAAAACTTTACTTCTCTAATCTATACACTTTTAGAGACAATAGGAAGCTAAAAACAAATATGTTATATTACATAGATATCTACCCATTATTTATAAAAAAATATATATGAGGATAATATCTTTATTCACAAAAGACTTTAGACTCTTAGATAACTGGCTTCTTGAAGGCTGGCAAAATCATGAAATCATCCCGCTTTATTTATACGATGATCTATTTTTGAAAGACCATGGAGATAACTTTAAGTCCCTATTTTCCTATTATGTTAAGGAGTTCGCAGATATCCTTAAGAATCTTGGTTCCAAGCTTTATTTTACTACTTTAAGAGACTTTAATAAGTTTTTAGACATAACAAAACCTGACTTATTACGGCATAGTTTGAATTGCGAACCTTATCTATTGCAAAAAAGAAAGTTTATTGAGCATGAATGCCAAAAAAGAGGGATTAAAGTGGAGTCTTCTTCTCAATTTCTTATACCTCCTACCAAAAAGAACTTTAAGAAAAGATTTACAGCCTTTTATAAAAACATCTTTAAGCCCTTTCTCTTACAAAATCCTCCTATCGTTGATACGATTAAACCAAAATACCTTCTAACACCAAAAATTCAATATCCAGTTGAACCATTTTCCTCGCCTCAGAATCCTTATATTATTAAACTTTGGTATAAATCAGAAGAAGAAGTTCAACAGATGTTTAAAAATTTTTTGACTGAAAGACTTCATAAATACGCCACAGAGAGAGACTATCCAGCCTTAGATACTACATCAAAGCTTTCCATATATATAAGACTCGGTATAATATCACTCAGATATATTTACTCCAAACTATTGGAATATAGGGAAAATGATAAATTTCTTCAGGAATTGGCATGGTCAGAGTTTTTCAGAGTATGGATCTGTTTAAATCAAAAGGCTATAACATCGGAATATAAAAGTAACTGGAAAGGATTCCCTTGGCGAAGAGATAGCAAGCTTTTCGAGAAATGGAAAGTTGGAGAGACAGGATTTAGACTTATAGATGCTGGGATGAGACAATTAAACCTGGAAGGATGGATACATAATAGGGTTCGTATGGTCTCAGCAAGCTTTTTAACAAAGAATTTAATGGTAGATTGGCGTTTAGGCGAAAGATACTTCTTTGAGAATTTACTTGATGCAGATATTGCACAGAATGTTGGAAATTGGCAGTGGGTTGCTGGTTGTGGTCTTGATTCTGCACCATACTTTAGAGTTTTCAATCCTGATCTGCAGTTACAGAAATATGACCCTGATAAATTTTATGTTTCTCGTTATACCTCTGAAAACTTAGAACGGATAGTAGACTTTCAAAAAAGTAAAATAGAGTTTTTAAAATTGGCTAATAACTTTTTGAAGAAAACTTCTACAATTTAGGAAAAAGCTTATTATAATAAGGAGGTCCTTTGAAAGTAAGAGAACATTGGGCTACTAAGATAGGTTTGATAATGGCTATGGCTGGAAGTGCCATTGGGCTTGGTAATTTTTTGAGATTTCCTACTCAAGCAGCGCAACATGGCGGTGGTATATTTATGGTGCCCTATATGGTCTCCTTTTTTTTAATAGCTATTCCCTTACTTTGGGCAGAGTGGGCTATGGGTAGATATGGCGGTAGTAAGGGACATGGCACTACGCCTGCAATTTTTGCTATCATATGGAAAAATTCGGTAGCCAAGTACATTGGAGTTTTAGGTCTATTTATTCCATTTATCGTATGTGCCTACTATATTTATATTGAAAGTTGGACTCTGGGCTATGCTATCTATTCAGCTTTAGGTGAATTACCCAGAGTCTCATCAAATACAATTTCTGCTAAAGAAGCTCAACAACCCTTTAAAGACTTTTTCTTCTCTTATACGGGGTTAGGTGGTGAAACTTCATTTAATAGACCAAATATCTTTGCCTATTTAATCTTTTTACTTACCTGTATCTTAAATTATATCGTTTTATCTAAAGGCGTCTCTATGGGAATAGAGAGATTCTGCAGGATAGCTATGCCTTTACTATTTCTAATGGGAATCTTCTTAGCCCTGTGGGTTTTTCATCTGAAAACAGCTCATGGGAGTGCAGTGGAAGGGCTTAACTTCTTATGGATGCCTCAATGGGACAAACTTGCAGATCCTAAGGTATGGTTAGCTGCTTCAGGACAAGTTTTTTTTACCTTAAGTGTGGGTTTCGGAGCTATTGTTACTTATGCCTCTTACTTAAGAAGAAATGATGACATAGTTGCATCATCACTAACATCGGCTTCTCTAAATGAATTTGCTGAAGTCCTATTAGGAGCCTCGATAGCTATCCCGGCAGCTGTTGCTTTTTTTGGTCTACCTTTAGCCCAGGAAATTGCTAAATCTGGCTCTTTTACTTTAGCTTTTATAAGCTTGCCAGTTATATTTTCCTCTCTTCCTTTAGGCTCAATGTATGCTTTTATATGGTTTTCACTGCTCTTTTTTGCAGGCATCACTTCTTCTATCGCTATAACTCAACCAATTATCGCCTTTTTAGAGGATGAACTAAGATTTTCCAGACAAAAGGCTGTTATATCTACATTTGTAGCTCTTTTTTTGACTGCCCATCTCCCCATTTTCATGCCTTCTGCATTAGATGAGATGGATTTTTGGGCTGGAACTTTTTTACTGGTCCTTTTTGGATTGATAGAGATTTTAATCTTTCTCTGGGCTTTAAAACCTTCTATAGCATGGATAGAGATAAATCGCGGTAGTTTAATAAGGTTACCGCGCATCTTCTTTTATATTTTACGCTTCGTCACTCCTGCTTTTCTTTTTGCATTAGTTTTATGGTGGACCTTTGTTGAACTACCTCAATATCTAAAAGTTACAGACCTGAAAGTATGGATTACTCGTGGAATATTACTGACTATCCTTCTATTTATGCTTTATTTAATATATAATGCCTCTTCCCAAAAAATAAAGGAAGATAAAAAATGTAAAGTAAGATTAAAATAGTCCTGTTTGTAATTTTTATCAAATTATTAGGGAGTATGGAGATTTGGAAGGCAGTGCTCTTTTATTTATGCTCGTTTCTTGGTGTGTAATAGTTAGTTTATGCACATTTTGCATTACTAAACTCTTTAGTAAAAAAAATAAACGATAGAAGCTATTTTAAATCGAGCAAAGATATCACTCTGCCTTTAGCAAAGCCGGTTGAATATGACTGTTTTCACTTCGACACAATGGGCTTACTCACTTAAAAACAATGTAACAGTGACCAGACCCGTTTAATCTTTTTATATTTAAATCCACCATTTTTAAACTTTTAAATAGATAAAGAGAGGGCAACTAATTTTACAATCTTTAATTCTACTTAAATAAACCTTTTGTTTTGTACCCTATAATTTTTATTTTAATGATTTTTTTGATCAAATTTCTATAAACCCAATCCATGAGATAGCTCAGTAAGCTTTTCTCTTTATCAATAGATTAAAGGGTTCATAAAAACTTGACATTATAAGCACTATGCAATTTAAAATTTATAAGCCATTTACTCAATACCAAATACCAAATAGCTTTTTAGGAGCAGACATGACAAAGGGTGATTTAATAGGAATTCTATATGAAAAGGTAGGGCTTCCTAAAAAAGAAGCAGAAGAAGTTGTAGAGGCTTTATTTGAGACTATTAAGGAGACTCTAATAATTGGGGAAACCATAAAGATATCAGGGTTTGGAACTTTTTATGTTAGAAAAAAGGGGGCAAGAAAGGGTAGAAACCCTAAAACATTGCAAGAGGTTGAGATAAAACCAAGGAAAGTCATAACTTTTAAGGTGAGTGACTCATTAAAAAAGTCTCTTAATAACTCTCGATAATTTTGGGCACCTATGGTGATTGAATATGAAAGGTTTTAATTCTCTATGGTATGAATAGAATTTATAAAAGAACTGAATCTCTAAGTTTATTTCCTGATAAGGTCTTTTACAAAATTGGTGAAGTGAGTAAAATACTTGAAGTAGAGCCATACACAATAAGATACTGGGAATCAGAATTTTTGTTTATTCAACCAAAGAGAACAAAAACAGGGCAAAGGATTTATACGAAAGAGGATATAGATCTATTAAAGGAGATAAAGAGGCTTCTCTACGAAGAGAAGTATACAATAAGTGGTGTCAAAAAGAAGTTCACAAAAAATAGTTTAAAGAGTGAATCAATGAAGAATGGAGGACCTTTAACTTCACCCTTTGTAACATCTAAAAAAAGCAATGAGAAGGAATTGGCAGAAGTCTTAAGTCATATTAAAAAAAAACTAAAGGAAATTCTTGATTCACTATAAAAATTTTTTTAATTTCGGGGCGTAGCGCAGTTTGGTTAGCGCACTCGCTTGGGGTGCGAGAGGTCGGCCGTTCGAATCGGCTCGCCCCGACTTTTTTAAAAGTAATTAATTAACCTTACCACTTAGCTTTTAACAAGTTGATCTTCTTGTCTAAAACAATCTCAACTTGAAACCCTCTGACTAAATAGAATATTTAATAACAATAAGAGAGCTATGTTTGTTTACTTTTTGAAATAATGCTCAGTAATGAATGCAGATTAGAGCAGTCAGAAACTTTTCATATTCACTAATTGAACTTATAATTGAACTTACAATAAGCTAAAGCTCTTCTGCTACTAATGGAAGTTTATTGCTAAGATTTTTTGTTGGTAACTTAGTAAATCAAAAGGCAACAATTCTTAAAAGAAAAGAGGGCAGAACTAAAGCAGAGTTAGGACTTTGGAGAGTAAAAAAAACATTGTTTATTATGTTAAATCATTTTCAGGAAATCATCGTAACTGATAATTCTTATATTCAGCGCTTCTGCTCTTTCTAATTTACTTCCCGGCTCTTCCCCTAAGAGTAAAAAGTCGGTTTTACTGCTAACTGAAGACGATACATGTCCACCTAAAGAAACTATTTTATCCTGAATTTCTTTTCTGCTAAGAGGAAAAGTTCCTGTTATTACAAAAGTTAGCCCCTCTAAGGGTTTTCTTTTCTTTTGAGAACCTTTAAAATCAGGATTGGTTATTTTAAAGCCATACTTTTTTAACGTTTCAAGTATATGCAGGTTCTTAGGGTCATTAAAAAAACTGGAGATAGCAGTTGAGGTTTTTTCACCTAACTGCTTGATATTCATGATTTTTTCTTTATTTATATTATATAGATCTTCTAATCTTTCAAAGTTTTGAGCAAGCAGAAAGGCGGCATATTCGCCCACATGGGGGATACCGAGGGCATAAATTAATTTAGCCAACTTTGTGTTCTTACTACTTTCTATAGCGTTTATCAGATTCTGAGCTGACTTTTCTCCAAAGCGTGGTAATTTAATCAGATCATCTATTTTTAATTTATATATGTCCACAAAGTGTTTTATTAGTCCTTGAGAATAGAGAAGATTCACATTTTTTTCCCCTAAACCTTCAATATTCATAGCAGATCTTGAAGAAAAATGGATCAATCTCTCTTGTATCTGAGCTGGGCAATCTAAGGAGATGCATCTCAATGCTACCTCTCCTTCTTCATTGATTACTGGGGAATGGCATACTGGACACTTTTCAGGTCTCTTAGGCAAGATTTCTTTACCACTTCTTCTGTCTTTGATTGACATTATTATGTGTGGGATAACCTCTCCTGCTCGCTCTACAACAACATAGTCCCCTATCCTAATATCTTTTCTTTCCACTTCATCCCAGTTATGCAGAGTTGAGCGAGAAACTGTAACTCCACCAATTCTTACAGGCTCTAAAATCGCGTAAGGAGTTATTATCCCTGTCCTCCCAACGCTACCTTTAATATCTAAAATTTTAGTGACCCCCTGATGAGCTGGAAATTTATAAGCAATTGCCCACCTCGGCTCTCTTGTCTTTACACCTAAGGCTTTTTGCATTTTAAAATCATTCACTTTAACAACCACACCATCAGTCTCAAAGGGAAAGGTATTTCTTTTTTTGTAAATCTCCTCAATAGTCTGAATAACCCTATCTATACCATTCACTACGCTAACTATTATGGGTGTGGGAAATCTAGCCTCTTTAAGCCAGTGGATAAACTCATCTTGACTCATAAAATTTATACCCTCAAATTTTCCAGCACCATAACAAACAAGGTGTAATCTCCTTTTTTGGGTAATTGAAGAGTCCAACTGCCTTACTGAACCAGAGGCAGCATTACGAGGGTTTGCAAAAAGTGGTTCCCCTTCCCTTTCTCTCTGTCTATTCAACTCTTCGAAGTCTTTAATATGCATATATACCTCGCCGCGGATATCTATATATTGGGGAACTACAAGAGTAGATTCTATTATAAGAGGGACTGATTTTATTGTTCTTATATTAGGTGTGACATCTTCACCTACATAACCATCTCCCCTTGTTGAAGCCTTGCTTAATAAACCGTTGATGTAAGTAATTTCTATAGCAAGCCCGTCATATTTTGGTTCGACTGTGTATTCGATCTCTCTATCTAAGGAGAGTAATCTTTTGATTCTTCTGTCAAACTCTATTAGATCATTATAGGAGAAGGCGTTATCAAGGGAAAGCATAGGTTCAGCATGAGTTACTTTCTCGAACTTATCTAAAGGCGGTGCACCCACCCTTTGAGTAGGAGAATCTGGCAAGATATAGTTATACTTAGATTCAAGCTCTTTAAGTCTTTCATAAAGGCGATCGTATTCCTCATCAGAAATGACAGGGGAATCAAGAACATAATAGCGATAGCAATGAAAGTTTAGTTCTTTTACTAATCTTTCAATTTCTTTAACTATTTCAGGAGGAACCATTAAAGTCTAACTTTAGCTTTATTAAAAATCTAATAGAAATTTAAGGGCTAAAAGAGCAGAAGACATTTTATTCTGAAGCCTATCACCAGAAAGTGTGGTCTGAATGACCCCATTTCTCCCCCTTTTTGAGACTCCAATATATACAAGCCCTAATTCTTTGCCTTCAATTGTATCAGGACCGAGATTTCCCGTGATTGATAGACCATAATCTGAAGAAAAAAGTATTCTAACTTTTTCAGCCATCTCAATCGCTGTCTCACTGCTGATAGCTCCCTTGAGATTAATAGTTTTGTGGGAGACACCTAAAACTTCAATTTTAGATTCAGACCAGTAAGTGACGACGCCACCTTTTAGAAACCGACTTGCACCAGGGAAGTCAGTGAGTAAGCTACATATTAGTCCGCCGGTACAAGATTCCGCAACTGAAAGGGTATAGTTAGAATTTATGAAGTAATCGTGAACTAATCGGATTGTAGTCTCGATATCATCTTGCATAAAAGATAGATATTGCTTTATTCAAATCTTATCTTAAAGATGAATAGTAGCTTTGAAAAAATACTATTAAAAACTGGGGACTTAGCACTTTTGATTTAAGATGGTAACTAAATCCCCAGTTCTTTTGTTTTAGTGCTTGAATGAAGTAATTCTTTTCTCACAAATCAAAACTTTTAGTGGAGAGGTTTACTTCTTATATCACCCTTTCCAACTCTCAATTATATTACCCTCTTTATCGAATTTGCAAGCATACATAAATGGATCATGGTAGTAGGTAAACCAGGCATTTTCTTCAATACCTTTTTTTTCATATTCTTCTCTAATAGATATAACTTCTAAGGGATAGTTGTCATATGCCATTACCCATAGAGGGTTAAAATGTGCATGAGTAGGTAAAATATCAGCCAAATGAAAAGCCTTCTGTCCTTTCGATTCGATCTCTACAATCTGATGACCGCTATTATGCCCACCTGTATGGACTACTCTGATACCATCTACAATTATAGAGTTTCCCTCGACTAAGCTCAATAATGGACTATCTTTCAATAATTCAAAGTTAATAGGCCAAAATGAGTTAGCAGATCTTTTATTGGGATTAAGAGCATCTTGCCACTCTTTTTTCTGGATGATATGTTTAGCCTTAGGAAAAGTAATTGAAAGGGTATTGTCCTCTTCAAACATCACTACACCGCCACAATGGTCAAAATCAAGGTGGGTGAGGATTACATAGTTAATATCTTTCCTTCCAATGCCTAAACTTTCTAAGTCAGACAATATCTTCCATTCACTTTTTACTCGGAATATCTTTTTCTGTTTTTCAGTTAATTTATTCCCAAGCCCTGATTCTATAAGGATGAGGGCTGTTTGGGTTTTTACCAAAATAGGAGCAGTTATAAGGGTAACGAAATTATCATCATCTGAGGGATACTTCTTTGACCAGAGAATTTTGGGGACGACCCCAAACATGGCCCCACCATCTAATTCAAAGCTACCACCGTCTAACCAAATTAACTCAAGATCACCAATTTTAAGAGACTTCTTCATTCTTTAACTCTTTTTTGCATAGCCAATCAGCTTTAGTGCTTCCTCAATTTCTCCTAAAATAGCAGGGTCATCAATAGTTGCTGGCATTGTGTAAGGTTGACCATCGGCAATCTTTCTCATTGTACCTCTTAATATTTTGCCCGAGCGAGTCTTAGGGAGCCTTGCCACAATAGCGGTATCCTTGTAACAGGCGATTGGTCCAATCTGTTCTCTAATCATTTGAACAAGCTCTTTTTTGATTTCAGCATGGTCACGAGTTACCCCTGCTTTTAAAACAACTACACCGATAGGCAATTGACCCTTTAAAGAATCTTCAACTCCAAAAACGGCACACTCTGCAACATCAGGGTGCTTTGCTATAACTTCTTCCATAGCTCCTGTTGATAAACGGTGACCAGCTACATTTATCACGTCATCTACCCTACCCATAACAAAGACATACCCATCTTTGTCTATGTAACCACCGTCTGCGGTGAAGTAGTAACCAGGGAAAGGATTCATATAGGATTCTAAGAATCTTTGTTCAGCATTCCACAGAGTAGGCAATGTGCCTGGCGGGAGAGGCAATTTAACGACTATAAGTCCTTCTTGATCTGCACCAAGGAGATTACCGTTAGAGTCTACTATCTTAACATCATATCCTGGAACAGGCTTTGTTGAAGAACCGGCTTTTATGGGGAATTTCTCAATACCGATACAATTAGCAGTAATAGGCCAACCTGTCTCTGTCTGCCACCAGTGGTCTATGACTGGTCGCTTAAGCAAATCACTTGCCCAATAATAAGTGTCAGGATCAAGCCTTTCGCCTGCTAAAAAGAGATACTTAAAGTTAGAGATATCATATTTTTTCAGATATTCACCTCGAGGATCTTCTCTCTTTATAGCTCTAAAGGCAGTAGGTGCAGTGAAAAGAACCTTTACACCATGTTCAGATATAACTCTCCAGAATGCACCGGGATCAGGAGTTCCTACAGGTTTACCTTCATAAACAATAGTTGTACATCCTGTAAGAAGAGGAGCATAGACAATATAGGAATGGCCAACTACCCATCCTACATCTGAAGCAGCCCAATAAACATCCCCAGGATGTATATCATAAATATTTGGCATACTCCACCTGAGAGCCACCGCATGTCCGCCATTGTCTCTAACTATCCCCTTTGGTTTCCCTGTGGTCCCTGAAGTATACAAAATATAAAGGGGATCGGTAGCTTTTACTGGGACACAATCTGCTGGCGTTGCTTTAGCCATCAGCTCGTCCCAATCAAGATCAAAACCGTCGATCATTTCTGCTTTAGCCTGTGGCCTCTGGAGTACAATACACTTTTCGGGTTTATGTTCAGTCATCTCAAGAGCTTTTTTCAGAATAGGTTTATACTCTATAATCTTTTTCACTTCTATACCACAAGAGGTTATAACGACAACTTTTGGCTTAGCATCATCAATACGAGCTGCTAACTCATTCGGAGCGAACCCACCAAAGACAACTGAATGAATCGCACCAATCCTTGCACAGGCAAGCATAGCTACGAGAGCTTCAGGAACCATTGACATATATATAATGACTGTATCACCTTTGTTGATACCGAGGCTTTTTAAAACCCCTGCAAATTTAGCAACTTTGTCTTTAAACTCTTTATAGGTAAATTTCTGAACCTGCCCTGTCACAGGGCTATCCCAAATGACTGCTACTTGATCGCCCCTACCACCTTCTATGTGTCTGTCAAGGGCGTTATAACAAGTATTCAGTTCGCCACCTACAAACCATTTATAGAAGGGTGGGTTTGAAGCATCAAGAACTTTATCATACTTCTTATACCAGGAAATAGCTTGAGCTGCTTCATCCCAAAAACCATTTGGGTCCTCAATGCTTCTCTTAAAAATCTCATCATACTTCCCCATCTCCAACCTCCTTGCAGTTAAAAACTTTTTTTCCCTCAAGGGAACTTATTATTTTTTTGCTTTATCGAAAGTTTGTAGAATTAATTTTTCTTATAATTAATTTTTTTAAAAATTATATTAGAGCTAATATTTTTAAAGTTATGGAACATAAATGTCAAGCACCTTTTATACCTATAAAATACTATAAAATACCATAAAAAAAGCAAAAGTTA
>CAYPJO010000044.1:0-16063 GCA_964411065.1 uncultured Thermodesulfovibrio sp.
CCTTTATGCCTTCAAGTATTGACCTTGCCTCCTTCGTCATACTTATCCCATTCCAGCTTAGTTCCTTTAACTGCCAATAAACCGTCATTAATGCCCTCTGCTCATCTTTAAACCTTTCAGGGATGTGTCAATGATAATTTGCTACCAGCATATATAAGACGTCTTATTATCATCGCTAGACAGGCCTTAACCCATTGCTCTGATGTCCTTGAATACAATACTTTGTCTAATTCAAGTTCTTTTGCTAATTGTAAGGCAGTATAGGATGCACCATATTCTTTTGTTTCGGAAATCCTTATGGCATCAGGGGAACTTTTTTCTCCAACATCACTCCTAAAGGCAGCTTGCAATAACTTTGGTTTTTCGTGGGTTCTATTTTTGATTGTGCCATGGGCAGTATATTCAATCTTGCCCTTTTAATGGAAGGTTGTGAGGATGAGCCCATAGTAATTCTGACCGTGTTTTTGAATTTCAAAGTGTATGCGAGGTTGTTTTTTTGATTCCAGGGCTACTATTTTGAATCATAATTGGTGTATTTTTATTATTAAGTATCATTATTTTATATCCTAACTACATTTGAAATAAAAACAGCCATTAAATCATTATTTGATAAGCATTAAATGGGAATTTGCTCAAAGAAGATGCGTTAAGAATCATAAAACTCCAGGTATCATTTTCCATTTAACCTTCTCCATATATTCTCTATAGACATTCCCAAATCTATTTAAAAGCTCCTTCTCCTCCATCGGTATAATTAATGCATTTATAACAGTAAAATCAAAAATAGTTAGAATCCCCAGAGCAATAACCTCTGTAAAAAGAAAGGCTCCCAAAAAAATCAGAGTATGAGCAAGATAAGTTGGATGCCTGATAATACTAAAGGGGCCTGATGTTATGAATCTACTCTTTTTCTTTGGCATTATCTCGGGCATCCCTATGAGCCCCGAAAGACCTAAAAGCTTTGCAGTCCACAGATGGAGAGATATACCGACCGAAAAGACAGCTAAACCTAAGAGATTGATAAAAGATGCAATTTTAAAAGTCAATCTAAGGATAAAATCTTCATTAGTTAAGACTATGAGAGAAATGAGAGAGAGGGTAATCAGAGGCATTAAATAGGTAAAAATGCCAATTTTTCTAAAAAAACTTATCTTTAAATGTACTGGAATCCAGAAAAAGGGGATATTTAACCCAAAAATTAAAGTCAAAAGAGCAATTAGTTCTAACAATCGATCCATACCTCTTAAGAAAGGAAATAGCTTTAATACTCAATTTACCATTGTAAGTTAGAGAGTTACAATCTTAAATTTTTGAACACTAATTTGATACTATGTAATTGAATACACATTTTGTGAAATCAAATACATATTTTACATCTCTTTCATTTTCATAAAACCTTTATGAATAAGAATCTCTAACCTCAAGATTTAATGGCATGTTTGTTGCACAGAGAATAAATAACAGCTCTTTATACCTAAAAGCGCCAAATGCTCTATTTTACTCAGACTTTAACTTTAGAGCAAACAGAAGATGGGGAGATCGAATATGAAAAACTACTTAACACCTTCAGAGGGAGTACAGATGAAACTTAAAGGACAAAAAGGCCTTTCCTTAGTTGAGTTATTAGTAGCGATTTCATTGATAGCTATTTTAGCATCAATTGCAATACCTGCTTTGCTTAAGTATCAAAGAGACTATACATTCATAGACTATGCCTCACAGATGAAATATCTTGTGAAGCAGGCAAAAATCTATGCTATGGAGAGGACTACAAATGTCGGGGTGTGTGTGCAAGGCAATATGCTTACTATTAGAAATATTGGTACAAGTAGGGGTGCAGGGATTTGCACTGGAACTGTATTGAGAACCATGACTGTGACCGATAGCTATGTTACTTTAACAGGTTCAGGGGCTTCCTTTGACCCGAGGGGGCTCGCAATTCAGTTAGGCAATGTTTGTGTAGCTTACGGCGGGAGATATGAAAGAGTTGTCGTTAGCAGGGTTGGCATAAGAACGGAGAGAGGAAATGGAGGATGCTAATGGAAAAAAATCCTAAATTTCACAAAAAAATCAACAAAAACGAAGGCTTCACCCTAATAGAGGTTTTGATTTCCATTCTTATCTTAATTATTGGTGTCCTGTCTTTTATCACTTTGCAGAGTAGATTTGCCACTACCACTGCAGACCGTGCAATAAGAAATGCTCTTGTTGATGCCTCAGCAAGTGCGCTAAAGTATTGCGAAAGCACATTATCAAATCCCCCTTCTACATATTCTTACGGTGGAGTGACAGTTTACGTATCAATAAATGGAAATTGTATCATATCAGAAAACTCATGTAACGATCTTACAGCTACCGCGACTGCTCAAGGACAAAGCTTTTCCCTTACAACAAAGGTATGTAATTTTAGGTAGTAGGAGGTTGAACTATGAAAATAAATAATAATAAAGGATTTTCCCTTGTAGAATTACTGGTTGTGGTAGCAATATTGGGAATAGTCTTAGGAGCTATTCTAGTTACCTACATAAGCTCTCAAAAAGTCTTTTTTGATGTAAAAAGCCTTTCAGACCCTATTGAGACAAAAACCCCTTCAATTGAACTGATAGCTAGATACTTTGATAGATGGAGTGTAGGAGTTATATCAAGAACACACAGAAGCACTTGCAGTGTATGCCCATACCATCCAAATAGTATGGCAATATCTTCTTCAAACGATTGTTCTGAGGTAACTTTTTACGGGAATTTATATGGATTTGGATTTGTAGTGAATTCAACTTCTCCAACTGCTCAATTAATAAGCTGTAGACTTGATTCCTCACAAAACAAAAACTGTTATACATTGTGGAGAGATAATACTCCTATTAATGATTACGATTCATCAAATAATCCGATAATCTTAGGTTTGTCAAGTTTATCCCCAAATAACGCTGATTGTTCAACTGGAATTACTTCCTCTACAAATCAAAATGCTACAATGCATTTTGACATGTCTCCTTACTCTGGCAGTAATTTAAAGAGAGTAAAACCAGGAGATGTTATTCATAGAGCAGCTCACAAAATCAAACTTTACTGCAACTCTAACAGCAGTGATGGTAACAGAAAATGGCTTTATGCAGATTTAGAAGATTTTTATGGTGGCTGCAATGAAAGAGAAACTGCTACACCGATTGCACCTGTAGATTCTTTCTCAGTAGAAGCTCTACCCCCAGGATGTAATGCTTCCACTGGCAGTTGTTCAGCTATAAGGGTAACGGTTGTTTTCAGAAGTCAATCTCCAGACTCTAAAGGAGAATTTAAAACTTATACAGTGACAAGAGTTTTTGGGAGGTAAAAATGATAAAGTTAAAGAGCTTTAAAAATCAGGAAGGAATCGCTTTACCAGTAGTTTTGATGGTAATGCTTCTGCTTTTAGCTCTAAGTGCTGCTGCAATGGTTATGTCACACTTAGGGTATACTTCACTTACCTCGGATATTCGCTATCAGCGTGCTGAAAAAGCAGCTGATGCAGGTTTAAATGATGTTATATCAAGAGTTCTTCCTGGAGCACAATGCCCTGCAAGTACTGGCTCTCCAGTAAATGGAACAGTAGGAAATGCCTCTTATAGTGCCTTTAGCATCAATGATGCTAATTATACAAGCTGTTTAGTTTATTCTACAGGCACCTTTGGTAATGCTAAGGTGATTAAAGTAGCAGTTGTCCCAAGAGCTGGTACTGATTGGGGGGGGTTGAGAATACTGGGCGGAAGAATTAATTTAAGTGGTTCATCTGCTATAGCAGGTTGTGATGATGATGAGAATACCTATAGCGATAGATGCGGAGTGGTTTCTGGTGTAATATATTCTGGGAGCCTATCTTACCAGCAAGCAGATGTATCAAGCCCCTTGATTAATTGCACTGGTGAAGGTCCTCTGAAAGGGTTTGAAGGTAATCCTCCTTTACAGCAGGTGCCATCGCCAACTCAGAATGAGTTATTAGCAAAGTATTTTAATGTAACAGATCAAAATAATAATGACGATGCATGGGATGAATTAATGGAAAGGATTGAAATCCAAAAAAACATAGAGTTCTATCCTAATTTGCCAACTACACCAGTGGTAAATCCTACAGGGCAAGTAGGATGTGACTATGTAGGTGGTGCATCATGCAGTACAACATCAGTAACTACAATAAATTGCGGTGGCACTGTGATTAATCTTAATACTTGTGATGCGGTATATGTTACTGGAGCACTAACTATTGGACATAAAATCACAAACAAAGAGATAAGAGTAGCAAATACTGTTGCTATTAATGAAACTGCTACTAATCTTAATATAAAATCCAATAACACTGTTACAATTAGCCAAGCAATATCAAACTCTCTAATTCAGGCAAATTTAGTAGCAGTGAATCAGAATGTATCTAATTCTACAATTATTTCTGCAAGAAATATTAATTTTAGTACTTCTAAAAAATTTAATATCTCAAATTCTAAATTAATAAGCGGTGGTTCAATAAATGTTGGTGGTACCGGAAATCAGAAATATAGTGGGACCATTGAAAACTCAGATTTTTTTGCTAATCTTTTAAATTTTAATCTATCAACCCAATCTGAGATAAGGGGGGGTATTTTTTATGCAAATGGTGGAGTGACTATTGATACTCAAGGCGCTTTAAATTTCGGAACAGTAACAAACCCAGTTCTGTTATTGAGTGAAGGGACTTCAGCCATAAGCATGCCTGGTAATTTTACATTTAATGGATTCATTTATACATACGCAACCCAAGTTAATATAACTGGAGCAGTAGAACTCCAAGGCATGATCGTCAATGCATCTTCTAATGCAACAATAAACAATACAGGAAATGGAACTATACAGTTTCAAAAGCAAGTTCTGGATAACCTATATAAAAATCTTAAAACTGCTTTCGGCGGAACCCCTTTATTAAGAGAAGCTCAATGTGGAGCTGGGAATAAGAGAGATTATATAGGAAATACCAAAGTTACTATTTATTAAGATTACTTTGAATTAAACACATTCTTAGATTATGGAAATAGGGACTAAAAAATAGGGACAGCGACCATTTAATTTTGATTCTGAGATTAGAATTTAAAATAGTCTCCACATCCCATATTTTGATAATACTGAAAGATGGGCTTAAAAAGTTTGTCATTGCGAGCGGAGTGAAGTAATCTCGTCTTTTAATCAATGAGATTGCCACGGGCTTCGCCCTCGCAATGACATGTTTTTGAACAATTCTATCGTCTTAAGACTACTTCTAATACAGCCCCTCCCCCTATTAAAGGAGATATGATATCGTTCACGGACTTTCCCTTAGCTTGATGGCTAAATCGTAGTTTTATTTCTGGATTATCTTCCCATTTTTAAGGTGATAAAACTCTGTGACAGCTTCTCTCAAAAAAGTCAAATCATGACTTGCAATCACATATGTATCAAAGTAGCTTTTTAGATATATCAAAAGTCTATTAGTTGTCTCTTCATCCAATCCAGCTGTAGGTTCATCAAGTAGTAGACACTCAGGTTTCATTGCTATAAGAGTGGCAAAGGAGACCAGTTTCTTTTCACCCCCTGAAAGTTTATAGGTAATTTGTTTTCTAAGATCAGATATACCCAGACTCTTGCAAGTCTCTTCAACTATTGACTTGACCTCCTCCTTTGATTTGCCAAGATTAAAAGGACCGAAGGCAATATCTTCTTCTACAGTAGGGCAAAAAAGCTGATCATCTGCATCTTGAAACATCAGGCTAATTCTCTGTCTAACCTCAAAAAAGTCTTTTTCAAGAACTCTTTTTTTATTGAAAACATAAATTTCTCCTCTATCAGGCTTTAAAAGTCCAGCAATTAAATGAAAAAATGTTGTCTTTCCTGAACCGTTTGAACCGATCAGCCCTATTTTATCTCCCCTTTTTAGAGAAAAGTTCAGCCCATCAAATATTTGTTTTCCACCAGGATAACTAAAAGATAGATTTTTAATGACGATAATTTGATTATCATCCATGCTCAAAAAATTGTAAAAAATAATAATAATTTATAATACCAAAAAGAGATCAGAATCTCCGATTTCAAACTTAATTAGATATTCATATAAACAGGTAAGATACAAAGGTGAGAAGATCACTTAACTCATCCACCTCAAATTTATTTAGAGTATGTTAGGATGCACTAAGTCTTAAATAGGAGAGATACTCTCTTATAACCGCCTCTTTGTAATTAAGTCAAAAAAAGATGAGATCAAATTAAAAAAGATACCGCCAATAAGAGCGCTGATAGCTACAAATATAGTTATAACTATAATTGCACCGATTATAACTATTAAATCATTCTGTTTATAATTTGCTTTAAGTAGCAAGTTTAAATCATTTGCCACTGCTTGAAACCACCCACCATTGCCAATTGTCCCTCCCATTATAAGATCCATACTTAATGCAATAGATATTCCCACTCCTCCACCTATAAAAGCTCCGATCTTAAATGACTTTTTCATCACCTATGTATCTATTTTATACTTTTTAAATTTCCGATAAAGAGTGACTATATCGATTCCTAAAGCCTTGGCTGTCTCCTCTTTATTTTTATTATGGGCGAGATAGGCATTCAGAATAAGTTGTCTTTCATAATCATCAAGGCATATTCTCAATGGATAACTTTCTTTCCTTAAATCATCAGTTTTAAGTTTATTAGGAAGATCACCGACAGTTATTGTATCACTATTACATAAGATAACAGCTCGCTCTATAACATTCTTAAGTTCCCTTACATTTCCGGGCCATGAATAGCCTACTAAAAGATTAAGAGCTCTTGGCTCTATATCTACAATCTTTTTACCATGCTGAGCGGACAATTTCTTTACGAACAATCTTGTAAGAAGTTCGATGTCATCCTTTCTCTCCCTTAAAGGAGGCACTCGAATCTCTATAACATTTAGTCTCCAATATAAATCCTCTCTAAACTTTCCCTCTGCTACCTTTTTATCGAGATCGATGTTAGTAGCTGATATAATCCTCACATCGACAACATGAGGCTTTATATCTCCTAAAGGATAAACCTCACCTGTTTCGAGCACTTTTAAAAGCTTTACTTGCAAATTAAGTGGCATCTCTCCGATCTCATCAAAAAAGAAAGTGCCCTGATGTGCTAAGGGTAGAAGACCCAATTTATCTGACACCGCTCCGGTAAAAGCTCCCCTTTTATAACCGAAAAGTTCGGACTCGAGTAGCCCTTCAGGTATGGCCGAACAATTTATGCTTATAAAGGGCTTATCGCGCCGAGGACTATTATAATGAATTAGTTCAGCAATCACACCTTTGCCAGTACCGCTTTCGCCAAGAATCAAGATATTACTCTTTGTAGGGGAGACTTTCTTAATAACTTTAAGGATATTTTGCATTTCGGCTGAATTTGCTATGAAATCGCCAAAAGATGTGCATTGCTGACTTATCTGCTGTTTATAGGCAATGTTTTCTCTGAAAAGTTTCCTCTGCTCAATATTCTTTTTAACAGTTATGATTATCTCTTCATTATAAAAAGGCTTTATAATATAATCACTTGCTCCGCTTTTCATAGCTTCCACTGCTGACTCAATAGATCCAAATGCAGTTATAATAATCACATTAGTATCAGGACTTATCTCTTTAGTCTTTTTAAGGACCTCTATACCATCAACCTTGCCCATCTTTAAATCGGTGATAACAACATCAAAATCTTCCTTAGAGATTAAACCAAGGGCTTCCTCACCAGAGTAAACGCTCTTTACTTCATAATCCTGCCTTTGCAAGATAAACTCTAAAGCCTTGCAAATATCAGGTTCATCATCAACGATTAATATCTTTGACTTGGTTTGCATCTTATAAAAAGCCTCTATTTCTTAATGAGAATTTTCATATTCTTTAACTTTTACCGTCTAATGGTAATGATACTTTAAATAGGCTACCTTTTCCTAATTCGCTATCCACTGTAATTGAACCCTTCATTTTCTTGATGATGTTGTAACTAACTGCAAGTCCTAAACCTGTGCCCTTCTCTTTAGTAGTAAAGAAGGGATCGAAGATCTTGAAAAGATTCTCCCGTGGTATACCAACTCCTGTATCTTTAAATTCAACAACTATGTTACCATCTTCTGTATAACTGCGAATGTATAGCTTACCACCTTCTGGCATTGCATCTATAGCATTTAAAATCAGATTAATGAATACCTGAGAAAGCTGATTTGTGTCAGTAGTAATTTCCGGCAAATCCTTAGCTAACTCCCTAATTATTTCAACACGTCGAGCACTCTTATCATATTGAACTAAATTCAAGGATATCTCAATAACATCATTTACACTACAGGTTTGCAATTCACCTGAGGGCATCTTTGAAAAACCTGAAAGCTGTTTAAGTATATCTGATATCCTTTTTATATGAAAGAGTATAGTCTCAATACCTTTCTTCTTAAAATCATCATCCTCTATCTCCTTTAATATTTGCACATAAGAAAAAATGGATGTTAGAGGATTACCAATTTCATGAGCTATGCCTGTTGCCAATCGACCTATTGAAGCAAGTTTTTCTGAGTTAACTATCTGTTCTTCCATCTTCTTGATCTCAGTTATGTCTTGTATTAACCTTATATAGCGATAAATCTCTCCTCTCTCATTTCTTATTGGGGCTGTAATCATTTGAAAATACCTATCAGTACTATGAGCTATTATTGTTGTTTCTATGTTATCTTTAGCATAGGTACTTGAGATATCACAGTCAGTCCATAATTCTTCACAATGCTTACCCGTAACCTCCATATTAAATATCTCTTTTATCTTTTCATTTGCCCATAAAATTTTGCCTTTTTTATCAATAAGTATGATCCCCCCACCTATAGCATTTAAAATTGTCTTCAATTTCTCTCTTTCACGAACAATCGCTGATGTCTTTTTCTCAACCTCTCTCTCTAAATCTTCAGCATATCTCCGCATATTTTCTTCTTTAATCTGAAGTTCCCTTGCTTGAATGATTTTACGATTATAAATAAAGAGTGTAATAGCAACAAGTACGGTAGCTGACAATATAGAAAGAGTGAGATAGGAGTATAGTTTCATACTTTCGTCAGTTATATGCAAGATATCAGTAAAATTTGCAGACAAAAAAATACTCCATGATAATGTGTCAATATTTACTTTTGAATAGGCTATAACCCGATCATCCCCCAATGGAGAAATAGCCTTACCACTATTTTCATCTCTTTCTTTTAATACTTTCTGTTCAAATTCAAAGCTATGGTGACATTTAAAACATGTCTCATCAGCAGTAAAAATATTTCTACCGACCATATCGGGCTGAACAGGGTGATATAGGAGTGCCCCATTTCCTGTCAGAATCCAGGCATTTCCTCTTTTGGCATGTTGAATCTTATTGATGAATTGGTTTGCTAAATCTATGGCACTTTTTGATAGAAAGATTATCCTCCGAGAGTCTTCACCACGAATAAGAGAAAAGATATTCTCCTTAGCTTCTATAATAATAGCATTATCAGGAGTGAGGAACTTAGCACTCTTTAGAATTAGATCAATTGAATCATCTAATTTCACTTTACTATCAGAAAAATAAAGGACTTTACCCTTATAGCCCTCATACTCTAATATGCCTACGTCTACCCCTTTGGAATCTTTAAGTCCTTTTACATAATTTGTGAAACGCTGAAATTCCATCCTATCATTAAAATCAGTCTTTGCCGCAAGACTCGAGATTAAGATGGTCTCTCGTTTAAGCCCTAAAAAATATTCCTTTACGGCATCACCTATTGTATCTGTTAGGTTCAATTGTAAGTTGTTGAAATCATTGACAATATCTGTCTGGAGGGTTTGCAAGAAAAAGATATTTAAAGTAATAACTACTACAGAGATTAGCAAAAGAGGGATAATAAAGAGTAAATAATCCTTCATAGATTATTGTAACATTTTAATAGTACAACTTTTTCACGTTAGCTTTTCATTTGTATATTTTCCCTATGACTCTAAAAATGAAGTCAAACTCTATATTAATAAACCTTAAGATTTCTCGCCGTAAGGAAATCATAGGATCTCTTAATAAGAAATAGTGAAAGCTATTCGGGAATTTGTTTATAAAGATATATTGAACATAAAGCAAAGATAATAGGCATAATCCACGGAGAGAGTATAGGATTAACTGTACCTGCATATCCTAAGGAGAGAAAAAAAGTATGACCGAAAAAATAACCAGAACTAATAAACAAACCCAAACCAGTAGCTATAAAACCACTACGCAAAGAAGGTTTGGCAATGTTTGAATAAAGCAATGCAACTAATCTATTGTCAACACCCAATGGTAAAGACATTCCCAAAATCAACATAAATAAATTTATTAATGGAAATGAGAACCTTGAACTTATGTCGACTAAAAGCTTATTATTTTTAAAACCAGCAGAATTTAATCTATTCTGAAATTCAATAAGTTCGATAATTGTCATTTCCTCTGGCTTCCAGAGTTCTTTTTTAAGAATCTTCGGTGATTCCAGCTGGTCTGTTGACATCTCAGATATAAAAAGGGACTTACCTTCAGATACCTTAAATACATTCACATTTTTTAATCTCCAGAGATTACCGTCCCACTCAGCAGATTCCGCATAAATATTCTCTATTAGCCCTCTTTCATTGTATCTATAAATATTAACTCCATATGATAAATCCTTTTCATCAATATAAAGGGAAATTCGCACCACAGAGCCATCTTTACCTCTCATATAAAGAGTCCCTTGCTTAAAAAATAAAGTAGACCCCGTCTTCGTCAATTGCTTTTTAATGGAATCAATTTCTTTAGAAAGAACAGGGATTACCATCTCATTTAGAAAAAAACCAAAGAGTGAGAGGAGAATACCAATCATTAGAAAGGGCTTTAAAATCCTTTTAATTCTAATCCCCGTAATCTTTATGGTCACTATCTCCCATCTTCTAACTGCCTGAGAAAAAACAAAAAGGCTACTTATTAAGACAGCCATTTGCATGATATAACCGAAGTATTTTGGAAAATTATATATCGTATATTTAAAGAGCAGGGAAAAAGAAGGATTAGCTGAAAAATCGTCAATTTTATCAATAAGTCCAATAACACTTAAAATAAGAGCAATGCCCGTACTTAAAACAGCAAAAACTTTGAAAAAATCTTTTATATAAAGCTTTTGAACGATAAACATTAGAATTATCTTCTATTTACTCTATAAAAGAGCAAGGTAGAAGTTACTGTCAATACAAAAAATGATAGCCATGAACCCACAAAATATGTTATCTGTCCACTTTTTGCAAGGTTTTCACCATATAGTAAAAGTGTATAATAGATTGTAAAGATAGCTAAACCAATTGCTACCCCCCCTACCCTTCCTGATTTTCCTGAAAGCAGAGAGAGAGGGGGGGCTAAGAAAATAATAACAAGGCAAAGAGCAGGAAGAGATAGTCTTCTATAAAACTCAGGGATGTATTTACTCTTCTGTTCAGGTTCAAGCTTTGAAAGATTCAGCAATTCCCACGGTGTCATCTCACTCCTTCTTTTACCATAAGCCAGAGTTGTAGGGGTTAGAGAAAATTGATATCTACCAAAACTTATCTCAGTCAAAGCTTTCTTTTTTGAGACATAAATATGCCCATTTATTAGATTAAAATTAATGCTTTCTCCATCTGTTCCCACAACTCCCTCCTGGGCTACTATCACCCTTTGCTCATCTTTTTGTCTTTCATCTAAAATGAACAAGCCCTTTAGAAGGTTTTCAGAAGGTTTCTCTTTTATTAAAATGACAATGTCTTTAAAAGCAGTATTGAAAATACCTTCTTCAATCGTTAAAGCAGTCCTCTTCGTGAGAATCTCTGAGACTTTTTGTCTTAAAAGGGTACTACTCTTTGGCCCAAAATAGAAGCTCATCATAATACTTAGAATAAAACAGCAAATCCCAAAATATATCACCGGTTTAGAAATCTGCAAAAAAGACAAACCAGAATTTCGTAATATAATCAATTCGTTGTCGGAGTACATCCTACCATAAGTTATAAGCACCGAAAGGAGTAAAGACATGGGAATAGTAACTATAAGTATCTCAGGCTGTAAAAAAAAGATGATCTTAGCGATATCTAAAAAGGAAGTACCGACACCTGCAAGTATTCGAGTCATTCTTATGAGCTTCTCTACCATCAGAGCGAAATTCAAGAAGAGAAGTGCGAACAGAAAGGTTAATAAAAGTTCCCTTAATACTTTTTTGTAGACTAACAACATGGATATATTAAGTTATCCTATTAACAACAAAAAGTTCAAAGAAGGTTTCAAAAGAAAGGTATCTATCAGATCAAGAAGGCTTACAAATAAGATTTACTTAACTGGTTTCTAAATTAAAGGAGCGAAGGAAAAGGGATTTTTGGATTCTTTCATTTTCTACTGGCAAATTGGGACAATAAATAATTATTGAAAAAAAAATTACAATAGGGTGTATAATTTAATGAAGTTAAAAAATGAAAGAAATACTAAATAAACAAGAAATAGATAGAATTCTTTCGAGAATCGCTCATGAGATAATCGAAAGGAATAAAGGGACTGAAAACCTTTATCTCGTCGGCATTCAAAGAGGCGGTGTTCACCTAGCCCGCAGACTTGCTCAAAAAATTCAAGAGGTTGAGAAAGTCAAGATCGAAGTAGGTTCTCTCGATATCTCTATGTATAGAGATGATATAGGCCTTAGAAAAGACCATCCTGTGGTTAGGAAAACGGAACTGCAAAATAATATATCGGGGAAAAAAGTTGTTCTGGTAGATGATGTTCTCTTTACAGGTCGCTCTATAAGGGCCGCTATGGATGCTTTGATGGATTATGGAAGACCTGCACAGATTCAATTAGCGGTATTAATAGACAGAGGTCATAGGGAATTGCCTATAAGGGCAGATTATATCGGCAAAAGTATACCTACTTCAAGGAAAGAAAATATTGAGGTGGAACTAATTGAAGAGGGCGGGGAAGACAGAGTGGTTCTTTACAAAACTGACGATTCATAAGTGAAATGAAAAAAAATCATCTTTTAGGAACTAAGGAACTATCAAGAAAAGAAATAGAACTTTTTATCGAGACAGCAAAAGGATTCAAAGACGTTCTCAAGAGAGATATTAAAAAGGTTCCAGCTTTAAGAGGAAAAACGGTCGTTAATCTTTTTTTTGAGCCATCAACACGGACAAGGACATCCTTTGAAATTGCCGAAAAACGGCTCAGCATGGATGTTCTAAATTTCTCAGTCCCTACCAGTAGTGTTGTCAAAGGAGAAAGTCTTTATGACACCATCAAAACTATAGAGTCCTATGGTGTAGATTTTATAGTTGTGAGACATTCATCGAGTGGTGTCCCTAAATTCATGGCAGATCACATTAATGCTTCTATCATTAATGCCGGAGATGGTATAAATGAGCATCCTACACAGGCATTACTTGACGCATTCAGTATACTTGAAAAGAAGGGCACTCTTGATGGCCTTAATATCGTTATTGTTGGCGACATATTGCATAGTAGAGTAGCAAAATCCAACATTTATTTATTATCCAAATTCAATAATAAGATTAAATTAGTTGGCCCTTCCACATTGGTACCTGAGTTCAAAGAATTTAATGTAGAGATATTTAATGATTTGGATAAGGGGTTGGTTGATGCAGATGTAATCATGATGCTACGTATTCAACTTGAAAGACAAGGCAAAGGGTTCTTCCCTTCTATCGAAGAGTATTTTAAATTCTGGGGACTCGATATGAGAAGACTTAGTTTAGCAAAAAAAGATGCAATCGTTATGCACCCTGGGCCTATGAATAGAGGCGTAGAGATTGCCTCTGAGGTAGCAGACTGCACCCAATCAATAATACTTGAGCAAGTTACAAATGGACTGGCTGTCAGAATGGCGGTAATGTATTTATTAAGTGGTATATAGATACAGTTATTTGTTTAAAACTTTGCTGTCTCCGCTTCTCTGATTCCATAGCAAGCAGAAGAAAAACTTACATCTGTAAAAGTTTTTTTCACTAATCCTGTGGTAGATTAAGACCAGAATCTCAATCAAGGTTTCTCTCTTTGAAGTTCAATAAGTTTAGCATATTTAAAAAAAGAACCACTTGCTTTCAATAAAGCTAAAACTAAACCATCTAAACCATCAAGAAATCCTCTTTTAAGAATATAAATTTTAATAAACATGGAGATGGCATGAACAACCGGGCTTAATACACTGGCTCTTTCACCTGCGAGATAGAGTTCTTTTGCAGAAATTGAGGAATATTTGTTCATAGTCTCAAGCATTTCTGCATAATCTAAGAAGCCATAATGTTCAATATGGGCGTCAATCTTCCTGATAGCCCCCTCTGTTATCCATCTTTCATGGATTTCTCCTCTAAAGGAGCCCTTGCTTTTATTTATTAGTCGAACTTGCCAATCAGGCCAATTGTCACCATATTTAAGCCATCTACCTTTTATGTGATTTTTTCTTTTAAACTTGTAAGCTGACGCACGTGGTTCTTTTATGATTTCTAATATCACCTCTCTGGTTTTTGGTGGGATTCTCTCATCAGCATCTATTACAAGAACCCATTCATTACTGCATTTCTGGATAGCACTGTTTTTCTGATTACCGTAACCTTTCCAATCTTCAATGAAGACCTTACAGCCAAAATCTTTTGCAATCTCAACTGTTCTATCCTTGCTTCCCGAATCTACTACAATAATTTCATCAGCAAAGGAGACGCTTTTTAGGCAATCGGGGAGTCTCTTTTCTTCGTCTTTTGTGATTATAGCAACAGATATTTTTGTCTTATTCTTCATTATCAGCTAATCTCATACCCATAAAGAGAGCAAAGAGTATGCCTGTTGTATGGGAGAGAATCTGAGTATCAGTTAAACTCCCTATCAGTAGTAAAAGCCCGAATATAAGAGTTGAGTAACCGGTGAAGCCTTTTCGATACTTCCAGCCTTTCTTCAGAAAAACGAAGAAGAGCCATAGAATTGAAATAATTCCCAAAATGCCAAAGCTAGTAGCCATATAGAAAAAACTATTGTGAGGCTGGTCAATACCGACTGATATGAAAGTAGGGTCATAATTATTAATAACAGCCTTTTGAAACCCGCCTGTGCCGACTCCTATTAGTGGATTGTCTAAAAAAACCTTAATTGATTTGTCCCACATATGCAATCTTAAGCCAATAGATGTGTCTTTATGTCCTTGATTATACAAATTGATTTCTTTTGAGACAAGATTTAATCTCTGTTGAACTGTAGGAGATAACAGAAATAGCCCTACCACTAAAAAAGATAACACGATGCTCCTGAAAAAATGTTTTTTGCCCATTAGATTATAGAGGAAGACAGGGCAAAGAGCTACAAAGGCAAGATATCCACTTCTTCCTGGAATTATTGCAAGGTTGAAAATATAAGCGAATATCAAAATAAGTAATATAGTCTTTATCCATTTCTTGGTAGTTTCTGATAGGTAAAATGAGAGCATTAAGACCCCTAAAACGAGCATAAGGGAATAGGTTATATATGAACCCTCACCGCCTAGACCTGTAGCAAGTCCTTTTTTAATGAAAGGTATTAACTCTAAATACTGAGCAATTGCAATAGAAACGTTTAATGTTAACCCAGCAAGAAATGCCCACAGAAAGTATACTGTTTTATGGGATGGAATCGATGCTATTAGAAAAGCAAAAAGCCAATAATAGGTTTTTTGCGCAAATGTGAGACCCTTTGCTACATCGGTTGTCCATATAAGTCCTAACCAGTGCAAAAAAATAAAAACAAAGACAGGCAGAGTCCACTCTTGTTTGTACCATAATTTAAAATCTTTTATAAAAATACCTGAACCAAGCCATATTAATATTACTAATATGCCTATGATGACGGATGGTGATGTGCCAATGGACTGTGAAAAAAATAAGAGACACAAACTACCAAAAAGGAGAGTTTGAGGGATTTGTGACTTATCATAATTGATCATTTTATAGAAACATTTTAAGAATATGGTATTATGTTAAAATATGCTGTCTTTGTCAAATATTAGGAGCAAAAG
>CAYPJO010000045.1:0-15978 GCA_964411065.1 uncultured Thermodesulfovibrio sp.
TCCCTTTAATATCATACCTGTTGTAAAACTTGCCCCTGAGTGCTGATAACTACCTCTTCAATAGGTATATTTTTACCGGCGACTGTCATAGCCTTCTGTATTATTTTAGGCAGTTTTGAACAGCAAGGGACTTCCATAGTAAGAATGGTAATTTTCTTTATATTAGCCGCTCTGAAAATTTCTTCAAACTTTCTTACATACTCTTCTGTATCATCTAATTTAGGGCAACCTACGAGAAGTGATTTCCCCTGTAAAAAATCCCTGTGAAAGTCTGGATAGGCATAAGCTGTGCAGTCTGCAGCCACAAGGAGATTAGAGTCTTTAAGAAAGGGAGCATTAGCAGGAACAAGTTTAATCTGAACTGGCCAGTTTGTAAGCTCAGATACTCCATAAGAAGCCCCTTTCATTTCCCCTTCTGGTTTCTTGAGGGTCATTATATGCATTGCTGGACAACATGGTTTTTCTTGCTCTTTTTCCATCTGCTTTTTATGTTTAAGATACTCTTCTACCGCCTCTGGGTCGAATTCATCTGCGTCTCTTTCAATAATTTTTAAGGCATTCTTAGGGCATTCACCCAGACAGGCGCCAAGTCCATCACAATATATTTCAGACACAAGGCGAGCCTTGCCGTCTATGACCTGAATAGCTCCTTCAGCACAGGCAGGAACACATTGACCGCAACCGTCACAAAGATTTTCCTCTATCTCAATTATTTTTCTTTTTGTCTTCATTTTTTACCCTCCAATTTTTAATATCTTTCTTGCAAGCCCTCTTGCAGTTTCTGTTATAAAACCAGTATCTATTTCAGAAACCAAATCTTTATTTAAATACTCATCCTTTATTTTGTTCTCAAAATTGACAAGCCTTATAGCGTCACTGAGTATTTTATGGTTTATGGTTTTATCTATAATCGAATGTTGTATATCCAATATCAAATTACATACCTCATTAATCATACCTTCCTTGGCGCCGAGTTTCGCTAAAATTTCCCGTGCAATCGACTGACTTTCAGTGACATTAGCTCCTGTATCATGCAGATAAGCTGCTGCAAGAATCAATCCTGGATTAGCTATTTCTTCTTTTATGATCTGTTCAACATATCGGGCTATTTTCATCAAACGGCTAATTTTCTTAAAATTGCCTCCAAGATATCTCTTAACCTCTATGGCAACACGGTCTTTAAAAAGTTCCTCTTTCTCAGCGATTAATTCAGGGGGAAGGCTGCCAAGACATTGCTCTGCATATTTGCAGTAAGCGGCGCATCCAAAGTCCATTTTTGGGTTAACAAACTCATGACCACACTTTTTACACATACGAGCAGGTTCATCTTTAAAAAATTCGACTGGCTGACCGCATTTAGGGCATTTTATGTCATATATAGCACTAAAATCCCAGAATGCCGTATCTTGTCCAGGACATCTTATCATTGTCATCATACACCTCTTTTAAGGGGGGCTTAAGCCCCCTTACTTTATTTTAAGATTGCCTTGAGGTCATCGTCAGGCGTAGTTATAGGTTTAATATTGAAATTTTTAACCAGCACATCAAGCACATTTCCTGAGACAAAAGCAGGAAGCGAAGGTCCAAGCCTTATATTCTGTATGCCAAGATAGAGCAATGTTAGCAATATCGCCACCGCCTTTTGTTCATACCATGATAAAACTAATGAAAGTGGCAGCTCATTCACGCTAACATTGAAAGCCTTTGATAATGCAACTGCTATCTGTATGGCAGAATATGCGTCATTGCACTGTCCGATGTCCAGAAGTCTTGGAATCCCTCCTATATCACCTAGTTCCTTATCGAAAAAGCGGAATTTGCCACATGCAAGGGTAAGAACTATGCAATCTTTAGGAACCTTTTCGACAAATTCTGTGTAATAATTTCTGCCAGGCTTTGCTCCATCGCAGCCTGCAACAAGAAAGAAGTGTCTAATTTGCTTGTTTTTTATAGCTTCTATTAGAGCACCTGCGACACCCATTACCGTGTTTCTTGCAAATCCTACCATTACAGTCTTGCCCTCAATGTCTTCTTTAAATCCTTCCATAGATAGAGCCTTATCTATTACAGGCTGAAAGTTTCCATCTGAGATATGCTTAACTCCAGGCCAACCAACAACGCCAGTAGTAAAAATACTATCTTTATATGAATCCTGTGGCTTCTGTATGCAGTTTGTCGTCATCAAAATTGCACCCGGGAATTTTGCAAACTCCTTTTGCTGATTCTGCCACGCAGTGCCATAGTGTCCATAAAAATGTGAAAACTTTTTTAACTCGGGATATCCATGGGCTGGAAGCATCTCGCCATGGGTATAAACATTTATGCCCTTGCCTTCTGTCTGCTTCAATAATTCATACAGGTCTTTGAGGTCATGTCCAGATACCAGTATTGACTTGCCTTTCTTTGCACCGAGAGGCACTTTTGTGGGTACAGGGTGCCCAAAGTTAGAGGTATTGCCGGCATCCAGAAGCTCCATTGTCCTTAAGTTGACTTCCCCACCTTTAAGAACAAGATTTATCCAGCCTTCTAATGAGATATCATCCCTTAATGTTGAGGCAAGTCCTTCATGGATAAAGGCATAAACGGTGTCATCCTCCTGCCCGAGTATTTGAGCATGATCAGCATAAGCAGCAATCCCTTTTATGCCATATATAAGTATTTGCTGTAAAGAATGGATATCAGGATTTAGAGATGGATTGGATTTTACACCTACCCTCTCACCATCCTTAACCATATCTTCTTTTGTAGCAGGCGGTGTATAGTTGGCAGCTTCTTCGGTAAATTCTACTTTCCCCCCCGCTGCTTTTACCTTTGCCTTTAATGCCTCTCTAATTTCAATGCTCTTGTTAATAAGCGAGACAAAACGGTCAGGATCGAAATCCACATTCGTCAGAGTTGAAAAAAGGGCTTTGACGGTAAAAACATTTACATCCTTATCAACAACTCCAATTTTTCGCCCTTCACTTGCATATAATGAGAGCCCTTTTAAAGAATAAAGAAGCAAATCCTGCAGTGCTGCAACATCTGGCTGCTTTCCGCAGACACCAATTATAGTGCACCCCTCTCCCTTTGCTGTCTGTTCACACTGATAACAAAACATCTTTTGTTCTTTCATTTCAGTTAACCTCCTGTTTTGATTTATATAAAATATGCAGTATCATAAAACTGCACTTTATAAATAAATCATACAAGGGATGAATAAAGTGATGCTTTGACTTGAGTCAAAAAGAAAAAATTTTTTTGACTTGAAAAAATAGGGATTCAAAACATATAAGAAAATTTGTTATGATTACCTATGGGGAAATGGACATCCCAATACGAATCAAATGGAACTTTTAACATGTTGTCCTCTTTCCTTGCTTGATCAGGGAATCTATGCTTATATGAAAAAGAATTTTTATGTTTATGACATGATTTATTACAAAATGACCACTTTTTACACGAAGAGCCAAAATTAAATCTTAGCATCTCTCTATTGTCAATTTGTAATTTAAAGGAATTTTGCCCAATACATCGATAAAGAGTTTATATGATAAGGGAGTTTATAATTAAAACTATTTTTTACATCTTAATTTTCCCCTTATTTTTTGTGAATTCTTTATATGCAGAGGTATTACCCAAAAAACATGTTTTGGTTTTGAATTCATATCATAAAGGATTAAGCTGGACAGACAATATTGTCAAAGGTATAGAATCTGTGATGGCTCAAGAAGGTTCAGGTATAGAACTATACTTTGAATATATGGATACCAAGAGATATTTCAATGATCGCTATTTTCAAAAGCTATATGAATTATTAAAGCAGAAATACGAAAAAGATACCTTCGACATTATTATCGCCACCGATAATGATGCCTTAAACTTTATGATTAAATATGGAGAAAGCCTATTTTCTAAAACACCTGTGGTATTTTGTGGGATTAATAATTTTCAAGATGAAATTCTCCAGAATAAAACCCACTATACAGGGGTGGTTGAAGAGACGGATATGAAAAGCACCCTTGATATAGCTTTAAAATTACATCCTGAGAAAAACCAAGTCGTAGTTGTTAATGATCAAACTACCACAGGAATCGCTCTTAAATTAGAACTCTTGAAGGTTATTCCATTTTTTAAAAATCGAGCATCATTCGTTTTTTTTGACAATTTCGACATAGAGCAATTAAAAGAAGAGGTTAAAAGGATATCTCAAAACAGTTTAATTTTAATGTTAATAGTCAATCGTGATAGAGCAGGACAATTCTTTACCTATGAAGAGAGTCTTTCAGTTGTTTATAAAAATTCTCAAGTGCCAATTTATGGTCTTTGGGATTTTTATATAGGTAAGGGTATAGTTGGAGGTATGCTTACTAGTGGCTATCAACAAGGAAAGTCTGCAGCTGAGTTAGCTATGCGGATATTAAAGGGAGAAGATATCAAAAATATCCAAGTAGTTAAAAAAAGCCCTAATATCTTTATGTTTGACTTCAATGAGTTGAAAAGATTTAATATATCTCTCTCCAATCTACCTCATGAGAGTATAATTATAAATCAGCCTGATACTTTTTTTAGCAGGTATAAAAAATTCATTATTACTACATCAGGGATAATTATAGTTTTATCGGTAATTATATTTAGTCTGACAATAAATATCATATCCAGAAAAAAGGCGATGAAACTATTAAGAGAATCGGAAGAAAAATATAGAGACCTCTATGATAATGCTCCTGATATGTATCACTCTGTGAATAAAGACAGTATAATTATCGATTGCAACGAGACCGAAGCACGGATGTTAGGATATAAGAAAGAAGAAATAATCGGTAGACCAATCACAGATTTCTTTACAGAGAGGTCTAAAAGAGACCATGAAAAAGATTTTCCAATACTTATAGCTAACGGCGGTGCAACATCTCTTGAGAGAGAATTTATAAGGAGAGATGGCACTATACTTCTAGCAAGTCTAAATGTTTTTGTAGAAAAAGACTCAAAAGGCGAACTCATTAAGACTCGAACAATAGCGAGGGATATAACAAAGCAAAAACAGATTGAGGAGGAGCTGAAACGTTCAAGAGAGGAACTCAGAAATCTATCTATTTATTTACAGACAGCAAGAGAAGAAGAAAGGCAACGTATTGCAAGAGAAATACACGATGAATTAGGACATGCCCTGACGACATTAAAGCTTGACCTATCATGGCTTAAAAGGAAGCTTCCAACAGAAAATAGTTATTTAATATCGAAAATAGATAGCATGCTCCAAAATGTAGACTATACTGTTGAGACAGTTCAAAAGATCTCTTCAGAATTGAGACCTGGTGTATTAGATTATCTAAGCCTTGCTGATGCAATTGAATGGCAGCTGAAAGATTTACAGAGGAGAAGCGATATTGAATGTGATTTAAAGATAGAATCTGACTTTGAGACTATTTCTCTTGAACAGGAACGCTCTACTACAATATTCAGGATTTTCCAGGAGGCTATTACTAATATTCTAAGACATTCAAAAGCTTCAAAAATAAGCGTTAACATGAAGATTGATGGAAAAACCTTAATCCTCATTGTAAAAGACAATGGTAGAGGTATAAGTGAAGAACAAATATACGACCCAATGTCCTTTGGGATACTCGGTATGCGTGAACGGGCCTGCTTTCTCGGTGGTGATATCAAGATTTTAGGAATTCGGCAAGGGGGAACAACAATTGAGTTAAAAATTCCTCTTAAAGACACGGAGATAAAGAAAATTGATTAGAGTAATTATAGCGGATGACCATAAGATGTTCCGTGAAGGGTTAAAACTGATATTATCAGAAGCCCCTGACATTGTTGTTGCAGATGAAGCTGCCAGCGGGCATGAGGCTCTCGAGAAAATATATAAGAACGAATATGATATTCTTATTTTGGACATCTCAATGCCAGGATTAAGTGGACTCGATGTGCTTAAAGAATTGAAAACAAATAGAGCGAAGCCTTCAATCCTTATATTGAGCATGTATCCTGAAGAACAATATGCCTTAAGAGCTATAAGATATGGAGCTTCAGGTTATATTACAAAATCGAGCGCTCCAGATGAGTTAATCCAGGCAATAAGAAAGATATCAAAGGGAGGTACATATATAAGTTCTGAAATAGCAGAAAGGCTTTTATTCAGCATAAAGGACAATTCTGAAAAACTTCTGCACGAAAAACTTTCAGATAGAGAATTTCAAATACTCCGTCTATTAGCAACGGGTAAAACTGTCTCACAGATAGCCGATGAGTTATGTCTGAGCGTTAAAACCATAAGTACATACCGAACCCGCATACTCGAGAAAATGAATATGAAAACTACGGCAGAACTAATCCATTATGCTATAAAACACAATCTCATAACTTAACTTTATTTACTCTATATATATAGTTCCCTCCGATAAACTTAGAACATGTTAATGCAAAACCATAACCAATAAAGCGTTTTAACGAGAATGCCCTTAGCGATATGTCATCCATCTATAAGCTAAAGATGACAAAAATATTTTGAGTAAATTGTTTAATACAGACTGCTTTTAAATTTATTTATGTCATAAAAGGTTACCCTCCCTGTAAGACTTTTACTACAAAAATCAATCTCTTATCCTATAAAAAAATCAGAGCAAAACGGATACAAGCCTCTAAATTTCTTATGCTTTAATAATAAAAAACATAAATTAAGGAGGATGGCATGAAGAGGTTTTTATGTTTAGTTATTTCACTATTCTTGGTAATAGCTGTCTCAACATCTGCCTTTGCACAGGAAAAGAAAGTTTACAGGTGGAAGATGGCTACAACATGGGCAAAAGGGATCCCCTGGCAAAAGACTGCTGAGTATTATGCGAAGACTGTTGAGATCGTATCAGGCGGTCAGATTAAGATTACCGTTTTCCCTGATGGTGCAATTGTCCCTGCCTTTGAGGTTTTTGATGCGGTAAGAAAAGGTGTTGTAGAGATGGGTCACGACTGGCCTGGCTACTGGAAGGGCAAAAATGAGGCATTTGTCGCATTTGGCTCAGTCCCCTTCGGCATGAATAATGTGGAATACTCCATCTGGCTTTTTGCAGATGACGGTTGGAAGCTCGCAAGAGAATTATACGCTAAATACGACCTCGTCCCCTTCCCTGCTGGGAACTCTGGTCAAGAGATGGGTTTCTTCACAAAAACGGCTATTAAAGACATGAGAGAGCTAAAAGGCAAGAAAGTAAGAACAGTCGGTTGGCTTGCTGATATCCTTGCAAAGACTGGCGTATCTGTCAGCCCACTGCCAGGCGGTGAGATTTACCTTGCCCTCGAAAGAGGAGTTATCGATGCAGCAGAGTTCAGCACCCCCTATATCACTTTCCCTCTCGGTTTTCAAGATATCGCAAAGAATGTAATCATGCCAGGTTGGCACCAGCCGGCGGTACAGCTTATGACAATAGTTAATAAAAAGGCTTATGATAGCCTTCCTGAAAATCTAAAAAAAGCCTTTGAGATCGCCGCATATGCAACACAGATGTGGGATATGGCTAATTCAGAAAGAGAGAATGCAAGAACGATCGAGAAATTTAAAGCTAAAGGCGTAAAGTTCCACAAGGCATCTGCTGAGTCTCTTAATGAGATGAGAAAGGTTACAAAGGAATATCTTGATGAATTAAAGGCAAAGAATCCTGATTTGAAAAAAGTTCTCGACTCTCAGGAATCTTTTATAAAAGATTTGTCAGACTGGAAAGATTTAAGATCAGGTGTCTCAGCCTGGCCCTATGAAGATTATATAAAAGGCAAACACACTGAATAGTTTATCCTTTTGAACAGATAATTTGAGTCTGGAGGGCTATAAGCCCTTCGGACTTAATTTTTAGGAGGGAACTTTGAAAGGTATAACTGATGTTCTTGATTCAATAAATGAGTATGCTGGAAGGATAGCGAGTGTAATAATTTATGCATTGCTTTTGGTTGTTATCTATGAGGTCATAAGCAGGAAAGTCTTTAATGCACCAACTGTGTGGGGTTTTGACCTTAGCATTATGCTCTATTCAGCCATGTTTCTCCTTGGAGGTGGTTATACCCTGAAATATAATGGTCATGTGGCTATAGATGTGTTAACATCAAGGCTAACAAAGAAGAGGCAAGCTTTGATCAGTATCATCACCTATATTGTTTTTTTCTTTCCTTTCATGAGTATTTTAATATATGTGACAGGAGCATTTGCCCTTCAGTCATGGGCTGACCTTGAAAGAAGCCAATCTCCCTGGAATCACCCCCTTTATCACTTCAAGACCCTTATGCCTATCGGATTCTTTCTGCTCATGATTCAAGGACTTTCGGAATTCCTAAAGACAATAATCAGTTTACAAAAGGGGGAAAAATAAGATGACTCCTGAAACTCTATCGATATTAATGTTCGTAGGTCTTTTAGCTGCCATAATCTGGGGTCACCCACTTGCCTTTACATTGGGCGGTTTAGCTGTAATATTCGGATTGCTCGGATGGGGTCCTGGTTCACTCTTTATGATTGCAAACAAAACCTATGGCCTTATGACTAACTATGTCCTTGTTGCGATTCCTCTTTTTATTTTGATGGCTCAATTGCTCAATAAGACAGGTATTGCAGAGGAAATGTATGAGAGCATGTATGTAGTGCTTGGCAAAATCAAGGGTGGACTTGCAATCTCTACTATCGTTGTAGCGACCGTTTTTGCTGCGACTACAGGAATAGTAGGGGCATCAGTCGTTGCAATGGGTTTGCTTGCTGGTCCTTCTATGTTGCAGAAGGGATACAGAAAGGAGCTTGTTGCAGGTGTTATAACTTCAGGCGGCACTCTTGGCATACTTATTCCGCCTTCTATAATGCTTGTTGTATATGCTGGTATTATCGGCGAGTCTGTAGGTAAGCTTTTCCTAGGGGCGATAATGCCAGGGCTTCTTCTGTCTGCATTATATA
Organism: uncultured Thermodesulfovibrio sp.; assembly: GCA_964411065.1. Classification (GTDB taxonomy): domain Bacteria; phylum Nitrospirota; class Thermodesulfovibrionia; order Thermodesulfovibrionales; family Dissulfurispiraceae; genus DYHD01. The sequence goes on from CAYPJO010000045.1 coordinate 8,915, forward strand.
TTATCTATACAACGATACTTTGTAAGATGAAGCCCGAATATGGGCCACCTATCCCAGCGGAGGAGATGACCTATTCAGCTGCTCAGAAGATTGCCATGGTTGTAAAATCTATGATCCCCCCTATGCTTCTAATATTTGCTGTGTTAGGAACCATAGGCTTTGGAATCGCCACTCCAACTGAAGCAGCAGGCATGGGCTGTGCAGGTGCATTTGCTCTTGCACTATTACGCAAGAGGATTAATTTTAAGGCTTTATATGACGCAGGTCTTGCGACCTTGAGGGTGACTTGCATGGTAATGGTGCTTTTTATTGGTGCAAATGCCTTTACTTCCGTCTTTATGGGGTTAGGAGGAGGAGATGTCTTTACAGATTTTATTCTCGGAATAAGCGAAAACAAATGGGTAGTCTTAATTATTATGAACATTATCTTGATTATACTGGGAATGTTTGTTGACTGGCTTGGCATCTTACTTCTGTGCGTGCCAATATTCACCCCTATCGCTGTTGACCAGTTCGGATTTGACCCTATATGGCTTGCAATTTTATTCAGCGTGAACCTCCAAATCTCATTTCTTTCGCCACCTTTTGGATATGCACTGTTTTATCTCAAAGGAATTAACCTCCCAGGAATTAAAACGGAAAATATATATAGAGGCATCATCCCCTTTATTACCTTGCAGTTAATTGCAGTTGCCCTTTGCATTGTCTTCCCAAAAATAATCACATGGCTTCCTTCAGCCATTCTGGATTAAGGAGATATTATGTTGAAAGATAGTGTGATTAAAAAATTTAAAGAAATAGTAGGTGATATAAATTGCTGGGATAAACCCGAAGACTTAATCTCATACAGCTATGATGCAGCTGTGGAGGAACCACGAATCCCTGATATTGTGGTAAGACCTACTGACTATGAACAGATTGGGAGGATTATAAAAATATGCTCAGACGAGGCTATACCTCTTATAACAAGGGGGGCTGGCACTAATCTTAGTGGCGGGACTATCCCAGTTAGAGGCGGATGCGTTCTGCTCACAACTGCGTTGAATAAAATCCTTGAGATAAATAGTGAAGACCTCTATGCCATAGCTCAAGCAGGAGTAATAACATTCAATCTTGCACAGGAGGCTGAAAAAGTAGGGCTCTTTTATCCTCCTGACCCAGGAAGCATTAGATATTCAACCCTAGGAGGCAATGTAGCTGAGAATGCAGGGGGACTTAGAGGGCTGAAATATGGTGTAACAAAAGACTACCTCATGGGTGTGAAATTCTTTGATATGGAAGGAAACCTTGTAATAGGCGGCGGCAAGACAGTTAAACTCGCTACAGGTTTTAACATTCCAGGTCTTATGGTTTCCTCTGAGGGACTTCTTGGGGTTATGTTTGAGTTTATCTTTAAGCTGATTCCCAAGCCACAGGCCTCTAAGTCAATGCTCGTAATTTATAAGGATATTATAAAGGCATCTGAGACTGTTTCAAGAATTATCGCATCTAAAATCCTGCCTGCTACATTGGAACTTCTCGATGGTTTTACCATTAAGTCTGTTGAAGATGCTACAAAAATTGGACTCCCAACGGATGCTGATGCCCTGCTTTTGATCGAAGTAGATGGTCATCCAGCCTTGGTTGAAGAGGATTATCAGAGAATACTTGAAATATGTAAAGGTCTCGGTGGGATGGTCAAAGTAGCAGAATCAGCACAGGAAAAAGATAAGATATGGGAGGCAAGAAGAAAGGCCCTTAGCTGTCTTGCTCGAATGAAGCCGACGGTCATCCTCGAAGATGCAACAGTCCCGAGAAGCAAGCTCGCTGATATGATGAAGGCAATCAAGGGCATTTCATCTAAATATAATCTAACCATTGGAACATTCGGTCACGCAGGAGACGGAAATCTCCATCCGACAATCCTTACAGATAGACGCAATAAAGATGAAATGGAAAGGGTAGAGAAGGCAATAGATGAAATATTCGATACAGCTCTTAAGCTCGACGGCACTTTAAGCGGTGAGCATGGCATAGGGATTTCAAAGGCAAAGTATCTTGAGAAAGAAGTCGGCAAAGGGACGATCCTTTTTATGAAAAAACTGAAAAAAGGGCTTGACCCAAAGAATCTCTTGAATCCTTATAAGATGAGCATCTAAATGAAGAATCTTGTAAAAGAATTAAAGGAACTCGAAGAACTTATAATACGATGTATGAAGTGCGGTGCATGCCAATCAGTCTGTCCACTTTATCTAAAAGACCTCGCAGAGCAGTCAGTAACCAGAAGCAAACTTGCCCTGATTGAATCTATCTATGAAGGAAGGCTCGATGATGCAGGCAAGATATTCAAGTACATTGATTACTGCATCCTTTGCGGCAGATGTAAGGCTAATTGTCCAAGCGGTGTGAAGGTAGATGAGATTTTCCTGAGAGCCAAAGCAGTGCTCAGAAAAATTCAAAAGATGAAGGGCTGGCAGAAGGCTGTTTTGAGCTTCGCTATGGAAAGACCTGAACTGCTAGCCACGATTGCACCTTTGATGCACATAGGACTGAAATTTTCTGCAAAGAAAGTTAAAAATGATATTTTCAAGCCTATCTTTAAGGAGTTCTCAGATAGAAGGATAGTCTCATTAAAAAAAGACCCGTTCACAAAAAAATTTGGTGGCCTTCTAAGGGCTAAGGATGAGAGGATGAAAGTTATCTTCTACCCAGGATGTGCTGTCAACTATATCTTTCCTGCTATCGGAGAGGCTATTGTCGGCACATTAAATTATTGCGGAGTCTCAGTCCATATTCCTATGATAAATAAATGCTGCGGCGTTCCTGCTGCTTCTATGGGGGATATTGAGCTTTATAAAAGGATGGTCAATGAAAACCTCGACTATTTTGAATCAGAAAAGATTGATTATGTTGTAACATGCTGTCCCACTTGTGAATATGGACTCAAGGATTTGGGTTTAAGGATTACAGGTAGGAGAAGTGAAATAAAGATTATAGATATCCTTGTATTCCTTGAGGAGATATCAGGGCTTGATATCTCTATTGAATTAAATGAACGGATGAGCCTCCATCTGCCTTGCCATTACGATACTTCTAAGGCAGGACTACCTGCTGATTTTCTAAAAAAACACATTAAAAGTGACTTTATCACCCTTGATAATCAAGACTGCTGCGGATTTGGTGGTACATTTAATTTAAAGTTTTATAAAGATTCAAAGAAGATTTCCCTCTCAAAGGCTGAGGAGATAAAGGCAAAGGAGATAAAACATCTGTTTACACCATGCCCTGGCTGTATCATGCAGTTGACAGATGCACTTGCAACTATTAATTCTGATACGGAAGTCTCACATCCTGTAAAGAGAATTTACGAAGATATAATAAAGAGGCAAAAATGAGAGAAGATTCGTTATTCGATTTATTCAAGGCAAAAGCTACAGCAATAAATGCTGAGGTCTATAGATTTAAGACTAAAAATGAGGCATTAAATTTTATCACCGATTTTATTCGTAATGAAGGCATCACGGAGAAGCCAAAGTTTTATGCCCTCTGGGCAGACTGCCCTTTTTTAAAGGATTTAGATAAGGTAAAATTATCTATGGAAATCCAGGGGCTCAAATTCGAGGTAACCAAATCCCTCGCTGCCGATGCAAAGATTGGCATCTCTCAGATGGACTGGGCTATTGCCAATACGGGCACATTAGTTTCGGATTCTTCTCAGATAGAGCAAAGGCTTGTCTCTACACTTTCAGAAATCCATATTGCAATTATCCCGACAACAAAGCTATTGCCCGATTTAGCTTCTCTACTATCCCGAATACAACCAGAGAGGGTAAGCTTTATATCACTAATAACAGGACCAAGCAGGACTGCCGATATAGAGAGGGTATTAACAATAGGCGTTCACGGTCCTGAGAGATTGATAATAGTTTTTGTAGATGAAGATTGAGGAAATATTATGAAAACTAAAGAATTTAAACAGTCAATAGATACAGCTCTAAAGAATGTTAACATTGCAGGGGCTCTGGGAAAGTTTTCTGAGGCTTATGTAATTGCAAGGGCTAAGGCATTTGAGGGCATCGATTTTGAGGAACTAAGAGCAAGGATAGCGGAGATAAAGAGTTATGCTGCTGAGCATCTTAATGAACTCGCAGAGGAGTTCAAAAGAAATGCAGAGGCAAAGGGTGCAAAGGTTTTCAGAACAGATGACCCCGAAAAGGTAAGAGAATATATTCTTAAGCTTGCACAAGAAAAGGGTGTAAAGAAGATTGTCAAATCAAAGTCTATGGCCTCTGAGGAGATACATCTTAATCCATTTTTAGAACAAGCCGGCATTGAGGTGAAGGAAACAGACCTTGGTGAGTGGATAATCCAGCTTGCTGGGCAGAAGCCATCACATATGGTCTTGCCTGCTATCCACCTGAAAAAAGAAGAGGTTGCAGAAATTTTCAGCAAAGAGGTTAATGAGAGATTAAGCAGCGATATTCCACGACTTGTTAAAGTAGCAAGGAATGAACTGAGAAGCAAGTTCCTTGAGGCAGATATGGGTATCTCTGGCGCAAATATAGCTGTAGCAGAGACAGGCAGTATCGTTATAGTCGAAAATGAAGGAAATGCAAGGCTTGTCACAACCCTTCCTAAAATCCATATAGCCTTAATAGGACTCGAAAAGCTTGTTCCCCATTTTACCAATATTACGCCAATATTAACAGCCTTACCTAAGAGCGCCACAGGGCAAGTGTTTACAAGTTATGTATCTATTATCACAGGTCAGACTCCCAATTTTGACGGTTCTCAGAAAGAACTCCACATTATTCTTATGGATAACAAAAGAACAGCAATGGCTAATGATCCTATTTTCAAAGAAGCTTTGCAATGTATCCGCTGTGCTTCGTGCCTTAATGTTTGTCCTGTTTTTAGACTTGTCGGCGGGCATGTCTTTGGGTATGTCTATACTGGCGGTATCGGAACTATATTGACTGCATGGTTCGATGAACTGAAAAAATCAGAAGAGATTCAAGGATTATGTATTCAATGCGGCAGATGTAAAGAAATATGTCCTGCAAAGATAGATATACCTGAATTGATTGTAGAAATAAGGCGAAGGCTTAATAAAGAAAAAAGACAGCCCTTTACCCAGAAGACCATCTTTTCTATTGTAAACAATCGTCGGCTTTTTCATTCTCTTTTAAGGAAGGCTTCGAGCCTTCAGAAACCCTTTTCAAAAGAAGGCTTCATAAGGCATCTACCTTTGTTTCTTAATGAACTGGTAGACTTCAGAAGCCTGCCAGCTATTGCTGATGTTCCATTCAGAGATAGATTTAAAGATATAAGACAACCTGAGATGATAAAAAAAGCCGCCTTTTATGCAGGCTGTCTTGTAGATTTTGCATATCCTGAGATGGGAGAGGCGGTAGTAAAGATTCTCAATAAGGCAGGCATAGGAATTATATTCCCTGATGAACAGACATGCTGCGGCGCACCTGCCCGTTACAGCGGTACTTTTGATGTAGCTGCCAATAACGCTATTGATAATATCAAAGCATTGCTTAAAGAAGATGTAGATTATATAGTATCAGCCTGCCCTACCTGCACAGCAGCACTTAAGCATGAATTTATTTCTACATTGAAAAGTCAAGGCAGAACAGATTTGCTCCTTGATGCAGAGAGATTATCAGAGAAGACCTATGATTTATCATCCCTATTGAAAAAGCTGATAAATGAGGGCACCCTTAATCTTACAAAGAGTCCTGAACTTCAAAGGGTAACCTATCACGATTCCTGTCATCTAAAGAGAACTCTGCATGTATTCAGGGAGCCGAGAGAGCTTCTTCAAAAGTCGGGCTGTGAGATAGTCGAGATGTTCGAATCCGATGTCTGCTGTGGAATGGGAGGTTCCTATTCTCTTAAATTCCCAGAGGTATCAAAACCTATCTTGCTAAGAAAGCTTAAAAACATAAAAGACACAGGGGTTGATACAGTTGTAATGGACTGCCCAGGGTGTGTTATGCAGATAAAGGGTGGATTTGACAAAGAAGGTTCGAAAATTAAGGTAAAACATATAGCAGAGATTCTTGTGAAAGGGTGTTAAAAAATTTTTTCGGAGAAAAAAATGAAAAATTTCAAATTGGGTAACATCTATCATGGTCGTCTTAATAAGGGTGATGAACTCATTTCGAGTTTAACGAGTCAGATAAAAGAAAATAATATCAATTCAGGCTTTATATATGGCATAGGCGCAGTATCCTCAGCAAAGCTCGGCTATTTCAACACTAATACAAAAAAATACGAGGATAAGCTTTTTGATGAAAACATGGAGATCGTTTCATTAAGCGGTAATATTTCTATTAAAGATGGTAATATATTCCCACACATTCATGCAATATTTTCTAAAAGGGATTTCTCAGTCGTTGGCGGACATCTTTTTTCACCCACAATAGTTTATGCCTTTGAATTTATGATTTATGAATATTTTGGTGAGCCCTTCGTGAGGAATTTTGACGAAGATACAGGTCTTTACCTCTTAAAATAGTAAAAATGTGGAATCAGCTACCAGAAAGGAGTTTAGGATTTCTCAAAACATATCTAAAAGATTAGGAGAGTCGTCTTGCCTGTCTTATCATGTTATGTCACCTTTTAGATTGGGAAAAACCACCGATTCACCGATTCTTTATCTTTCTTTCTATAGACAACGTTAGCTATAGATGGCTCTGTTACTGTTGTATGATCCTATTCCAAAAAAGGCTCTCTGTCCTATTTCCCCTTTTCTTTTTTTCCTTTTGTAGACCTATACAGGAGAAACTGATACAATTTTGTTTTAACCTCCATGTAGAAGGAACTGGAACGAACAAGACAAAAATATTGAAGAGGTTTTAGATTGACATTACCTAAGGGGTGGAGAGAGAATTTAAACAGGAAACCAAGAATAGCTTCAGAATGGAGCAGATGGCTTGCGAGCACAGAGAAGACAATTCAATATTCTTTAAGATAGGAGCAATATAATACAAATCTTTTAGAAAAAACCGTTCAAATTGCCTTGAAATAGTTTTACAAAATTTTCTTACCAGAGTTGGGCTCATTAGTGCTAT
>CAYPJO010000046.1:0-14966 GCA_964411065.1 uncultured Thermodesulfovibrio sp.
TATACTATTTTTTATAATATATACTTCTTATCAAAATTAAAAGTAAAATCCTTCGTTTTTTTAAATATTAACTTTTTAAGTTACGATTTTAAAGGGAAAAGTATGAAGAATTCGTACGTAAGGTGTACATATTAAGTTTCTGTTTGATTTGACAAAGGCTGGAAATTTGAGAAAAACTCTGGTACAATTTTATATGATTTTTAGGGAGTAAATTGATAATGACAGGTCAGATTGCTATAGTAACTGGCGGTGGTCGTGGAATAGGCAAGGCAATTTCTATTGCCTTGGCAAAAGAGGGAGTTAATGTAGTTGTCGTAGGTACAAATCTGGAGATTGCTACAGAGGCTTCTTTAGAACTTCAGAATATGGGAGTTAAAAGTATAGCTATTCGCGGTGATGTTTCTAACTTTAAAGATGTTAAAGATGTATTTAGTAGAACTATTGATGAGTTTGGAAGAGTTGATATTTTAGTGAACAATGCAGGTATAACTCGAGATAATCTCATTATTAGAATGAAAGACGAAGAATGGGATAGGGTCATCGATGTTAATCTGAAAGGGACCTTTCTTTGTTGTAGAGAGGCTGTCAAGGCAATGTTGAAGCAAAGATATGGAAGAATAGTAAATATTTCATCAATTGTTGGCTTTATGGGTAATATAGGGCAAGCTAATTACAGTGCTTCTAAGGCTGGTATCATAGGCTTGACCAAGACAATCGCTAAGGAGTATGCTAATAGAGGTATAACAGTTAATGCTGTTGCCCCTGGATTCATAACTACATCCATGACTGAGTCAATTCCTGAGAATATTAAGAATGAGATGCTAAAATCTATCCCAATGGGTCGTTTTGGCTCCCCTGATGATGTTGCAAGTGCGGTAGTCTTTCTCGCTTCACCAGAGGCAGGATATATTACTGGTCAGGTTTTGCATGTCAATGGTGGCATGTATATGTAAATTATAGAGAGAATGTCCCTTTTTGATGATTACTTTTTTAAACTTTGTAGTAGCGGCATTTGGAGGATTTTAGTTTTATAAAGTGGAGGGAATAATGGTCGAAGAGAAGGTGAAAGAAATTATAGCTAAGCAATTAGGTGTTGATCAATCTGCGATAACACCGGACGTCTCTTTTGTGGAAGATTTGGGTGCAGACTCTTTAGATACTGTTGAGCTTGTTATGGCTTTTGAAGAGGAATTCAATATCGAGATCCCGGATGAGGATGCAGAGAAGATTAGTAAAGTCAAAGATGCAATAGCTTATATCAAGGATAAAATCGACAGTAAACAAAATGTATAATCAAAGAAGAGTTGTAATAACTGGAATGGGCATTATAAGCCCAATAGGTATAGGCTTGCAAGAAGCTTGGCAAGCTGCAGTAGATGGCAAATCAGGAGTTGGTCCAATCACACATTTTGATGCCTCTTCATTACCAACCAGAATAGCTGCTGAAGTCAAGGGTTTTGATCCCACAAAATATATAGAACCGAAAGAAGTCAAAAAAATGGATAGATTTATTCAGTTTGCTGTAGCTGTATCTGCTATGGCTTTGGAAGATGCAGGTTTAAAAATTACCGAGGATATTGCTGAAAACGTCGGAGTAATCATAGGAGCAGGAATGGGAGGACTGCCTGCGATTGAGTATTATCATAAGATTTATCTTGAAAAGGGCTATCGCAGAGTATCTCCCTTTTTTGTTCCAATGCTAATAATAAACCTGGCGTCGGGCAATGTTTCAATAAGGTTTGGAGCAAAGGGACCTAACTCTTCTGTTGTAACTGCATGCGCTACTGGTAATCATTCAATAGGAGATGCTTACGAGATAATTAAAAGGGGCGACGCTGATATTATGTTTGCTGGTGGTGCAGAGGCTTGTATAACTCATCTTGGAATAGCTGGCTTTTCAGCAATGAGGGCATTATCGGTTAGGAATGATGAACCAGAAAAGGCTAGTAGACCTTTCGATGCTGAGCGAGACGGCTTTGTAATGGGAGAAGGAGCAGGGGTTTTGATATTAGAAAGCCTCGAGAGCGCAGTTGCAAGAAAAGCTCGTATTTATGCAGAGATAGTTGGATACGGAATGTCAAGCGATGCTTATCACATAACAGCTCCGGCTCCTAAAGGAGAAGGTGCTGCAAGATGCATGAAGATGGCATTAAAAAAGGCTGGTATTGAACCAGAAAAGATTGATTATATTAATGCCCACGGAACTTCTACTAAGTATGGTGACGAGTTAGAGACTGAAGCAATCAAAACAATTTTTGGTGAACATGCTTATAAATTGTGCGTTAGTTCTACAAAGTCTATGATAGGCCATCTCTTGGGTGCTGCAGGAGGTGTAGAGGCAGTCTTTACTGTTCTATCAATTTATAATGGTATCGTTTTACCGACCATCAATTTACATAATCCTGACCCTGAATGTGATCTCGATTATGTTCCTAATAAAGCACGTCCAATGGAAATAGAATATGCAATGTCTAATTCCTTCGGTTTTGGTGGTACTAATGCCTGCCTTATATTCAAAAAGTATAGAGGAACTTGAAAGAACACTCGGTTATAGTTTCAATAAAAAGGAATTACTCCTTGAAGCTCTTACTCATAAATCCTATCTTCATGAGAATCCTAAGGAAGCAAAAAACTGTTATGAGAGATTAGAGTTTTTAGGGGATGCGGTATTAAATCTAACCCTTTCGGAGATTCTCTTTTTGAATAACAAAAACCTTTCAGAATCTGAAATGTCTAAAATAAGATCCTACCTTGTAAGTAAAAATATGCTTTTTGAAATTGCCCTCAAAATTTCCTTAGGTAAGTTTTTGAGGTTAGGCAAAGGAGAGGAGTTAGCAGGGGGGCGGACTAGAAGGACTTTGCTTGCTAACGCCATGGAAGCTCTTTTTGGAGCTGTCTTTCTCGACAGCAATTACGAGACTACTCTCCTTTTGGTCTCTGGCTTATATATTCAGAGGATCGAAGAACTAATCTCTAAGAAGGAAAAGTACGATTTTAAAAGTGAATTACAAGAAGTGGTTCAGCAATTATATGGTATTCTGCCTGAATATAAAGTTGTAAACGAGACAGGTGAAGAACATAAAAAGGTTTTCACAGTAGATGTTTATATTAATAATCATGTGTTCGGTTCAGCCTCTGGAAGAAGCAAAAAAGAAGCTCAAAATTTGGCGGCAAAAGATGCACTTGAAAAAATCAATGAAAAAGATTCAACTATCTAAGTTCATTTCTTAATGCTGTTTTTTTTAGTTCACATCATTCAATAATCCCATTAAGAAGAGAAAAAAGGGTATTTATGGATAAAAAGATAATCTCATGGTGTCTTTATGATTTTGCTAACTCTAGTTATTCTGCCGTAATAGCTTCTGTTATATTCCCTGTATTTTTTGTCAATCATATAGTTGGCAATCAAAATGGTCAAGGTGATTTGTGGTGGAGTAGAGCTATCTCATTAAGTATGGCAATTGTTGCTATCACGTCCCCCTTTTTAGGCGGTATCGCTGACTATCTAAATATTAGAAAGAGATTCCTTTTATTCTTCACATTACTATGCGCTCTTTCTGTTGCTTCCTTTTCTTTTCTCGAAGAAGGTATGATTCTCTTTGGATTTCTCCTAATAATTCTTGCAAATGTTGGTTTAGAGGGAGGATTGGTTTTTTATAATTCCTATTTGCCAATAATAACGAAGCCTACTCATAGAGGGAGGGTTTCAGCTTGGGGTTTTGGAGTAGGTTATGGAGGATCTATAATCTCTCTTCTATTAGCTTTAGTATTGATTCACCATGGAATGGTTGAGATGGTTTGGATTATGGTCTCAGTCTTTATTCTAATTTTTTCATTGCCCTTATTTATTTTTTTACCTCCTGATAAGTGTGCAAAAGTAAGCTTTATAAGGACTGGTTTGATCGCTTTCAAACATATATTTAGAAGGCTATCCGATATAATAAAGAATAAACAACAAAGAAGATTTTTAATGGCATACTTTTTATACGAAGATGGTGTAAATACGGTTATTGTCTTTTCAAGTATTTTTGCGGCAACTACTCTGAGTTTTCTTACCCACGAACTTATTTTGATGTATATATTGGTTCAAATTACAGCCTTAGTTGGTTCTTTTTTGTTAGCGCGACCAATCGATATTTGGGGACCAAAAAATGTCATAACAGTATCTCTGATTCTATGGGTTACTGTCTCAATCTTAGCTTATTTTATAATTACTAAAATCTTGTTTTTTATAGTTGCATGCCTTGCTGGTTTTGGACTTGGAACAATTCAGTCAGCTTCCAGAGCGTTCTACGCAAAATTTATACCGGAGGGTCAAGAATCTGAATATTTTGGAGTATATTCTTTGATCGGCAAATCTTCAGCTATAATGGGCCCTCTTGTTTTCGGATATATATCCTCAACTTTTGGTAGCCAGAGGCTTGCCATTATTTCAGTGATATTATTTTTTCTAACAGGGCTTATTTTATTACAGACCGTTAAAACGTGGAATTCAAATGCCTCGATTTGATGTTGATTATCTCAAAAGTAAGCTAGACGACTTATATAACGGGTATGACTTTAAGGAACGCCTTAGTTTTGATCCTATTTTCTTTCTTCATCAATATGAGGAAGTTGAGAACATAGAAGTTGTTGGATTTGTAGCATCATCCTTTGCTTATGGTAAAGTAAAATTGTTCCTTCCAGTAATAGGTGAAATTTTAAAGAGAATGGGTAGTAATCCTTATGATTTTGTGATCAATTTCAATATCAAAAAAGAAGCAAAGCTATTCTCAACGGCAAGATATAGGTTTAACGATACAAATGATATTTTAGCTTTTCTGTTCTTCCTCCAGAAAATTCTAAGAAAATATTCGCGCCTTGAAAATTTGTTTAAAAAAAATTATAGTAATGGAGATCCAAATATAAAACAAGCTTTACTAGGGTTCATACAGGCCTTTCGGGAGCAAATAGATTTAGGTTTTGCTCAAATACAAAGTTTTTATAAATCAGAAAAAAGAAAGGGATTTTTGTTTTTCTATCCTTCTCTTGAAAAAGGTAGTCCCTGTAAAAGGTTAAATCTCTTTTTAAGGTGGATGATAAGGGATAGGGATATTGATTTAGGAATATGGAAGGGAATACCCAAGAATAAGTTGATAATCCCCCTCGACACACATATTGCAAGGATTTCAAGGTGCCTTAATTTCACAAATAGAAGGTCCTTGGACTGGAAGACCGCGGAGGAGATAACAGAGTCTTTAAAATTATTCGATTCAGAAGATCCCCTTAAATACGATTTTGTTCTTTGTCATTATGGTATGGTAAAACTTTGTAGTGAAAGAAAATGTACAGAATGTCCTTTATCTATTTAATCTAATAGTGAGGTGAAAGATGTTACAAAGATATACTCGTAAAGAGATGGGGCAAATTTGGGAACCGGAAAACCGATATAAGAAATGGCTTGATGTGGAAATTGCTGTTTGTGAAGCATGGGCTGAAATGGGAGAGATCCCTGCAGAAGCAGTAGAGATGATCAAAAAAAAGGCAGGATTTGATATAGCAAGGATAGAAGAGATTGAAAAGACCGTTAAGCATGATGTTATTGCTTTTCTTACATCAGTTGGAGAACATGTTGGTTCAGAGTCAAAATATATTCATAAAGGTCTTACCTCTTATGATATTGTTGACACAGCGCTCTCTCTCCTTATGAAAGAATCATCTGATTTACTTATTGATGACCTCCAAGGATTATTGGAAGTTCTTAAGACAAAAGCTTTTGAGTATAAAGATGTGCCTTGTATGGGGCGAACACATGGGATCCATGCTGAACCAATGGTATTTGGACTTAAATTTGCTCTCTGGTATGAAGATACAAAAAGAAGCCTTCAGAGGATGTATAGAGCAAAGGAGATTATATCTATTGGAAAAATTTCAGGGGCAGTGGGGACTTTCTCTAATTTGCCACCAGAATTAGAAGAAAGGGTATGTAAAAAATTAGGTCTTAAAGCAGATCCGGTCTCAACTCAAATAATCCAAAGAGACAGGCATGCAGAATATTTATTTGTTCTTGCTTTAATTGCAGCTAACGTAGAAAAGATCGCTGTTGAAATCAGACATTTACAAAGAACTGAAGTCTTGGAAGTGGAGGAACCTTTTACGGTGGGACAGAAGGGTTCATCTGCTATGCCTCACAAACGTAACCCTGTAGGTGCAGAAAATCTTTCGGGACTTGCAAGGGTTGTAAGATCAAATGCCCTTGCAGCTGTTGAAAACATTGCTCTTTGGCATGAAAGAGATATTTCTCATTCTTCCGTGGAGAGGATTATAATTCCTGATAGCATTATTTTGGTTGATTATATGCTTAATAGATTAATAGATATACTCAAAAACTTATTGGTCTATCCTGAAAGAATGAAAGCTAATATAGATAGAAGTTATGGCTTATATAACTCCCAAAAAGTTATGTTAGCTCTTATTGATAAAGGACTATCAAGGGAATCTGCCTATGAAATTGTGCAAAAAAATGCAATGAGAAGCTGGAAACAAGGGGTTAGCTTTATGAATTTATTAATAAAAGATAAAAGAGTGAGAGAATTTTTAACAGAGAATGAGATAAGAGAGATCTTTGATCTTCGATATTATTTAAGACATGTAGATTTTATCTATAGAAGAGTTTTCGGTGAATAGAAAGATATTACCATTCTTTTTCATTATCTTATTATCAATTCTTACCAGCTGTGGCTATTCAATCCATAAGAAGGAGCATCTTCCCTTTACTAAGATATCCATTGGGAAGATAGAGAATAAGACCTTTGAGCCAGGCTTGCAAGATAAATTATATAGGAGCCTCACTGATGCTTTTATTCAATATGGTTTTGAGATAAATTCAACCTTTAACCATAGGATAGAAGGAGAGATTACCAAGTTCGAGATAAAAACTCTTTCCGAGAAAGGCCTTCTTACGACGGAATACCAAATTATAATTTTTTGTAGTTTTAGGTTATTGGATACTGATACTGGAAAAATATTCACTATCGACAATATCTCAGAACCCTTTATGAATTATTTTGTATCTACAGGAAGGCTTGAATATGTTTTGGGAATAAAAGAGTTAGCTATTGAAGAATCTTTAAAGGAACTGTCAAGAGAGATTGTGAGGCTTATACTGATTCAAGGAAATCTCAAATGAGCTTTAAGGACTTTTATCAAGAGTTGACAAGAGGCTTTCCTTCAAATCTTTATCTTATTTCTTCATTTCAAGATTTCATTTTGTATGAGACCCAAAACTTTATTAGGGAAAAATTAAAAATTGAGCAGTCTTTTAATTTTAGCCAGTATGACTTTGATTCTATCGATGAAAAGATCTCCATTAGTGATATTGTTGACATATTGAACACTTTTCCTTTTTTAAGTACAAGGAGAATAGTTTTTCTAAAGAACATTCAAAAAGCTCCCAAAAAGGAATTAAAGAACATAGAAGATTATGTTAAAAATCCTGCTGATTTTTCTCTTCTTTTTATTTTTTGTAGGGGAGATCACAGGAAAATATTTGCTGGGGAAGCACTTTTAAAAATGAGAGTTTTAAACATTAATTTGCAAGAAAAGGAGATTTACACTTGGTGTAAGGAAAAGGCTAAGAGTAAAAACGTTACAATCACCGACGAAGCAATAGAATATTTATTAGAGGTTATAGGTGATGAATTGTTTATGATTAATTCCGAGATAGAAAAGCTTACCCTAATAGGTAAGAATGAAATAGGAGTTGCAGACCTAAAAGAGAATATTTATTTAGGCAGAGAATTTAATGCCTTTGATCTAATAAGAGCTATTAAAGATGGAGATAAAGGACAGGTTTTTAAAGTTTATGACAATCTCAAAAAGAATTTAGAACCATATTTATTATTAGGAGCTCTTAATTGGCATTATAAGAAGCTATATGAGAGAGCTTCAAAAGAGGAGCAATTAATCTATACGGAAATCTTTAGATTACTCCATGAAGCTGATATAAGTATCAAAAGCTCCTCTTCTGATGTAGTTGATAACCTTCTTATTAAGATACTCCAGATTGAGGAGAAGGTTCGGTCAGGGGGTTATTAGCCAGAAATTGATTCAATCTCTTAGCAACTCTTGAGATTTTCCTTGAAGCGGTGTTTTTATGAATAATCCCCTTAGATGCTGCTTTTGATATAATCTTTACTGTTTCCCTAAAAACGGCTTCTATTCTATCTTTATCTTTGGTTGCTAAAACTTCTTCGAGTTTGCGAATCTGAGTTTTAATTCTCGTTTTAAAAGCTTTATTTCGTAATCTTCTCTTCTCTGATTGCCTAACTCTTTTTAAAACAGAGAGTTTCTTTTTTGGTGCTGTTTTTGTAGCCAACTTAACTCCTCCGTAAAATTAAAAATTTCATATGAAGATGATTATCGAACTTAATAATAAGTTAAGTTATAAAAATATCATAATTTGTATAATAAAATCAAAAAAAGTTTCTCAGAAGGTAGAGGTTTCCCCAAAAAACATTGTTGAATGAACAATCTTAGACATAGAGGATAGCCGTCTCCATTTGAAAGCTAAGTTTGAAGATTGTGGCGGTCGATCTTAAAAGTAATGCCATATAACAAGTACTTTATATGAAGGCAAGTACAATCACTGATATTCTCTTTATTGATAAATCAATATGATTAAAGTCTTTTACTCTGTGAAGTCTATGGTTAGGTTCTAAAGAAATTTTACATGCTATTTTTCTTTAAACTTTTAACAAAAGGCTTAGCCGTTGCTTTTCAGTCTAAAAAGAATTGAAACAGTTTAAAGGGTCTACTTTTGATTTCAAAGATAAGCCTATCTTCTTTCACTTCGCAGTTTGAGGGAGGAATTAAAATAATTAAAATAAATTGTTTATAGCACTAACTGGATAGATATTCTCCTGCTCTTAAATATTTGTAAGTATTGGTATTAACTATTTCAAATAGTAAAGGGGTCATAGATGACCCCTTTACTCGACTTGATACCTAAACTTTAACAGGAACCTTTGCATTTACAAGTGGTAGAACCCTTCTTGGGTATTCTTCTGATAGTCATTTTTACCTCCTAATTCAATGAGTTCTCTCATTATCACATTGGCTTCATGCCAACTGTAGTCATTCTACTAATTAAATTATACCATAAGCATAGCACTTGTAAATATCTTTTTTATAACTTTTACTATTTTTATCTGAAAAAAATGTGGCTCTGAACCTACAGCCTCCTTTACAATTTTTGATCTCTGGGCATGAAATTTCAGCACACTCTAATTCTTCTAATCTAATAGGCTTTGAATTCTCTACAGCCTTCCTCAATCCTTCGCTAATATGTCCCAAAGGTTTGTCACCATAAAAAGAGCATTTTGCAATTGAACCATTTGCTAAAACTGAGATGAGATGGAGGCCACAAGCAAATCCTTCTGAGGTGTAGTGGTAGCTTTCTCCAAAACCGTAATTAAGGTATTTACCAGCTATGGAAGGCGGAACAAGTAATGGGTGATTATCTCTCAAATTTCCTATGGGAATTGGAACATCAACTGTCCAATCCTTGACACCAATTTTGCGAAAATAGGTATCCATCTCTTCAAATTCATGAAGATTTTCTCTATGTATAACCGTCGCTATTGAGACAGCTAAGCCTACTTCTTTTGCCAACTTTAATTTCGATATCACTCTTTCGAAAGTTCCTTTCCCTCTAAGAACTTCGTGTCCATGTTTCATGCCATCGACGCTAAATTGTATTTCGTCAACATTGAGTTTTTTTAAAATTCTTTTATTTAAGAGTAAGCCATTAGTAAATAAAATTTTTCGCAATGCATATTTTTTCAAAAGTTCATTAATTACCTCAAACTCGCTGTGCAAAAGTGGTTCGCCGCCTGTAATCATAACTCTTAGTCCCTGCATCTGCTGGAAGTCATCGAGAACTTTTTCAATGAGTATTAATGGCAATTCATGATTAGAAGATTTGCCTATATAACAGTGTTTACATTTCAAATTACATTTATCAGTGATCTGTAACTCCAAATATCTTACCGAGGGAATTGGAGATTGAGTCAAAATGCCGATTTCCCTTACATAGGGCTGTGTTGTTAAAATGTTTTCTTTTATACAAAAGTCTCGAAACTCTGCGGATAAATTATCTATCTCACAGCCTTCGGTTTTTATACACTGTTTAAAAAAGGAGAAAGCTTCCTCATCGACTTCATATAGTTCATCCCTTTTGATGTCGTAAAGATATTTGTTTTCTAAAAATCTTGGAACAATATCATTAGAAAGATAGTATTTCATAGCATTTAAGGGCTTAGAAGAGTTATTAGTTAACTTATGAATTATTCCTACTTGTTTGGGTTATTAAAAGGTTTAAGAGCTATTCCCTCGAGTCTTTCACCATAATATCTGCAAATATTTGCTCTATTTTTATCAAACTCTCTTGTGTATTTTGCACCTGCTACATGCTCTGGACCGTAAGGGCTACGTCCTACTTTTATTAAATATTAAACAAAGATTAGGTAAAGAATAGTGAAGCCCAATAGTGATAAATCCAAGATGTAAGAGCACATTCAATAAATTTTCCCTTTAAAGTTCTCAAAACTTTAGCTCTACTCGTCTAAGTTTATACTTTTATCGTAAAGTTCCTTCTTACTTAAGCCGTAATCATTTGCTATCCTTTTAACTGCCTCTTTTCTGCCAATGCCTCTTTTCATTAAAAGTTTAACCTCATGAAGTGCCTCTTCTAAGGTCATTTTTTGTTTTTCTAAGCCTTCAATAAGGATTATAAACTCGCCAGCAATTGTCTTATTTTCTATAATATTTAAAATATCATTAACTCTACCTCTAAAAATCTCCTCATGAAGTTTTGTTAGCTCTTTCACCACTACTACTTGTCTATTACCAAAAACTTCCTTGATATCATTAAGGGTATCGAGCAATCTATGGGGAGCTTCATAAAAAATCATTGTTCTTGTTTCTGCTGTGAGTTCCTTAAGTTTTTTCAGACGTCCTGTAGATTTTGATGGTAGAAAACCAAGGAAGACAAACTCATCGGTAGAGAGTCCAGAGACAGATAAAGCAGAGATAACTGCTGAAGGTCCTGGAATGGCTATTACTGCTATATCTTCCTCAACAGCTCTCTTAATTAAAAAGTAGCCTGGATCGGAGATGCCAGGTGTGCCTGCATCGGTAATCAGAGCACAAGTCTGTCCTGCCTTGATTTGCTCTATTATTTCTTCTGATCTAATTTTTTCTTTTTCTGACCAATAGCTAATAAGTGGTTTTGATATGTTGTAATAACTTAAGAGTTTTTTGGAGTGTCGGGTGTCTTCAACAGCTATAAAATCAACCTCTTTTAGAACCCTTAAAGCTCTTAAGGTAATATCTTCAAGATTGCCTATGGGTGTTGCAACAACATATAACATGCCTCTCTTTTTTTTTGATAAATTCATGATTAATAGGATTTTCCCACTATACTTGATCTACTCTAATTCCAAGAATTTTCTTAATCTTTTATCTACTCTTATTATGTCATCTACATTATCTCCTGATAGCTCCCAGGAGTACTCCCCCTTTGCGCTTCTTTTTAGTTTAATTTTAACAGGCTTTTTAGGTTTTATTTGTTGAACATCTGGATTTTTACTGAATTTGAAAGATTGAGGCTCTTGATTTTTTACAATGCAAAGGGAGTTATCTGGTAGAAGAAGTGCAAAAATCAATAGAAATAGAGTTAAGAAGATATAAATTTTGAGTTGACTTTTAAAATAAAAGGGGTTATTTTTCATCTGACAGACTCCTGTATCTATTTGTAATTGGGAATCTTCTGTCCTTTCCAAAGGCACGTGGAGTTATCTTGATACCTGGAGGTGATTGCCTTCTTTTATATTCGCTAATGTCAATCATCCTGATGACATCTTTTATACACTCTATCTCACATTTTGGATTAATGGCTACGATCTCCTCAAAACTCAGATCGTCTTCTACGTAGGCCTTAACGATAGGGTCAAGAATCTCATAAGGTGGCAGGGTATCAGTATCTTTCTGCCCTGCCTTTAGTTCTGCAGTTGGTTCTTTGGTAAGTATCCTTAAAGGTATGAGCTCCTTATATGGTGATTGTTGATTTCTCCATTTACATAATCTATAAACAAATGTTTTGGGAATATCCTTAATCACTGCAAATCCACCAGCCATATCTCCATAAAGAGTTGCATAGCCAACACTCATCTCAGATTTATTACCTGTTGTAAGAATAAGCCAGCCATATTTATTTGAAAAAGCCATTAGAATATTTCCTCTTATTCTTGCCTGTATATTCTCCTCAGTGGTATCTTTTGTCCTGCTGATAGGTTCTAACTTAGAAAACTCTTTATTTAAGGTCTCAAGATAGGAATTAAAAATAGGAGTAATTGGTATTTCGATTACCCTAATATCTAAATTAGCACAGAGTTTATAAACATCCTCTCTGCTTTCCTTTGAGGTATAGGGAGAGGGCATGAAAATACCTGTAACACACTCCTTACCTAATGCATCGACTGCAATGGATGCTACAAGGGCAGAATCTACGCCTCCACTTAATCCAATACATACTTTTTCAAAGCCATTCTTTTTTACATAATCCCTCGTGCCGGTAACAAGAGCTTTATAAATCTCTTCTTCTTCGGTATATTCGTAAGAGGAGGCTGGTAGAGAAAACTTTGGTGGACAAACTTTGATCAATTCCTCAGATAAATGCCTTGTTAGAGCAATTTTTATTCTTTCCACCTTTTCCTTATTGTAAGAGGCAATTTGTTGCCTTCTGCGAGGATCATGGAGTCTCTTGATAAAGACAGATTCGAGATTTAGATCAACAATTATTAGATCTTCTTCAAAACCTTTTCCCTCAGCTATAATATCGCCATTTTGATCTACCACAAAACTATGCCCGTCAAAAACTAATTCATCCTGACCCCCTACCATATTTACATAGGCAATTATGGAATTAAAATCAAAAGCCCTAACTGATAACATCTTTTTCCTTAATTTAGATTTAGCGATATGATAGGGTGAAGCATTAATATTGATTATGAAGTCAGCACCTGCAAGGGATTGGATCATTGGGGGGCCAGTAGGGTACCATATATCCTCGCATATACTAACGCCAAAAGTTATCTCTCCTATTTCGTAGACTGGACAGCGAGAACCGACATGGAAATAGCGAAACTCATCAAAAACGCCATAGTTAGGAAGATGTACTTTATGGTATATATCTACAATTTTGCCTTGATGAATAATGGCAGCAGCGTTATATATATCTATCTTTTTATCGACAAATCCTATGATCACTACAGTATCTTGAACTCTTTTTGTAATTTTATCAAGAGCTTTTAAATTGTCCTCAATAAACTGGGGCTTCATAAGAAGGTCTTCGGGCGGATATCCAGTTATTGTTAATTCGGGAAAGGCTATAATTTCAGGACAGTAAGGAGAGGCTTTTTCTAAATACTCTATTATTTTCTGGACATTACCAGAAAAATCCCCAACGGTAGGATTAATCTGACATATTGCTAATCGAATTGTCTTCATACTAAACATTACCCAATTATGCAGAAATAGAAGGCATCTTTATTATTCACGAGAGAATCGTTCAGAAATTAGTTTGTCTTTTATCACAGCAGTAAAAAACAGAGTGCTATTGGATTACTCTATCCTCATGATCTCAAAAGTTTTTTATCTTTAACTAATATAGGGTTTTTTGTATAAAGCATGAGATTGTTTGTCTTATGCTTATATCTTCACGAGAATTTCCCTGTTTACATTGCTTACATTTTCAACACCTGTTAATAACATTGCCTGTATAAGCTCACTCTT
The DNA here is from genome assembly GCA_964411065.1 of uncultured Thermodesulfovibrio sp. GTDB lineage: Bacteria > Nitrospirota > Thermodesulfovibrionia > Thermodesulfovibrionales > Dissulfurispiraceae > DYHD01. The sequence goes on from CAYPJO010000046.1 coordinate 13,834, forward strand.
TATCTTGTTAAGAATAAAGGATACGCCTTCTTTACGGCCACCGAAAGCTCCTATTATCAAAGGCCTTCCTATAAGTACAGCATCAGCTCCGAGGGCTAGAAGTTTTAAGACGTCGGCTCCGCTTCTAACCCCACCATCAGCAAAAATCAGTATTTTATTTTTTAAGTTAATCGCTATTTCGGGTAAAACATCAGCTGCACCAAGAGTATGGTCAAGTATCCTACCCCCATGATTTGAGACAACTATTGCGGAGGCTCCACACTCAGCAGCTATTAAAGCATCTATTAGAGTCATAACCCCCTTTACTATGAAGGGTAATCGAGTTGAACTAATAAGGGCTTTAAGCTCATCTATAGATTTAGGTTCAACAGGCTGTCCTTTCATAGACATTATTACAAGACCTGCTGCATCTATATCAACGCCTACAGCGATTGCACCAGCCTCTTCCGCAAGTTGAATTCTTTTAATTATCTCAGCATATTTGCGAGGTTTTATTATAGCTATTCCTTTGCCATTATTTCTTTTAATGGCTGATAAACCGCTTTCAAAGAAGGATGGATCAGCACCATCTCCACACATGCCGATAGTACCAGCTAATAAAGAACCTGAGATTATATCGTCAATAAATTCAGACTCTGTTAAGGCTCCACCCATATTATAAGAAGTTCCTGTTAAAGGAGCAGATAACACAGGAAAACTAAGGGTTTCATTCCATAATTTGAAGGTAGTATTAGGATTTTTGACATCGTGTATTGTCCTCATATTAAATTTATATCGAGCTAATGCTTCAATGTTTGCCCTAAATGAATTGCCTGTTCCGATGCCACCCATACCTGGAACTTCACCAGCACAAACAACTCCATTGCACACATCGCAGACTCTACAAAATCCCTTAAGTCTCTCTTTAGCAGTCTTTTTTAATTCCTTAATATCCATCTTTACTCCTTTTTAGACTATCTTAAATGTAAGAGAGTCGAAAATAATAGATTTATTATTGCAATGAGCAATTAAGCATGATATTAGGGGCTAATGTCTATTAAAAATCTCAATCTTTCAATCTTTACTTTTGAAGGGTATCAGTATAAATTGATTTTACCAGAAATCTAAAATTTTTTGAATTTAAAACTCTTATG
>CAYPJO010000047.1:0-14924 GCA_964411065.1 uncultured Thermodesulfovibrio sp.
TTTTTTCATGCCTCAGATGAAGCTAATTCAGAAAGAAAGACAGAGTGGAAAAGTAAAAAAGAGCTACGAGATGGGTATTCCGATTAATAGAATTTTAATTTTAGATTTGATTAATGAGAGCAAAAAACAAAGATTGATTAAATTAAGAGAATCCATTGATATAGAAATTTTATTTTGAGTAAATACGCCCGATCACTAAAAGTTGCTGTTTGACGGTGATTCAAATACTTTGATACAATACCAAACAATTAAATAGAGGAGGTAGGATGTATTTACATATATTAAGAGCCAATAATAAAAAGGGCTTTACTTTGGTAGAGCTTTTAGTAGTAATGGTTATTATAGGGCTTTTGGCAGCCTTAGTGGGTCCAAGGCTTTTCCCAAAATTGGGAAAGGGTAAACAGGCTGCAGCAAAAGCCCAGATAGAGTTACTAGGTCAAGCTTTAGATCAATTTAGACTCGATGTCGGAAGATACCCTACCACTGAGGAGGGACTTAACGCTTTAGTCAATAATCCTGGCATTGAAAAATGGGAAGGTCCATATTTAAAGAAAGGATTACCCTTAGATCCCTGGGGCAGGCCTTATGTCTATCAGTCACCAGGTTCGCATGGGGAATATGACTTAATCTCTTATGGAGCAGATGGTAAACCTGGAGGTGAAGGAGAAGATAAAGATGTTGTAAGTTGGGAATAATATTAAGTTAAAGTGACATCCCTTCAACCTAAAAGGCTTTACTAAAGAAGCATATAAATTTTGCCTTTTTCTCTAATTTATACAAGTATAAGGCTTTCACTGTATGCAAGAAAATCATTAATTAAAGCTGTTGTAACCTAATGATGTTTGGTTTACCAAGAAAAGGAGAGCTTGCAACAAAAACTATTTTATCTCCCCGACTGAATTCATTCTCGACTAATAGAGTCTTTTCAATCTCTGTGATTAGATCTGAATCGAGTACTTCTACATCCTGCCGCATTATAAGATATCCTCTAACTCCCCAGTAAAGTGATAATCTATTAAGAGTCTTTGGATCAGGAGTGAATGCTACTATTGGCACAGTCGGTCTCAACTTCGAGATAAGTTTCGCAGTAAAGCCTGAATGAGTAAAAACAACGATGGCTTTAGCTCCAATAGCTCTCGCAGCTTCACAAGCCCCTTCTGCAACTGCTTCGGGGAATAGATTACTTCCCTCGTACTTTGTAATAATTTGTTGGTTAGGTATTTTCTCTTTTTCCGTATATCTGATTATTTTATCCATCATCTTTACTGCTTCAATGGGATAGGCACCAGCGGCGGTTTCAGCTGACAACATTAGTGCGTCTGTTCCGTCAAGGACTGCATTTGCGACATCTGAAGCCTCTGCTCTTGTGGGTCTTGTGTGTTTAGTCATAGATTCCAACATCTGGGTTGCTGTAATAACTAATTTACCTTTTCTATTTGCAAGAGAAATCAAATTTTTCTGAATAATGGGAACCTTCTCAGGCTCAGTTTCTACCCCTAAATCACCCCTTGCTACCATTATTCCTTCTACCATATCCATGATCTCTTCTATATTCTCAAGGGCTTGAGACTTTTCGATCTTTGCAATTAATGGAGGCAACTCAACCCCTTTCTCTTTAGCCCATTCATATATAAGTTCTATATCTTTAGCACTCCTAACGAAGGATATGGCTACATAATCAACACCTATTTTCAAACCAAATGCAAGATCTTTCTTATCTTTCTCTGTAAAGCCTGTCAAGGTAGTCTTGGAATTGGGTAAATTGGCGCCCTTTTTAGACTTTATGAAACCGCCTTCTATTGCTATTGCCTCAAGAGCACCTTTATTTTTACCAATGACCTGCAAATGTATAAGACCATCATCAATAAGAATTCGATCACCAATCTTTACATCTTCCAGGAGTGCTGGATAAGAAATATACATTATTTCCCGAGTGGTAATATCATTTCCTGGATGAATTAAAATTTTCTCTCCAGTTTCTAAGTGAAAACCGCCACCTTTGATTTCACTGATTCTAATTTTAATGCCCTGTAGGTCTTGCATTATTGCGACATTTCTTTTCAATGCAGAAGCTTCTTTACGAATAATTTCTGTTGTTCTCTGATGGGTCTCATGATCTGCATGGGAAAAATTAAGTCTTGCAACATCCATCCCATTTTGTATGAGTTCTCTGAGAATAGCAGGATCAGTTGATGATGGACCAGTTGTACAGACTATCTTGGCATATCTTAACTCCATGACACCTCCATAATTGATCCTTTTTTTACTACTTTACTGTGTTTTGGCGGGATTATTCTTTTCGATGGAAAATCAGATCTATAGTGAGCGCCGATGCTTTCCTCTCTAAAAAGGGCAGACTCAATCACGATATCTGCAAGGGTTACCATATTTTTAAGCTCAATTCCTCTTTTTGTATTAAAGTCTATATCTTCAAAAAACTTCCAGTTCTGCAATGCTTCTTTAGCCTTTGTGAGTGATTCACGACATCGGATAATCCCAACTCTCTCCCACATTAATCTTCTGAGAGATGTTCTAATCTCTTCGAGTTTTTGAAAGCTCACAGGAGAAAAGTTAAATGAGGTAACTTCGGAATGTAGAGCATTCTTATTTAAGCTTGCTTTTTCTTTATACTTAACTGCCGAAACCCCTGCTCTATAACCATAAACAAGCCCTTCAAGTAGGCTATTACTTGCTAATCTGTTTGCTCCGTGAACACCTGTATTAGCAACCTCTCCAGCAGCATAAAGCCCTTCTATACTGGTTCTGCCATCAAGATCTGTCTTTACTCCTCCCATAGTGTAGTGTGCAGCAGGGGATACAGGAATTAAATCTTTGGTTATGTCTACATCATACTGAAGGCAGGTAGAGTATATTCTTGGGAATCTATTCTTTATGAATTCAGAATCCAGATGGGTTAAGTCGAGATAGACATGGTTGCTCTTTGTTCTAACTAATTCAGAAATAATTGCTCTTGAGACCACATCTCTTGGAGCTAATTCAGCATCTGGATGGTATTTATGCATAAATCTTTCCTTGAATATGTTCTTTAATAAAGCTCCTTCACCACGCATTGCTTCACTCAAAAGGAATTGTGGAGCAGAGGGGGAAAAAAGAACAGTTGGGTGAAACTGGATGAACTCCATATCTTCTAACACTGCACCTGCTCGATAAGCAATAGCCATTCCATCGCCAGTAGCTACAAGTGGATTGGTAGTTCTTGAGAATAATTGTCCTGCCCCCCCTGTAGCAAGAAGGGTGACTGAAGAATAAATTGCAAAAAGCCTGGAATCCCTCAAAACATAAGCACCTGTGCACCGGCCGTTAATCAATATAAGGTCTACAGCGGTACAAAAGGGGAATCTCTTTACCTTAGGAAGGGTTTTAACTTTATTTATTAGAACCCTTTCAAGCTCACGACCTGTGGAATCACCATGGGCATGTAATATTCTCCTTCTTGAGTGAGCGGCTTCAAGAGTAAAAGCCAATTTTGAACCTTCTTTATCAAACTCGGCACCCCACTCAATCAATTCGAGTATCCTTGATGGTCCTTCTTCTACGAGCACTTTTACAGCGTCTTCTCTGCACAAACCATCACCTGCTTTTATCGTATCATGAAAATGAATACCCACTTCATCTTCATCGCTTAGGGCTACAGCTATACCCCCCTGAGCATATTCTGTACTACTTTCAGTAGGGATATCCTTTGTAATAACAATAACATCTCCGTAAGGAGCCATCTCAATAGCTCCCCGTAAACCTGCTACACCTCCACCAATTACTAAGAAATCAGTAAAAATTTTATCCATCTATGGAAAATTCTAACATAGATTCTTGACAAATACCAGTATATCGTCTAAAATCTTCTAAAATATTTTCTGACAAACTTAGAAGTTCGAGGCATAATAATAAAAGATTAAGTGGCATAATCAAAAGGAGGTTACAGTAATGGATGAAAAGGAGAAACTTATAGAATCTTTAAAGGGATACAAAGAAAAAGTACCTATAATTGAAAAGGCTACTCTTGAATGGGATAGGGAATTTATTTTTATTGGAAGAACTCAGAGAGGTTATGAAATAGAATTCGATGCAAATCTCCAGTGGGGATGTAAACCAACTGATGCTCTTGTTTTGAGTCTGGCAGGTTGTACAGCTATTGATGTTGTAATGTTCTTACAGAAGATGCATGTTGAACTATCAAGCTTCAAGATAGACATTGTCGCTGAGAGAAATCCAACTCCACCTCAATATTACAAAGCCATCGAGATGACCTTGATAATTTCTGGCAAAAATATTGACCCCAAAAAAGTAGAACGAGCCATATCTCTCTCCCATGAGAAGTATTGTTCTGTTTATCACTCTCTTAGGAAAGACATGGTTGTAACTGTAAAATATCAAATAAAAGAGGAGTAAACAGATTACTTGTAAAGGGAACTTTATGTTTCCTGTGGGACTTTCAAGTTTTATAGTATATCTAAAATTAAGGGTCAAAAGTTGAGTTGGAAGTAAAAAAAGTTAGATTTCTCTAGCAATTTTTGATTAAAGGCATTGTAATTATAGTTATAATTAATAAAAACTTTAAATTTGGATGGTGAGAAGTTTATGATGCTCGGTGTAAATATTGATCATGTTGCTACTATACGGGAGGCAAGAAAAACCTTTGAACCTGATCCAGTTATGGCTGCTACCCTTACAATCTTAGGAGGAGCCGATGGAATTACAGTCCACTTAAGAGAAGATAGAAGGCATATCAATGACAGAGATCTTAGGCTATTGAGGGAGTTTGTTCCCTGTGAGCTTAATCTTGAGATGGCAGCCACAGAAGAGATGATTCAGATAGCTACAAATATCAAGCCCGATTTGGTAACTATAGTCCCTGAAAAACGGCATGAACTGACGACAGAAGGAGGATTGAATGTTTTAGAAAATAGGGAATACTTAACAAATGTTATTAAAAGGTTAAAAGACTCTCAGATACCTGTGAGTCTCTTTGTAAATCCTGAAATAGTGGATATTGAGATTTCCAAAGAACTTGGTGCTGATATGGTAGAAATTCATACAGGATTATATGCTAACTCCAAAGGATTTAAACAGAAAGAGGAATTATTCAGAATTGTTGAATCTGCTAAGATGGGCAATAGAATTGGCTTACTTGTAAATGCTGGACATGGTTTGACCTATTACAATGTTGCATCAATAGCCTCTATCCCTGATATACGAGCGCTTTATATTGGACATAGTATAATATCACGAGCAGTCTTAGTGGGTCTTACCAAGGCAGTTAAAGAAATGAAAGAAATTATAAAATTTCATAGTTATAAAAATATTAAAAAACAATTATTGTAACATCAATAAGTGAGTTAGCTTACAATGAGATGTAGGGTTTGTGAAGGTGAATTAAGGCTTTCCTTTACTTGAACTACGGTACATTTGCTCTGTAAGGTTTGCGGAAAAATATATCAAATCTCAGAATATATTGATGAAATTGACGAAGATATGTGGAACCTGATTAGTCTTAGACCGAGTGATAGGGTTTGAATTTCTAATCAGCTACTCTAGGTGGGCGTGCCTTTATTCTTAACTTTTAGAATTGTGGAGTACTAAAATGCATCTAATTATTGATGGATATAATCTGATTGGGATTTTCCATAGAAATATCGAAAAGGCTCGAAACGACTTAATAGATAAGTTAGTATTATACAACAAGAATAAGAATTATAATATAACAGTAGTTTTTGATGCCCATAAGTATGGCGAGAAGATCGAACGCATCTCTCATAAAAGTAACATAAAGGTAATCTTTACGAAAGTTGGGCAGACAGCAGATGAGGCTATTAAAAGTATTATTTCTGAGGTTAAAAGACAGTGGATTGTGGTCTCCTCCGATAGAGAAGTTGTAAAATATGCCTGGTCTGTAAATTCCATACCGATATCCTCAGAAACCTTTTATGAAGTTTTAGAAAAAACTGCTCGGGGCAATAGTATTGTCGCTAATGATGCTGAGAGGGAGGTTGCTGATTACGAAAGAACTAAAATTAAAAAGGGCAATGCTTTCAGGATCTCCAGAAAGCAAAGGGCGATTGAGAGGGTTTTGAACAAGCTTTAAATTTTTCCCAATAGGTCTTGCAATTTGTTTTCTGCTAAAGACATTTTTTTTCTCTGGTATTTATTTTTTTCATGATCGTAGCCTAAAAGATGGAGAAGCCCGTGAATCAATAATCTTAAAACCTCGTAGTAAAATGATGATTTATTAATGAGTGCCTGCCTCTTTGCATAATTAGCATTTATAACAATATCACCTAAAAAAACAGGTGTTCTTTTTCTCAGAAAAAATTCTGATTTATAATCAGAGGTTAATTGGGGAAAAGACAAAACATCTGTTGTTTTATTTATACCCCGATATTTTTTATTTAAACTTTTCATAGCCCTATCACTTAGAAACAATACACTTAGTTCTACAGAGGTATTCTTAACTTTTAATAACTTCATTAGAAGACGATTATTACACAAACCTTCAGATAAGGATAAATTAAGAGCCCTCTTTAGAAGTCTCTTTATCTTCGGATAGTTTACTTTTATTTGTCTCTGTCTGTTTGAGATCGATATCACCATTGCTCTTAGAAGACATAGTTGTTGGTTCCTTACCAAGGACCCTATCTGTTATTGGTGGAGCATATGGGGTACGCTTTTTTGAAGTTATCTCTTTGCCTGTAAAATCTGGATAAGAAATCCTTTTATGGAATATTATTGTTAGAATGTAGGTGAATCTCTTTTTAATTTCAGATAAGTCCTTTAAGGTCAGCTCACATTCATCTATTTGACCATCTAAAAAGATATTATTGATTATTTTTTCAACGAGAGCAGATATTCTTGCAGGTGTGGGATCGATAAGAGATCTGGAGGCTGCCTCAACGGCATCTGCCATCATAACGAGGGCGGCTACTCTACTTTGAGGCTTTGGTCCGTGATAACGATAGTCTTCTATATCTGGAGGAGAGTCGAAGACTTGCTCTTTAGCTTTTTGATAAAAGAAAGTAATACTGCTCGTGCCGTGATGTTGTTGTAAAATATTTATTACAGACTCTGGTAATTTATATTGTTTTGCTAATTCAACACCTTCTCTGACATGGGACATTATAATCATGCTACTCATGTGGGGAGTCAATTTTTCATGCTTACTTATAGGGCTTGTCTGATTCTCGATATAATATTCTGGCATTTTAATCTTGCCAATATCATGATAATGAGCACTAACCCTTGCTAATAAAGAATTAGCTCCAACTGCCTCTGCTGCAGCACCTGCGAGACTTGCCACAATAACACTATGGTGATAGGTCCCTGGAGCATTTATCATTAGGCTTTTCATTAGGGGATGATCAAGGTCCAAAAGTTCAACGAGGCTAATATCTGTTGTAACACCGAACAAATACTCTATTAAAGGTAAGATCGTTAAAACTATTGAAGCAACTATAATTCCTGAGGTAGCAGCAAAAAAAATTGCAGATATATTAAAAGATGACAGAAAATCTTCCTTTATTAAAAAGATAATTATGACTGTTATAATATTGACTATACTTACATAGAGTCCACCTTTCACTAAGGAAGACTTTTTCTTGCACTTTATAGCGCAAAATGCCGCTGTTAAACTACCAATAAAGGAGTATACTAAAAAAAATGGTTCATTTAACCAGATTCCTGCAATTAGGCTTATTATAAAAGAGAAGATAATAGCAGTATGAAAGTCGAATACTAAAGTAACAAGCATCGCTCCCATCGGAATGGGTGCCCCATAAATATAGCTATCTCCAGGTGTAAATTTAAGACCTGTTAGGATTGCTTCATTAATATAAGTAAAAAATCGACTAAAAATAATCGTAATTGACATAAGAGTGCCTAATAAAAGGAGCATTTTAAGATCCTTTGAATAGGCAGGTTTATATCGTTTTACATCCTTATAAAATATAAAGAGTATTATAGAGAGGAGAAGAAAACTACCTATAAAGCGTTCGATGGTGAAAACATCCTGAATAAGAAGGGATAAAATAAAACTAAAAAAAACTATTAATATAATTCTCTCAATTTCACCTTTATTAGTTTGTAAATGAAATTTTAGAAATTCACGAATATTTCTAATTTTTGAAAGGCTACTCTTCGGATGTCCGTTTTTCATATCTCTCATATGCCCTTACAATCTCCTGAACAAGTTTGTGTCTTACCACATCTTGCTCAGAGAAATAGATAATCTTTATATCCTGTATATCTTTTAAGACTTTAATGGCTTCTACAAGTCCAGATTTTTTCCCTGTGGGAAGGTCAATTTGGGTAATGTCTCCGGTTATCACAGTTTTTGAACTAAATCCAAGTCTTGTTAAATACATCTTCATTTGTTCAGTAGTGGTATTTTGAGCTTCATCCAGAATTATAAAGGAATCATTTAGAGTCCTTCCTCTCATGAAAGCAAGAGGAGCTATCTCTATGTTGCCTCTCTCTATTAACTTGGTTGCCTTATCTATCTCCATCATATCAAAAAGAGCGTCATATAAAGGTCTAAGATAGGGACTAACCTTTTCGGCGATATCTCCAGGGAGAAAACCGAGTTTTTCGCCTGCCTCAACTGCAGGCCTAACCAAAACAATTCTTGATACTTGTTTATTCAAAAAAGCATTTATTGCCATCGCCATTGCTAAATAGGTTTTACCTGTACCGGCTGGACCTATCCCAAATACAATATCATAGTTCTGAATGGCTTCAACATATAATCTCTGATTTTCGGTCTTTGGGATTACAAACCTTTTTCTTGAAGAGACTGGGATACTGCTTGAAAAAAGACTTCTTACAGAGACATCTTTGCCTTCAGAAAGGGATTTAACTGCGGAGGCTATGTCTTCGGGTCTTAAAATATAACCATCTTTATTAACAGCCCTTATCTCTTGAATTAAATGAGTAGCCCTGTCAACACTTTCACTTTCGCCTCGGATTATCAGTTTGTTGCCTCTGACGTTAATTGCGACTTCAATCAGATCCTCGATTATTTTAAATGTCTTATCGAGGCCACCGTGTACAAAGGGATACTCCCTGGATTCATCAAGCTCAAGTTCTACTGTTTTCGTATGACCTCCAAATGTCTTTTAAATATATCTTCAAAATTTAAAGAATTTTCTGAAATACTACATCTTTCAGATTTAAGGACTTGCATCACTCTGAATCTCTTTATTGTTCTAAAGCTTAAAGAAGTTTATATTTGTAAAGAACAAAATTTTTTATTTTAATAATTGCCCTATAAAATAAGCATAGCATCACCATAAGAGAAAAATCTATAATTTCTGGCTATTGCCTCTTCATAGGCTTTAAATGTCTTTTCTTTACCAGCAAGAGCACAAACAAGAAGAAGAGGAGTTGAACGTGGCAAGTGAAAATTAGTAATAAGGCTGTCAATCCCTCTAAATTTATAGCCAGGATAAATAAAAATATTAGTGTAGCCACATATTTTGCTCTCTTTGTTTTTTGAAATTCTTTGTAATTCAGTATAATCTCCGCTCAGATATCCCTCAATTGCGCGAGTTGAGGTAGTTCCTACAGCTACAACCTTGTTACCTCTATTTTTTGTGTTATTGATCTCCTCAAGAAGAGATGTCTCAATCTCAAAAAATTCGGCATCCATTTTATGCTCTTCTATTTTTTGTGTTTTGACCGGTTTAAAAGTGCCGACGCCAACGTGCAAAGTTACTGATCTTATTAAAATCCCCTTGTTCTCGATATTTTTTAATAATGACTCCGTAAAGTGTAAACCTGCAGTTGGAGCTGCTATGGAACCTATTTCCTTAGCATAGACAGTTTGATAGGTAGATAAATCCTCTTTATCAGGTGGTCTCCCTATATATTTTGGTAAGGGCATTAAACCATAATTCCAGATCAAATCGTTAATTTCAGAAGATTGAACATCAAGAAATTTAAGGAATTTCTTTTTCTCTCCAGCTTCTCTATTGTATTCAATCCATAGGATGCCTCTTTTGTTATCAGAAAGTAAAATTTCTCCTTCATACTTTCCACTATAGATTACTTCCCATGTATTATCTTTATTGATATCTTTTACCAGAAGAATATCTAAATGACCGCCGGAAGGTTTTCTGCAAAAGATTTTAGCAGGGAAAACTTTAGTATTATTCAAAATTAGTAAATCGCCAGCGTCAAGATACTCGATAATCTCATAAAAAAGTCTATGGTCTATCTTTCCATCTCTATGGAGTATAAGAAGCTTGGAGTGATCTCTTTGTTTTATAGGTCTTGATGCTATGAGATTTTTTGGCAGGTCGAAAATAAAATCATTTAATAGCATTATTTATTAGATTCTAAAAGAGCCCCAGGATAAAATTTTGAGAGTATCTCTCTGTAATTTTTACCCTCTTTTGCCATCTGCTGAGCAGACCATTGGCACATTCCTACTCCATGCCCATACCCCTTCCCCTGAAAGATAAAATAATCACCCTCTTTAAGGATAGCTGTAATATGAGTGCTTGGTAACCTGTCCCATCCGATATTTCTCCTTAAATCTTTTGCAGTATAAAGGATTTCACCATCAATCGTTAGAATCTTTAAATCTTTCACCCTACCTGTAACTGTATTGGAGTATGGCTGTATCTCTTTGATTTCACTGATTTTTAAGGCTTTTTGGATATCGCCAGCTGATAAACGTCTTTCCCATACATAAAAGGGAGAAAGCTCAGAATTTGTTGGCACCGGTTTTAGGTAAGGAAAGCTTCTGCCAAAAACCTCTGAGGATTCCTCTGTCATATCTGCGCTTGTGGAATGATAAAGAGCTAAGATTGGAGCGCCTTCATATGTTAGGATCTCACCCTTTGTGGAATTCACAGCCTTTAAAATATTTTCTTTGATAGTATCTCCACTATAAACTTGGTGTAAAACGGAGGATGTCAGATGATACAATGAGCTCTTAGAGTTTTTTCTTTTTTGATATATAGCATAAGTCCTTGAGGCAACAGCTTGTGCCTTAAGAGCTTCAAACTCCCAATTAGCTCCTACTTCACCTGCAACAACTCCTTTTAAATAATCTTCAAGGGGGAGCTCATTTATAACATATAATCCCTTTGTACCTTTCCAGACTTCTAACAAACCGGAGTATTTTTTCCCATAGAGGATTGTTTCACCTTTTTGGGTACCTATTTTTTGAAGTTTTTCATTATCATCAGGTAGAAGAGGATTTGCTGGTTCAACAATTAGAACTCGGATGGTCTCTTCTGCATAGCTTGAGGAGAATGAAATTATTATTGTTAGTGATAGAAAAAGGACTGTAGATAATATTTTGAGTCTGAAAATTTTATCAATTGAATTACTCATTTCCTAAGGAATAGCCATAGGATTATACTTAGCACAATACTTAAGAGTATACTCGTTGCTAAAGGGAAGTAAAATGTAAAGTTCTTTTTCTGTATTAAAATATCTCCTGGTAGACGTCCTAACCAAGTTATCTTACCAGAGAGCAAAAGTAAAGCTCCAATGGCAATTATTACTAACCCGCCGATGATTAGAATTTTACCAAAATCCTCTAAGCCATTCATAACCTAAACCATTATAACTTCTTGCTCATCGTTTAAATTTCTCCATTTCAGAATAGATGCAACCACAATATCTTTGCTGATATAATCCCAATTCCTTTGAAATCTGCCGCCCTTTGATAAAGCCTTTTCTTAAGTCTTCATAATAAAAAATAACTGAAAACTTATTCTCTATTTCTTTACCAATATCTATTATCATATCAAATTTTTGGAAAGGACTTACAAGTAGAGAAGTTGTAAAAGTATCGATTGAGAGCTCTATAGCTTTTTTTGCTGTTTCCTCCAATCTCACTTTGTAACAATATTCACATCGGTTATTCTCGTTATGTATAGTATTTTTAAGGAATTCTATCAACCCATAATAGTCGTTGTATTGAATTTGGAGGTTCCAGATGTTCTGAAGCTTTTTGAGAGAATCTAATCTCCTTTTGTATTCAATGTAAGGATGTATATTAGGGTTGAACCAGAAACATTCTATATCTAACCCGCTGCTTTTGAGAAATAGGTAAGGATAAATGGCACAGTTAGCACAGCAAATGTGCATTAAAACTTTTTTCATGATTATTGTATAATTTTAAACAAATTTGAGAAACTACAAAAGAACATAGCAGTCTTAAGAGGCTTTTAAATATTTTATATAAAAGAGTACTTCTTTTAAAATAAAACTGATAAGATTGACCTCGTAAGAAATTTATGAGGGGGGTGAGTAAAAGAATTTAGGTATTTACAGAAAAAGATGAGGTGGAGTATTATTCAATAGGGAAATAAATTTTGAGTCCAGTGAAATCATAGGTTGCTAAGACTAGAAAGTTTGTAGAAAACACTAAAGAATGGAATTTTTTGAGCTTTTGATAAAGGCTTTTTTTTAAACATATATGCAAAAGGAGGTGAAAGGTGGATGACTCTTTTTATGAAACCTTTGACATGGTATCTTGTGTTTGCAATGATTTTGATATCTATTGTTCCCAGAGCAGATGCCGGTTTTTCTCCATCTGAGTTGACGTCCATCTCAACTCAGGACAGAGCAAAAGATCTCTCAACTATTCAGAAAGCATTAGAGTCCAAAGCTATCAAAAAAAGACTTGAGGATTTAGGCTTTTCAGCCGATGAGATTAATAATCGTTTATCTCAACTTGATGATCATCAGATACACTGGCTTGCAAAACAACTCGATGAGATGAAGGTCGGAGGCGATGGACTTGGCGTTATAATCGCATTATTAGTTATAGTAATATTAGTTGTCATTTTACTACAGATTACAGGTCACAGGATTATTGTGACCAAATAACCTTACAAGCTTTAAGAGCTCTTTAGAGCTCTATGAACTTTGAATTTTTATATTAATAGGGTACCCTGCTATTAATTGCAGGGTATCATATTTTGTGGGTTAAAATAAATCTAATATAAAAGTCTAAAATAAAGCTCAGAATAGTATGAAAATTTTTAATAAAAATAAGGTAAAACCTGCCACAATACAATATCTTAAATCTGCTGGCGGGGTCATTTACAGGAAGATCGACGACAGAATAGAGATCGTTCTGATAGCAGTAAAAAACAAGACTGTTTGGACTTTGCCTAAGGGATTAATAGACAAAGGTGAGAAAGCTGAAGATGCGGCTATTAGAGAGATACTGGAAGAAACAGGACTTTATACCGAGATAATAAGTTTCATAGACGAAAAATCTTACTGGTTTTATGTAAAAAGGGATAATGTGAAATGCAAAAAGACCGTTTTATATTTTTTAGTGAAGTATCTAAAGGGCGATTTAAACAAACATGGGTGGGAAGTTGATGATGCAAAATGGTTTGATATTGATGAGGCAATAGAAAAGGCTAGTTATAATAGCGATAAAGTTGTTATTCAGCAAGCAAAAGAGCTATTATCAACTCTAAGCAGGGAATAAAATTTTTGATTTCTACTTATATAGAATTGTTCTCTATCTATGGGACAGGTTATCTCAGAACAAGAATTAGAAAGGGAAATCTCAGCCTTTAAATCACAGGGCAGAAAAATTGTCTTTACTAACGGTTGTTTCGACATTTTACATGTAGGACATGTGAGATATCTTAAGGAGGCTAAAAAATTAGGGGATATATTGATTGTTGGCTTAAATTCTGATAAATCAATAGCCTCTTTAAAGCCTTTTAGACCGATTATACCTGAAACAGAAAGAGCCGAGATACTCTCATCCTTAGAGATGGTCGATTATGTAGTCATTTTTAATGAGGAAACTCCTTATGAGTTGATTAAAAAAATAAAGCCAGATATCTTGGTGAAAGGCGGAGATTGGAAAAGAGAGAATATTATAGGTTCTGATTTAGTGCCCATGGTTTTGAGTCTTTCATTTTTTGATGGAATATCTACGTCTGAGATAATAAAAAGAATTGTTGAAAGATTTTCTAAAAAACTTTAACCTTTTTCAGTTCTTTCTTGAGGGTTTTTGGAAACTTTTCTTAAGCCATATTCTTGTGAGCACCCTAAGCAATGCCAGAGCAAAATCATAAAGTAGCGTTTGCTTTTTCAACAGCTCTATTATAATGAAAGGCTGTTAAGACACAGCAAAAGAAGTTTAAGAGTAGTCCCATGGAAACTTTCAATAGTAGCCCCATCATTAATAAGATTATTAAAACCGTGCTTCTGTAATGTTTTAAAGAATATAATCTATGTCTTGATCTCTAGTACTCTATCCTCGAATTAATATGCAATTTTTTAGCTGCCTGTCCCTGCAGATGATATACTTTTGCAGAAGAAGGGAAGAAAATAAGCTAGCCATTTTTCTTTATATTAAGGCACTAATCTGTCACTTCAAAGTAAAAAGAAAAAATTTTAGTGCAGCAATCCTGTCTCATTTTACCTAAGTATTTTTTTGGAAAGAGCCCTCTCAAAATAGACTTATTAAAAAGCTCAGTTATAAGAGTTGGGGTATTAGCTATAGAATTCTGTTTACTGCTATCTAAATTTAAAAGGTGTCCACCATAGACTCCAACTTTTTCATTTTCATTCATAAAGTTAATTACACTATCAACTGCTCCATTACATAAAATACAATCGGTGTTCAATAAAATGACATAATTAGTCGTTATTTTTCTTAATGCTTGATTACACGCTTTCGCAAAACCTGAATATATTGATTTTCTATTATTTTTAGTTCTGGGAATAATTCCTTAGCAACCCTTACGCTATCATCGAAACTGCAGTTATCTGCAATCCATATTTCAAAAGAAAACTTCTTGATACTTTGATAAACTGAGCTAATACAATTAATCAGTAGATCCTTAGTATTCCAATGACGATTATTATGGAAACATCCATATTAAAGTGTAATTGAGAATATTTAAACTGTTCTTTTGCTC
>CAYPJO010000048.1:0-14674 GCA_964411065.1 uncultured Thermodesulfovibrio sp.
AATTTTACCATAACCATTTTTACACAATTTTTAGGTAAATCTCCAGCAATCCATTCATTAGTAATCTTAAGAAATCCATAAAAGTAGAGTCTTGGTTTGACAAACCCAGAAAGTCTGGTTACATTGAGATAGATCTTGTGCATCACAGTGGAGCATCAGGCAAGGAAGAGTTTATATATACTCTTACAGCAATAGATAGTCTCTATCTATTGCCTATGAAAAGAAACTAAGGAGGCTAAATCATGAAAAGATTTAATTATATTTCAGAGAGATTTTATTTTGAGGAAATACGATGGAGTTAGAAAAAATGTGGAACTTAAGAAAGACTATTCAGCAACGGTTGTATGCCTTATTATCTTGCCCTCAACAAGGTAAATTACCATTTCAGCTATGTTTGTTGCATGATCTGCGATGCGTTCGAGATATTGAGCAATAAAAATAATTCTGAGCGCTCTGCATATAAGATTAGGATTTTCCAGCATTAAAAATATTAGCTCACTGATTATTAAATGCTTGAGATCGTCAATCTCGTCATCCCTCATTATTACATCCATAGCCAATCTTTTGTCTTTGTTCACAAAGGCGTCTAAAGCATCTCTGGTCATTCCATGGGCTATATCTCTCATCCGAGGAATGTCAACATATGGTTTTATGGCAGGCTCTTTATTGAGTTCTAAAACTCTTTCAGCAATATTTACAGCAAGGTCATTCATTCTTTCAAGATCGGTAATTATCTTCATCCCAGTCGTGATAAATCTTAAATCGCTAGCCTTTGGTTGTCTGAGAGCGATTAATCGGATGCACTCTTCGTCTATCTCAACGTCAAGGGCGTTAACTAAATGGTCTTTCTTGATTAAGTTCTCTGCAAGGGCGTTATCTCTTTCTAAAAGAGCTTTGATGCAGTCCCTGATAGAATTCTCTACAAGAGCCCCCATCTCGAGAATCTTCCCTTTAAGCTTAGCTAATTCTTCATCAAAAATCGCCATTATCCAAACCTCCCAGTAATATACTCTTCTGTTAATTTTTCTGTTGGGGCAGTGAAAAATTTCTCTGTTTTGCCGTATTCTATAAGCTCTCCTAAATACATAAAAGCGGTATAGTCTGAAACCCTTGCAGCCTGCTGCATATTATGAGTAACAATTATTATAGTAACATTCTTCTTTAATTCTACAATAAGTTCTTCTATTTTAGAAGTAGCAATAGGATCGAGAGCAGATGTTGGCTCATCAAATAATAAAATTTCTGGGTTA
Source organism: uncultured Thermodesulfovibrio sp. (assembly GCA_964411065.1). Classification (GTDB taxonomy): domain Bacteria; phylum Nitrospirota; class Thermodesulfovibrionia; order Thermodesulfovibrionales; family Dissulfurispiraceae; genus DYHD01. Next base: position 1,251 of record CAYPJO010000048.1, read on the forward strand.
GTGGCTAAAGCACGAGCTATACACAACCTTTGTTGTTGTCCACCGGAGAGATCAAAAGCTGGCTTATCAATTCTATCTTTTACTTCATCCCATAATGCAGCTCCTCTTAAAGATTTCTCGACCACTTCTGCTAAAACCTTTTTACTATTGATCCCCCTTACTCTTAAACCATAGGCTACATTTTCAAAAATACTTTTTGGAAAAGGATTTGGTTTTTGGAAGACCATACTAATACGCATCCTTACTTCTATGGGGTCTATTTGAGGGGATATGATATCAATTTTATCAGGGTTTAAGATGATGCTACCTTCATATCTATTATGTGGGTAGAGGTCGTGCATTCTATTGAAGCACCTAAGAAAGGTTGTTTTACCACAACCTGAAGGGCCTATTAAAGCTGTGACCCTCTTTTCTAAAATTGAAATATTGAGATTCTTTAAAGCTTGCACTTTACCATAAAAAAAATTAAGATTTTTAACCTCTGCCTTAATATTATCTTTTACCATTTGATTTTCTTCCTGAATCTATATCTAATATAAATAGCCAGTGCATTCATAATAAGAGTCATGACCATCAAAACTATTCCTGCAGCAGCTGCATTTACTTGAAACTCTTTTTGTGGTCTCGTTACCCAGTTGAACATCTGAATTGGCATAGCAGTAAAAGGATCAAATAACCATCTTAAAGATATAAAAGGTAATTCCGAAGAGATAGGTGATGATGGTAAAAAAGCTATAAAGGTTAAAGCCCCTACAGTTATTATTGGGGCAGTCTCTCCTATAGCTCTTGATAATCCTATTATTATACCCGTTAAAATTCCTCCAAGAGAATAAGGGAAGAGGTGCCATTGGATTGTTTGCCATTTTGTTGCCCCAAGGGCATAAGATGCTTCCCGAATTGAGTTAGGTATAGCCCTTATCGATTCTCTCGTCGACATAATTACCATGGGTAAAATTAAAAGAGCAAGGGTCAAACCTCCTGTTAAAATACTCTCTCCGAATTTGAAGAAGTAAACAAAGAGACCAAGTGCTAAAAGCCCATAAACTATCGAGGGGACCCCAGCAAGATTAGCAATATTTATTTCAATAATGTTTGTAAACCAGTTTTTTTTACCATACTCTTCTAAATATATTCCAGCTGCTATACCTACTGGGATCGCAGCTAAAGCTGTAACGAAAAGGAGCAAAAAACTGCCAACCCATGCAGAAAGAATTCCAGCATTTTCAGGTATTCTTGAGGGGAAGGAGGTTAAGAATTTATAGGTCAGTCTCGGGTAACCGTCTATAAATAAATCAATAAAAAGAACTACCAATAAAAATAGGCCGACTATAGTAGAAAGTAGCCCAATTATTAAAAATATGTTACTTAGAAATTTGTTATGTTTTATCCTTTTTCTTAAATCGGTCATATTTTTTAATAAGCTTCTCTGATCTTTTTTCTTAACCAGAAGCCTACTATATTGAAGAAAAGTGTCATCATAAAAAGAGTCATACCCGCAGCGAATATTGTCTTATACTCCATCGATCCGTGGGGGACATCGCCAAGGCTAACCTGAACAATATAGGCTGTGAGAGTCTGAACAGGCTCGTAGGGATTGATTGTAAAATTAGGCATCATCCCAGCTGCGATAGCTACAACCATCGTCTCGCCAACTGCCCTTGATATCCCTATCAGAAATGCTGCAGCTATTCCTGAAAAGGCAGAAGGGATGATTACCTTAAAAGCTGTCTGAAATTTAGTAGCACCCATTGCATAGGAGCCTTCTCTTATGTGCATTGGGACAGCTCTCATAGAATCTTCACTAACTGAACTTACATAAGGTATAATCATTATGCCTATTATAATTCCAGGGCTTAAAGCATTGAATCCTGAAAGATCTGGTAAAAAATTCTGTAAAATTGGCGTAAGAAATAAAAGAGCAAAGTAACCATAGACTACTGTTGGAACAGCAGCAAGTAATTCGAGTATTGGTTTGATAATCTCTCTTACCTTATGAGGTGCATATTCGCTTAGATAGACTGCAGACATTAAGCCTAACGGTAAAGCTACTAATAGAGCTATAAATGTAGTAAGCAATGTGCCCATAACAAGAGGTAAAATCCCAAATTTAGGTGGCTCAAAGAGCGGCGCCCATGTAGTCCCTGTAAAAAATTCATAAATTGAAACTTCTTTGAAAAACTCTAATGTTTCATAAGATAAAACAACCACAATACTTATAGTTATAAAGATCGATGATAGAGCGCATATAAAAAGTAATGATTCTATAGATCTTTCTTTGATTTTCTTAATCTTCAATTTATTCCCTTAAATTCTCTTTAAATCTTTAAATCTTATAATAGTATCATAAAAATGTTACAAAGATATTACAAAAATGTTAAATAAAAATGAAAAAGAGGGACATCCCTCTTTTTCATTAGATATTAGATATTGTGCTCTTTTGTTTTATATTTTTATTTGCTTTTTTCTTCTAACTTTAATAAATCCTCAATCCTTAGTCCTACTGTCTCCTCTTTACCAAACATAGTACCAGTTTTTAACTTTGCAAATCTATCCTGTGCAAGCTCATAAGCAGTCTTTGGTAGTGGTATATATCTTGCTTCTTTTGTTAGTTTTGCTGCATTTTTAAGAAAGAAATCTACAAACTCTTTTACCTCTGGTTTCTTGGTAGCTGCCTCTTTGTTAATGTAGAGCAACAAGGGACGTGAAAGAGGAGTATATGTGCCATTCATAATAGTCTTTTCAGAAGGGCTAACTGGACCTTTACCACTGTCGATAGCTACAACCTTAAGTTTATCCTTATTCTCTTCGTAATAGGCTAATCCAAAATAACCAAGTGCATATTTATCTCGAGCAACTCCTTGAACAAGAACATTATCGTCTTCACTTGCTGTAAAATCTGCACGAGATGATTTTGCTTTGCCCACTACAGCCTCGGTGAAATAATCAAAAGTTCCAGAATCTGCCCCAGGTCCAAAGAGTTTGAGAGGTGCATCTGGCCATTCTGGTCTAACCTGATTCCATTTTTTAATAGTACCTGCTGCCGCAGGTTCCCACATCTTTTTAAGATCTGCTATAGTGAGAGATGTTACCCAAGTGTTTTGGGGATTAACTACCACTGCCAGACCATCGTAGGCGATTGGCAACTCAATATACTCTACTTTTCCCTCTTTACATGCCTCTATTTCTTTTTTTGAAATGGGTCTGGAGGCATTATTAATATCTGTTTCACCTCTACAGAACTTCTTGAAACCACCACCTGTACCTGAAATGCCAACTGTCACTTTAATTGCACCCTTTTTTGCCCTCTGAAATTCCTCTGACACCGCCTCTGTAATAGGATAGACTGTGCTTGAACCATCGATCTTGACAATCTTATCAGCAGAAAAAGCATTCATAACATGCAATGATGTGAAACACACCATTACAAGTAAATAGAGAAAAACTTTTTTTAACATCTTGACCTCCTTTTTTTGTCTTATATCATCTGTTTTCACTTACTATTATAAGAGAGATGTATTAAAAGGATATTAAACTAATGTTACATAAATATTAAAATTAAAAAACTTTTTAAAAACTCTAAAATTATGATTTTATCGTAGCTCCTATCTTAAAGATCGACAAATTTATTCAAATCAGTTGTGTTAAAATATTCTTATTTTAAGATAAAGAGCCAATTTGATCTAATCTAATCAAAAATACATTTTAGGTTAAGTGATACTACCGTGATTGCAATAATAGATTATGGAATGGGAAATTTAAAGAGCGTAGAAAAAGCTTTAATAAAAACTGGTGCAGAAGTAGCTGTTACACAAAACCGCAAAGTAATTTCAAACTCGAGGGGGATAGTTTTGCCCGGTGTTGGTGCCTTTCGTGATTGTATGAAAAATCTTGAGAGATTAGAACTTCTTGAATTAGTAAAGACAGAGATAGCCAAAGGTAAACCTTACTTTGGAATTTGTCTTGGACTTCAAGTTCTATTCTCAGAGTCCGAAGAGTTTGGATTCTGCAAAGGTATGTCAATATTTGAGGGGAAGGTGCAAAAATTCAACTTCGATAATCTCACAAATTCTTTTCCAGAGTCGCAAAGACTAAAGATCCCCCATATGGGCTGGAATTCAATTTATTTCATAAGAAAACCACCTATCTGTCAGAATATACCAGATGAATCATATTTTTACTTTGTCCATTCATACTATGTATCTCCTCAAAATTGCGACATAATAGCTGCAAAGACAAATTACGGTTTTGATTTTGTTTCTATGGTATGGAGAGATAACATTTTTGCTACACAGTTCCATCCTGAAAAGAGCCAAAAACTTGGTATCATGATGCTAAAGGGCTTTAAAGAATTTTGTGACAAGTCATGACTAAAAATGTAGTACTTGGTACTGCTGGACATATTGACCACGGTAAAACTGCTCTTGTGAAGGCTTTAACAGGAACAGACCCTGATAGACTTAAGGAAGAAAAAGAACGAGGTATTACAATAGATATCGGATTTGCAAATCTCTATTATCCCCATGATGATTTAACTGTTAGCATTGTAGATGTCCCAGGGCATGAAAGACTTATCAGAAATATGCTGGCCGGAGCAGGAGGTATTGATATTGTCTTGTTGGTTATAGCTGCCGATGAAGGGATAATGCCTCAAAGTAGAGAGCATCTCGCAATTTGTGAGTTATTAAAGATAAAAAGTGGTATTGTGGTGATCACTAAGTCTGACTTAGTAGATGAAGAATGGCTTAGCCTAATCACTGATGACGTTCGAGATTTTATAAAAGGTACCTTTTTACAAGATGCAGAAATAATTCCTGTTTCATCAAAGACTGGTTACAATATCGATCTTTTAAAGGATAAAATTAGATCAGTAGCATTAAAAGTAGAACCAAAATTAATAGATGCTCTATTCAGGTTACCTATTGATAGAGTCTTTACTCTGAAGGGGTTTGGAACAATCGTTACAGGCACAGTTCTCTCAGGTACAATCGAACTTGACTCTCCAGTGGAAATATTACCAGTCGGTACTAAAAGTAAAGTGAGAGGTCTTCAAACTCATGGGAAAAGTGTCGAAAAAGCTTATGCAGGTCAAAGAATAGGCTTAAACCTTCAAGGAGTTGATAAAGACGAACTTAAAAGAGGTGATTTAGTAGTGGTTCCCAATAAGTTTAATCTAACAAAGGTTCTCGATGCAAGATTGGAGCTTCTTAAAACCGCACCAGTCGTTAAAAATAGAAGCTTAGTCCACTTTTATTTAGGCACCTTAGAGACTATTGCGAGAGTGGTTATCTATAATAAAGATGAAATTTCTGCTGGTGAATCATGTTTGTGCCAATTTAGATTACAAGATCCAGTTGTAGCTCTTGCTGGAGATAGATATATCGTTAGACGATTTTCCCCACTGGAGACAATAGGAGGAGGTGAAATCATCGATCCAATCCCAAGGAAAAGAAAAAAAGGAGAGCCTTTAGATGACTTAATACTTTTAGATAAAGGTTCTTTAATGCAAAAGATAGAAACAAAAATTAAAATGTCTAAGTTCAAAGGTTTAAGGATCTCAGAAATTCAGGGTTGGATAAGGGATAACTTATCAGAAATTGGTGCAAACCTTGAGCAATTGGTCAAAAAAGGTTTAATCATTAAACATCAGGATCACTTTTTCCATAGAGATATCTTCGAAACCTTTAAAAAGCGCTTGATCTCAATCCTTACAAAGTTCCATGAGACACACCAATTTAAAGCAGGCCTTCCAAAGGAAGAACTCAAACAGCACTTTATTGCTGAAGGTAGGCAATCAGAATCTATTTTTTGTCTTATTCCACAAATAAAAGAAGTGATCGTAGATAAGGATATAATAAGACTCAGAGATTTTAAGATTCCAGATGGTGATTCAATTGAGACACTAAAAAGGCAGATAATTGATATCCTTGATAAAGAAAGATATCAACCCTCTTTGCGACATGAACTTGCATCCAAACTTTCTATCAAAGAAAAGGACTTAACTGATATTTTGAAGCTTCTCGCACAAAAAGGAGTGCTTATTAGAATCAATGATTCAATGTATATTACAAAGAACCATTATGACAGAATGATAGAACTTTTGAAGCAGTTTTTCAAGAAAAAGGACCAGATGACTGTTGCAGAATTTAGAGATATCTTAAATACAACTCGTAAATATGCACTCCCTATTCTTGAATATCTCGATTCTAACAAAGTAACACTTCGAGTTGGGGAAGTGAGAAAATTAATGTTAAAATAAAAGAAATATGTATAAAAAACTTTTCTGGATTCCCACATTATTACTTATAGGTTTCCTATTAGGTGGGCTTTCTTATTATTTACTGAGCAAATCAGTTACACCACAATATCAAACATTCACTCCCCGAGTACCTGCTCAAATTCAAGAAACGAGCAAGGCTTTTTCAGAAATTGTGAGTGCTGTCTCTCCTGCTGTAGTGAATATCTCGACTACTAAAACCTTTAGAAGACAGCCTTCGCCTTTTGATGAACTCTTTGATTTCCTTTATCCCTTTCCTGACGGAAGATCGAGGAAATGGAAAGAACAGAGCCTTGGCTCAGGAGTTATAGTTACCCACGATGGCTACATAGTAACTAACAATCATGTAATAGAAAGAGCAGATGATATTAAAGTTATTTTGATAGATAAGAGGGTTTACAAAGCCAAAATTATTGGCGTAGATCCTAAAACAGATATTGCTGTTATAAAAATTGAGGCAAACAATCTGCCAATCTTACAATGGGGAGATTCTGACAGTTTACAAGTAGGCGAATTTGTTTTAGCTATAGGCAATCCCTTCGGCTTAAGCCATACAGTTACTATGGGGATTATTAGTGCAATAGGCAGAACAGATGTGGGGATTGCTGATTATGAAAATTTTATCCAGACAGATGCAGCCATTAATCCAGGTAATTCAGGTGGTCCATTAGTCAATATGAAAGGTGAGGCAATAGGTATTAATACTGCAATATTTTCTAAAACAGGTGGTTATCAGGGGATTGGTTTTGCAGTTCCAAGCAACATGGTTAAAAGTGTTATGGATCAGTTGATCAAAAAAGGCAAGGTAGTAAGAGGTTGGATAGGAGTAACTATTCAGGAGTTGACTCCTGAGATTGCTGAAAAATTTGGCCTTAAATCTTATGAAGGAGTTTTAATAACCGATGTAGTTAAGGGTGGTCCTGCCCATAATGCAGGGTTAGGAAAAGGTGATATTATAATTGAGTATAATGGCAAAAAGATTAAAGATGCGAGCCTCTTAAGGAACTTAGTAGCCCAGACTGAAATTAATCGCCAGATTAAGTTAAAAATTCTAAGAAATGGGAAAGAGATGGATATTTTTGTTACAGTTAAGGAATTTCCTTCTAAGGATATTCAGATGATACCCAGCTCTTCCGAAGAAGCTTTGAGTCAAAGATTTAATCCTCTTTCAGATATATCAGTTTTAGATTTAAACCCTGTGATTGCTAAACAACTAAGAGTCGACCTTAATGAAAAAGGTGTAGTAATAACAAGGATTAAGCCTGGCTCAATAGCAGAAGAGAGAGGTCTAAGGAAAGGTGATATCATTCAAGAAATAGATAGACAGAAGGTTAACAATCTAAATGACTACAATAGAATCCTTTCCCAACTGGAGGATCCCAAAAGCATTTTACTCTTTATTAATCGAAGTGGTAACAAATTTTATTTAACTTTGAGACAGCCTCCATAGTATATTAATTGATTAACAATACTATTATTAATGACTAAATTTATTTGATGAATATTCTCCAAAAAATCTTCATATTTTGCCTTTTCATTATCGCAGGTTATTTATACGGTCAAGAAAACAACTTAATATTACAAGGGCTAATTGCAGGTGCCTTTTTTGGTTTAGTCTCCATTATAGTACTCATTATAATTAGCAAATTAAAGTTGGGTTCCATTGTAGGCGCCTTTACTGGGTTAATAACAGGTGTTATCTTCTCCTACTTCTTTTTACTGCCTCTTGAGACCATCTTGCCAATTGAAGCTCAAATGTTTATTAATTTTGCTATAGGAGTCCTATTCGGTTATGGTGGATTAATCATAGGCTATCAGCGCGGTAAGAATTTAAATATAAACTCCTTTATCAAACTCTTAAAAGGTAAGGAAATAGAAGAGGATATAAAAATACTCGATACAAGTGTAATTATTGATGGCCGGATAGCAGATATTATAGAGATAGGCTTTATTGGTGGGATCTTCATTATTCCTCAATTTATCCTCCAGGAACTCCAACATATTGCTGATTCACCTGATCCTATTAGACGTTCAAAAGGTCGAAGAGGGCTTGACATTCTCCATCGTATACAAAAAATACCCTCAATAAAGGTTAAGATAATTGAAGAGGATTTCCCAAAAATAAAAGAGGTTGACTCAAAACTTGTAGCGCTTGCAAGAGGGATGAATGCCAAAATAATCACCAACGATTTCAATCTTAATAAGGTTGCCCAATTGCAAGGTGTGCCAGTTCTAAATATTAACGAATTAGCCAGCGTGCTTAAACCTGTTGTTTTACCCGGTGAGATATTAAATCTATTTATTGTGAAAGAGGGCAAAGAATACAATCAGGGGGTAGCTTACCTTGATGATGGAACTATGGTGGTTATTGAGAACGCTCGTCGCCTTATAGGTAAGAGCGTGGAGGTTGTAGTAACCAGTGTTTTACAAACAACAGCAGGCAGAATGATATTTGCAAAACCAAAGGAAGAGGAATAGTTCAATTATATGGTAACTGCAATAATCCCAGCAGCAGGGAGTGGTTTGAGGTTTGGTGCAAAGGAGAACAAAGCATTCTACCCTCTAAAAGATAAACCTTTACTACTTTGGCCATTGCAAACCTTAGAGACCTTAGAAGAAATAGTAGATATCATATTAGTAGTGAGATCCGAAGATATAGCTAAAACCTTCGAACTGGTTGATAAGTATGAAATTAAAAAAGCAAAAAAGATAATCACTGGAGGAAAGGAAAGACAGGATTCTGTCTTTAATGGCTTAAAGAGTATCGAAAAGAACACTAAATTTGTACTCATTCATGATGGTGTTAGACCCTTTATAGACTCTGAGTTAATAAAGAGTATGATAAGCCACATGCTACAACATCAGTCAGTTATTGATGGTATAGTCACCGGTGTCCCAGTGAAAGATACAATTAAAATTGTGGAAGGAAGAGTCCATAGTGATATTTCAAATGGTCTTTTTGTCAAAGAAACTTTAAAGAGAGATCTACTCTGGGCTATCCATACTCCTCAAGTTTTCCTCACTGATAAAATTTTAAGAGCCTATGAAAAAGCATTAAAAGATAACCTCTATTGCACAGATGATTCCGCTTTATTGGAAAATTACGGTGGCAAAATAAAATTACTATTGGGGTCTTATAAAAATATAAAGATTACTACCATAGATGATATCAAGATTGCTGAGGCTTTTCTTCGATGAGAGTTGGTATAGGATATGACTCCCATAGATTTATTGATGGTGACCATTTAATAATTGGTGGAGTCACTATACCCTTTGATAAAGGGTTTGATGCCCACTCTGATGGGGATGTTTTATGTCATGCAATAATTGATGCTATCCTTGGCGCCATGGGAGCTGGAGATATAGGAACACATTATCCAGACACCGATATAGTCTGGGAGAATGCTTCAAGTATAATTCTACTTGAGAAGGTTGTTAACCTTATGAGGTCTAAGGGTTTTGAGCTCCTCTGGCTTGATTCAGTAATTCTTGCAGAGAAGCCCCGAATCTCAAGCTATATAGATGATATGAAAAAGGCAATCTCAAAGACAGGGATTCCAACCCATATAATTAGCATTAAAGCAAAAACCAATGAAGGGATGGGTTTTATAGGACGCTGTGAAGGAATAGCAGTCTGGGCAGTATGTCTTTTAGAGTAACTTAAATCAAGTCTTCTATTTTATTTGAGGGAGTAATGAAAGAACAAAGATTGTCAAAATCAAAACCATTAAAGGGAGAATTAATAGTTCCTGCCGACAAATCTATTTCTCATCGCTCCGTTATCTTTGCATCAATCGCAAAAGGAAAGAGCATTATTAAAAATTTCTTAAAAGCCGAAGACCCCCTAAGCACTCTTAATGCTATGAAAGCTCTTGGAGTAGAGGTGGGAGAAATAAGAACAAGCCTTCAGAATCTGGACCACTATACAGAATTGATAATTAATGGTAAAGGCTTAAAAGGTTTAAAAGAACCCTTTGATGTGATAAATTGTGGAAACTCAGGCACAACAATGAGATTACTATCTGGGATACTTGCCAGTATACCCTGTTTTTCTGTTTTAACAGGAGACGATTCTTTAAAACAAAGGCCTATGGCAAGAATAATACAACCATTAAAGCAAATGGGTGCAAGCATTTTTGGTAGGTCAAATGATTCTTTCCCCCCTTTTGCAATTAAAGGTAATAATCTCAAAGCTATTGATTATGAAATGCCGGTAGCCTCTGCTCAAGTGAAATCCTGTTTAATGCTTGCTGGCTTGTTTGCCGAAGGGACCACAATCATCTCAGAACCTTTTAAATCCAGAGATCATTCAGAGAGAATGCTTTCAGCAATGGGCGCATCTATAGATATTGAGGGATTAACAATTAGGGTTACAGGTAACACCCCTAATAACCACTCATTGAAACCTCTTGAAGTAACTGTCCCATCTGATTTTTCATCAGCTGCATTTTTCATTGTAGCTGCCTTATTGATTCCGAATTCAGAGATTTTAATCCGAAACGTAGGAATTAACCCTACAAGGACTGGACTCTTAAGCATATTAAAAACCATGGGAGCTTCGGTAAAGCTTGAGAATGTCAGAGATATGTCCGGCGAGCCTGTTGCTGACATTCATTGTATTAGTTGTGATAAATTAAAACCTTTCAAGATTGGAAGAGATATAATGCCTACCCTTATCGATGAATTTCCAATACTTTGTGTGCTTGCTTCTCAGGCTGAGGGTATCTCTGATATTAGAGGTGCAGAAGAGCTAAGAATAAAAGAATCTGATAGAATCAGATCTATGGTAACGGAATTGAGAAAAATGGGAGTTGAAATAGATGAGTATCCTGATGGAGTTACAATAAAAGGAAAGGCTAAACTGAAAGGAGCCCCTTTGGAGAGTTACAGAGACCATAGAATTGCAATGTCTCTATCAATAGCCGGTTTAATCGCAGAGGGTGAAACAGTTATTAATAATCCTGAATGTGTAGATGTCTCTTTTCCAAACTTTTACCATAAATTTAAGCAATTGCAAGATAATCAAAAGATTGCGCGATAGCTCTTCATGATACCTGAAATATTTTAAAGGCAATTTTTAATCCATAAAATTAACCAAAAAAACTTATAATGGAGGATTTTAAATAAAAAAAGTAATTGCAATAGATGGTCCATCAGGAGCAGGCAAGAGTACTATTGCTAAGATTTTAGCACAAAGATTGAATTTTAAATTTCTTGACACTGGTGCCCTTTATCGAGCTGTCGCCTTACACCTTAGAGATATAGGGCTTGATGAGAAGAGTGCAGATGAAGAGATCTCTTACAATTTAAAAATGGTCAAAATTCTCTTAAAAGATGAAGATGTCTGCATAAGCTTTAAGAGTTCTACTAAAAATGGCTTTTCTTTATGCATTCCAGTCACTGAAAAGATCAGGACTCCAGAGATTGGGAAATATGCATCAATCTTTTCTGCCCGAAAACCAGTAAGGGATTTCCTCTTTCAGACCCAAAGAGAGGTTGCCCTTTATAATAATGTCGTTGCAGAAGGTAGGGATATGACGACTGTTGTCTTCCCCGATGCTTGGAAAAAGTTTTACTTGGATGCTTCAGAGATGGAAAGGGCTAAAAGAAGATATACACAACTAAAGGCTAAAAATTCAAATATAACATTTCAAGAAGCCTTAGATGATATAAGAAACCGAGATCAGAGGGACATAAATCGAGATATAGCCCCACTAAAAATAGCTGAAGATGCAATATACATCGATACTACAAATATGACCCCAGAAGAGGTTATTAAAATTATGGGTAAAACTATGGAGATTGATTTATAATAAAGTTGAAATTTGTAAAAATAACTTTGAAAAATAGATCATAACTAAAAAATAGACTGAAGAAAAATAATTTTTTTAGCTTTTAATATTAAAAGCTAAAGAGAGGTGAGAGGTGTTTAAATATAATATTTTTATGAGTCTTTTAACTTTTATCTTGATTCTGCCCGTTTATTCTTATAGTTTCAGCGAGAAGGGGCAAGATTGCTCAAAGTGTCACAAACTAACAACCGCTGAAGCAGCCAATATTTTAAAGGATTTAATCCCAAACCTTAAGGTGCTAAATGTCAAAATAAGCCCAATAAAGGGACTTTGGGAGCTAATAATAGATAGTAATAACAGGAAAGGGATTATCTATGTTGATTTTACTAAAAAACATTTCGTCTCTGGATCAATTGTAAATATTGCTGAGAAGAAAAATCTAACTCAAGAGCGATTCGAAGAAATAAATCGTGTAGATGTCTCCCAAATACCTCTTAATGATGCAATTATTGTAGGTAATAAAAATGCCAAACACAAAGTCATAGTCTTTACTAATCCTGATTGCTCTTTTTGTAAAGATTTACATGGAGAGATAAAAAAGGTTATATCGGAAAGGAAAGACATAGTCTTTTATAAGAAACTTTATGCTTTCAAAGCTGGAACACCTTCATACGAGAAATCTAAAGCAATAGTATGTGAAAAAGCTCTTGAACTTTTAGAGAGTGCTTATGAAAAAAAGACCATACCAAAACCAAAATGTGAGACAACAGCTATCGATGATAATATTAAACTTGCTGAAAAACTCGGTATAACTGGAACTCCGACTATGATTATGCCTGATGGAAGGGTGATAACTGGCAAAAGAGACGCTAAAACAATTAAGGATTTAGTGGATAAGGTAGATAAAAATAAATAAAAGGTCAATACCAAGAATAGATTGAAATTGTTGAGTTGCGAAGACTTCTTTAAAAATTGAGATTCCACCATAACAAAAGTGTTATGTAAAGAGTCTCGTTTTTTTGTACCAAGCACGGTCACTAAAAGTCCCCAGAGGTTTCTTTAAGTTTATCATAAGTTATCGATAGTACAATAATAAAATTGATCGACAATCGATACTTGATTTAATTTGTAACTCTTAAATTATAAAAAACTCTCCTCCCCTAAAATCCAAAAACATCTATATAGAAAAACTATATAGAAAAAAATTTTTCCATGAATCTGTAACCTATAATACAAAAAGAGAAAAGCAATATGCGAATGCTCTCCCTCAATAAGTCGCATATAGGCTTCTTATTTGACTTAACTTGATAGAGAATTTTAAGCCCCTTTCAACACCAGTAAGTACTAATAAAAAATTG
>CAYPJO010000049.1:0-13707 GCA_964411065.1 uncultured Thermodesulfovibrio sp.
CTTAAGGGATACAAACACAAACCAATACCTAATCTTCTTGGGTAAGTTACAGGTTAAAGAGATACTTGCGATGAGGATTGAATCAAATGATGTAAAAAATGTTTTAAATTACAGAGTCTGGCAATGGTAGAGAATGCTTAAAAGAATTTACAAAGCTTTTTTAGCAATATTTGCAAACTTTTCGGGAGGCGTTGTATATTTACACAATTTTAGAGGATAGTCTCCCTTCATAAATCCATCAAACATTATCAATCCTGCCGTCGCCGTTACCTCATCTTCTGCCCTCTCTATAAAGTTGCATTCTAATAGCTTTTTTCTTATCATTATCTTACTCCCTTCTTTGGTTTTTAACCATTGTGGTTATGTTTTATATCACCTAAAACCTTTTAACAAGAAGGGGGGTTACTATTTTTGAAGGGTTCTATGTCTATTTTGCAGAGTAAGGTATAATAATATAATCTAGATAAAATGTTTATAATACGGATAGACTTAATAATTAAATAATTATTGGATGTCACCGAATAGAGAGTAAACTATATATAAAATAGATTAGGACCCTAAATTGGAGATAATCTTTGGGACTTTTTTGATGTTATACTTTTTCAGGAGGGATTATGTATTGGGAAGCAGTCTATGAGTGTATGAATAGAGAGGGAATTGAACAAATCCAATTAGAAAGACTACAGGCAAATCTTTTAAGAGTCTACATGAATGTCCCTTTTTATAGAAAAAAGTTCGACGAATTAAAGATTGATCCTGATAATTTCCGCTCACTGGAAGACCTAAAGAGATTACCCTTCACCACTAAAGAAGACCTGAGAGATAGTTATCCCTATGGTTTTTTTGCAGTTCCCTTAAGAGAGGTAGTTAGACTCCAGACATCCTCTGGAACCACTGGAATGCCTACTGTCGTAGGATACACAAAGAATGACATAAAAATATGGTCAAATCTAGTCGCAAGAATTCTAACTGCTGGAGGAGTCACTCAGAGCGATATAGTCCAGATTGCTTTTGATTACGGACTATTTACAGGAGCTCTAGGACTTCATTATGGAGCAGAACGTATTGGAGCATCCGTTATCCCGATATCGAGTGCAAATCCACAAAAACAGGTAAAGATAATGAAAGATTTTAAAACGACTGCCCTCGTCTGCACTCCGAGTTTTGCTCTCATGATGGCTGATGCAATAAAAACAATGGATATAAATGTGAACTCTCTTTCCCTTAAGTACGGACTTTTTGGAGCTGAACAATGGTCAGAAGCCATGAGACAGGAATTACAAGAAAGGCTTAAAATAATAGCAACCGATAACTATGGACTTAGTGAAGTCGTCGGGCCTGGTGTTGCAGGTGAGTGCCTTGAGAGGAAGGGGCTTCACATAAATGAAGACCACTTTTTAGTTGAAGTTATTAACCCCGAAACTCTTGAGACAGTCCCGGATGGTACAACTGGCGAGCTCGTGATAACTACCCTTACTCGTGAGGCTATGCCAGTTATAAGATATAGAACGAGAGATCTCACAAGTCTTCTTTCGGAACCATGTCCCTGTGGTAGGAGCTTCAAAAGGATTAATAGGATTATCGGTAGAACTGATGACATGATTAAAATAAGAGGAGTAAATGTCTTTCCATCTCAAATTGAAGCGATTCTATTTGAAATTGAAGGAACTGAACCCCATTATCAGATACATATAGATAGAAAGGGCTCAGAAGATCAGCTTAAAGTGCTTGTAGAGGTTTCTGAATCAATCTTTTTTGATCAAATAAAAAAACAAAAAGAACTTCTTGAAAATATAAAAAAGAGGCTTTATTCTGAACTTGGTATATCAGTCGAGGTAAAGCTTGTAGAGAAAAATACTTTAAGAGGAACAGAAGGAAAGGTTAAAAAAATTATTGACAATAGAAAGATTTGAAAAATAAAGCCTCTCTCATTCACTTAAACTAAAAACTCCCGCTCCTTGATATCTATTAAGGAACGGGAGAACCCTTTATTAATGGCTATTAGAAGGTTGATGAGATCTTAATAAGCATTTTACCTATCTTTATCTAAATGAAAAGTGAGAATTTATGTTGCTATACTGTAATTCGAGAGTCCAGCCCAAGCTTTGCTCTTTTAGCCTCTATGTGTTTTATTATCAAATCTGCGGCTTTCTCAGGGTCAGGCTCGACGACAAAATGAGCTTTGAAAACATTCTCTAAACCATTAAGAGCCATATCAACAATATTTTTAGACCCTGTTATTGGGGGAGTTGGACCAAGAAAAGTTGTAACTCCGCTAGCGACAGCGTAGAGGGCGATAGTGACAGCTTTTTCTGAGTACCACTCAGGCGCTGAAGCAGCGATCGGCAGATCAGAAATATCTGTACCAAGGTAGTTAGCAATAGCAGATGCCAATACCAAAATTCTTGAGTTATCTACACAAGAGCCCAGGTGTAAAACAGGAGGTATACCTAACGCTAAACACAGCTCTTTCAAACCAGGTCCAGCTAATAGAGCAGCCTGCGGAATCTTTAATCCATCCTTAGCAGTTGCCACCGCTGCACAGCCAGTATCCACTACGAGTATGTCATTAGCTATTAATTTTCTCACTAAAGCTCTATGGCCACTATCCTGCTTGATTCTGGGATTGTTACATCCTACAACACCAACAGCTCCTCTAATTTTACCAGCTTTAATGGCATCAACTAGGGGCGCTATACTTCCACCTAAGGCTTTAATAATGGCTTCAATTGAAAAACCAGTAAGTTGCTTTAAAGGTTTTTCAGGAATTAAAACCCTCTCTTTGATTCTGTTCTTAAAATTCCTAATAGCTGTCTCTACCAAGTATTCCGCTTTTTCTAAAGCATTCTCAGGAGTAATCTCTACATGCTCAGCGCCAGGGAATTTGGCTTTTGAGCTTGTTGAAAACATCTTAGTGTGATAACATTGAGCGACTTTGCTCAATGAGGGCATAACGCATTGGTAATCAACTATAAGGGCTTCTACAGCTCCAGTGACAAGAGCCAATTCAGTCATGAGATGGTTTCCAGCCATCGGAATACCCTTTCGCATTAAAACTTCGTTGCCGGTACAACATACCCCTGCAAGGTTGATTCCGGAAGCACCATATTCTTTTGCGAGGGATAACAACCTTGGATTTTGAGAGGCATTAAAAATCATTTCTGATACTACTGGATTATGACCATGGAGTATTATATTAACTTCGTCATGCTTAAGAACTCCAAGGTTAACCTCGCTTTCCTTAGGTTCAGGTATACCGAAAATCACATCAGAGAGATCTGTGCCGATCATTGATCCGCCCCACCCATCGGCAAGAGCATTTCTGGCTGCTTGTAAAAGTAAAGATACCCAATCATTATCTACGCCCATATGTGTTCTATGAAGAGATTCAGAGGTCTCTCTATCAATTCCTCGGGGCACCACACCCAATTTTTTCCATATTTCTAATCGTGAAGTTGGAACTCTATTTACCATTCTAATTGCATCTAACCGAGTACCAAAATCTTCCTCCATAAGATAAGCTAAATTTCTTGCTATTTCTAAGTCGCTTTTACCTTCACAGTCTATTCCATACTCTTTAGCAAGAGTGCGTAGCTTTTCAGGTTCTTTAATGGTGTATCCACTGGCTTTCCCTTCTCCTACTTTTTTAAGAACCTCTACAAGATCTCTTCCATGGTCTGAATGGGATGCTGCTCCAGCTGCGACCATGCGAACAAAATTGCGGGCAACCATAATGTCTGCATCAGCACCACATACACCTCTTTTACCTTCAGGCTCCTTTGGATTGATTCTACATGGACCCATCATACAGATTCTACAGCTCAAACCTGCCTCGCAAAAGTTACAATGTTTGGATTGTGTCTGATACCGATCCCAGACTATTTCTACATTTTCTTTCCTTGCTTTTTCAATCATTGCCAGACCATCAGTCGTTACTGTAAGATCTCTTGGTTCTAAAGCTTCTGCTTTCATTTTTTTCCTCCTGTGAAAAAAATATTCTAAACATTTAAGGTTAAGAGTTTTTTGTTTTTATTCTTTTCATCATTACTAATTGTAACCGAATTATAGGAAATCTCTACAACTTAGAGTTATAATAATTGTAGCAATTATTGATGTATTTTATATAGAAAATTTTATACTTTCAACTTAAAAAATATTCATTCTTATGAAATCCCTAACAAAAAAACAAAGGGAAGTATTTGAATTTCTTAAAGCCTATGTCACTAAACACGGCTACCCTCCTACCTATAGGGAGATTGCAAGTCACTTTGGGTTTCTCTGGACAGCTTCGAAGGGACATCTAAAGGCTCTTGAAAAAAAGGGGTTTATAAGATTAAATCCTTCAAAATCAAGAGGTATCGAGATAATGGATCTTAGAATTTCAGAAAGCCAATTCATTCCAGTGGTTGGCAGGATAAAAGCAGGTGAGCCAGGGCTTGCGTTGGAGGAAATAGAGTTTTATATTAGTGTTGATAGAACACTTTTTAATTTTGATGCCATTTTCTGCCTTAGGGTCCAAGGCGATAGTATGATTGGAGCTGGCATCTTTGATGGAGATTTTGTTATAGTTAAACCCCAACCTACTTTAGAACATGGGGAGATAGGAGTCTTCTTAGTAGATCAAGAAGCCACAATTAAGAGGGTTCTCTTTGGCAATAATAAAATAACCCTAAAGCCAGAGAACCCTGAAATGGAAGCCAAAAATTATGACCCTTCGGAGATAATAGTAATTGGAAAGGTGGTTGGTTTGCTCCGCAAGTTTTGAGCTTTGATAAAGATTAATTAGAGATTTAGTTTTTACTGAAACATACACTGAAAAATGGACGAAATAATAAATATAGCGAAAAGAGTTCTACAAATAGAATCTGAAGCTGTTTTAAATCTTATAGATAGATTAAACCATAATTTTGAGAAAGCCGTTGACTTAATTTTAGAAACGAAAGGCAGAGTCGTAGTTACAGGTATGGGCAAATCAGGACTTGTTGGTAAAAAGATTGCTGCAACGCTGGCTTCCACAGGAACACCTGCTTTTTTTCTTCACCCGGCAGAGGCAGGACATGGCGACCTTGGGATGGTCACCTCAAGGGACACTATATTAGCCCTGTCTAACAGTGGAGAGACTGAGGAAATAGTCTCCCTAATTCCCTTCTTCAAGCGTTTTAATGTAACTATTATATCAATGACAGGAAATCCCAACTCTACCTTGGCAAGGAATTCAGATATATATCTTGATATTGCTGTAAAAGAAGAAGCTTGTCCCTTTGGTTTAGTTCCTACAGCATCTACAACTGCTGCCATCGCTATGGGTGACGCTCTTGCTGTTGCAATATTGACTAAAAAAGGCTTTAAAGTAGAAGATTTTGCTAATTACCATCCTGGTGGAAGTATAGGTAAAAAATTATTGATTAAGGTTAAGGATCTTATGGCAACAGGTGACGCCGTCCCCATTATAACAAAATACATGAACATGACTCAGGCAATTATCGAGATTTCTTCAAAAAGATTGGGAATTACTATTGTTACTGATGATAATAAAAGAATACTTGGCGTTATTACGGATGGTGACTTAAGAAGAGGTATAGAAAAATATGGTAAAAAATTTTTTGATATGATGCCTGTTGATATAATGACTAAGAATCCAAAAACTATCTCTGAAGAAGAGCTTGCCGCGAAAGCACTGGCTTTGATGGAAAAATACTCTATAACATCTCTTATTGTTCCTGATGAGGAGAATAAAGCAAAAGGTATAATTCATATACACGATATATTGAAGAAAGGGATTGCCTAAAAATAGAGGTAGTCAAGAATATAAATTTCTTTTTGAATCTCTCCAAATATGCTTATCTTCAATGATAAATAATATTAGTTCTACCTATTTATAGGGCTCTTTTAGAGAATTTTGTTTTGCGAGTCATAAAAAAGAGTAGGTGCTTTTTAGATATGTAACCGCAAAGATCATATATTATTAAAAACGTTTCCCCTGACTCCAAACACCGTTAAATTAAATAAATCTATGTATAAGTGTTATAATAAACTTTGATAATGAAGATTTTGGAATTCCTCAATTATGATAACTTAAAGGTAAAATGGAAAATACTATTTTTTGTTGTTCCCCTTATTTTTATACTGACTATTAGCTTTGGCATCATAGTAGGTACTATAGCTATCGAAGAGGCAGATAGAAGCATAACCGAGATAAATAAAAGCAACTTTGAAAACATGGCTGAGTTTACTAGGGATCTTTTACTAATGCATCATATATCTAAGGGATTACCTGAGTCTAATAAAGAGTCCTTTGAGACCTTAAAGATCTTGATCAGAAATAAGAAGTTTGGTAAGACTGGTCACATTTATTGTTTAAACTCAAAAGGTACCCTCGTGATCCATCCCACAAATGAAGGAGAAAATATTTATAATGCTACCGATTATGATGGTTTTTATTTCGTTAGAGAGATGATACAAAAAAAAAATGGATGGCTTCGCTACCCCTGGAAAAATCCCTATGAGGAAAGATACCCTTTTAAACTAACAAGATTTATTTATTTTGAACCCTGGGATTGGATTATAGCTGTTGAAGCCTATGAGGGAGAAATATATCACGAAGCATCTCTCATAAAAAGCTATTTATTCACCAAAATTATTCTGATTATAATTATTTCAATACTTATTTCCGTTATACTCATGTACTGGGTCTCCTCTACTATAGCTTCTCCAATAAAAAATATGATAGAAGTTGTCAGAAAGATTAAGAGTGGCAAGCTGAATGAGAGGATACCTTTAGAAAGCAAAGATGAAATCGGGGAGCTTGCTCAGAATTTTAATAGTATGGTAGAGATTCTTAAAAAGAATCAAGAAATTGAAAAAACCTTAAATCAGAAACAGAAAATGGCTTCAATGGGGGTGCTTGCTTCTGAGGTGGCTCATGAAATTAATAATCCCTTAGGAATAATACTGGGCTATACTTCTTATTTAGAAGGGAAGATCTCTCCTGATGATCCAACATATAAATTTATCAAGGAAATGAAAAAAGAAACCCAAAGGTGCAAGAAAATAATAGAAAATTTCCTAAATTTTGCAAGAATTCCAGAACCAGTCTTAAGGGAAAACGATTTAAATCGAGTTTTAGACGAAATAATTACATTTGCTTCAAACCATCCAGACATAAATAACATTAAAATAATTAAAGAGTTTAACAAGAATATTCCCCTAATAAAGTTTGACGAAGATCAGATTAAGCAGGTAGCAATTAATCTAATTTTAAACGCAGTAGAAGCCTGTAAAGAAAACGGCCAGTTAATAGTTAAAACTGACTTTGGCAGTAGTGATTATATCGATATTATATTTCAAGATAACGGTTCAGGTATCCCACCTGAGCACTTAGGAAAGATATTTGAACCCTTTTATACTTCTAAGCCTAAGGGAACTGGGCTTGGATTAGCTGTAACAAAACAAATCATAAAACAACATTTCGGGCATATAAGCATAGAAAGTGCTGTAGGTATTGGAACCAAAGTTACAGTGAGTTTACCCATTGGAGATAGAAAAGGATGGTAGATATTGCTCCTATCATGGTTATAGATAATGATGTGGGCATGTGTGCTCTTATTGATGCTATTTTGACTGATAACGGTTACTCTGTAGTCACATTTAATTCCCCTTATAAAGCTGTTGCTGAAATTAAAAATGGTAATTATTCACTCGTAATTACCGATGTCAAGATGCCAGGAATGGATGGCATACAAGTCTTAGAACACATCAAACGCTTCAACAAAACAATACCTGTTATCTTGATAACTGCTCATGCTACCTTAGATATATCTATACAAGCTTTAAGACAGGGCGCTGATGACATGATCCTCAAGCCCTTCGAGGCTGGAGAATTGCTTCTGAGGGTTAATAATGTACTAAAAAATAACGCTTTATATAAAGAAAATATTAAGCTCAAAGAAGAGTTGCGAGGAAGATTCAGATTTGAAAATATTATCGGGATATCAAAAACCATATGTAATGTTATGGAAAAGGTCAAAAAAATCGCCCCCACTGATATACCAGTTTTGATTATAGGGGAGTCTGGAACAGGTAAAGAACTTATTGCACAAGCTATTCATTACAACTCATCAAGAAAAGATAAACCTTTTATTGCTTTAAATTGCGGTGCGTTACCGCAAAATTTAATTGAGAGCGAATTATTTGGCTATAAAAAAGGAGCTTTCACTGGTGCTACAGAAGATAAGATTGGCTTAATTGAAACTGCTCATGAAGGGACTCTATTTCTTGATGAGGTAGGTAATCTTAGCATGGATGCTCAGAGGGGGCTTTTAAGATTTCTCCAGGAAAAAGAGCTCAGAAGGATAGGAGATCATAAAAATATAAGTGTTGATGTTAGGATCATTTCTGCCACCAACTTGGATCTTCAGACAGCAATTAAAGAAGGTAAATTCAGGGATGATTTATATTATAGACTTAATGGAGTTACGATAAACTTACCACCTTTAAGAGAAAGGGTGGATGATATACCCCTGCTTGCATCTTATTTTATATCGATGCTGAATAAAAAATTTAATAAAAATAGTGCAGGTTTCACTCCCGATGCAATGGAGGCTCTTAAGTCTTTCAATTGGCCAGGTAACATACGGCAGCTCAAAAATGTTATAGAAGCTGCATACATTTTAAGTGATGCTAAGTACATAGATATCGATATTATTGAGCAATTTATCAATATCCCAATAAAAGAAACAGAGGATTCAGAATCTGGAGAATACTATACCGCCTTATCGAAATTCGAAAAAGACTACTTTCAATCATTATTACAAAAGACAAAGGGTAATATGGATGAAGCTGCTAAAAGGGCAGGAGTTAACTTAGCCACTCTCTATCGAAAAATTAAAAAGTATGGTTTAAAAAAAGTGGAATCATGATTCTTTTTTTTAAATTTTAAAAGCTGTAGAAATAAACTTTGTTTGGTTTGATTGTTGATTGTATAAATTGTATAATTGGTAAAATTTTTACATACCTTCGGAGGGTTTTAATGAAAAAAATTCTTACGATAACAATCGTAATGATAACTTTTTGTACTTTAATTATTACAGCCTGTTCTCAGAAGAAGGTTACTCCAACTCCCCATACAGTCCCTGCACCACAGGATCAGTTAACAACAAAAAAAGAGGAAGTATCAAAACCCCCTTCACCAGCAGAGTTAAGAAGAATACCACCTGGTGAGGTAATTACTGAAAAAGAGCTTGCTAAGGTTCAACCTACAGATATAGAGTCTGTTATAAAAGAGATACAGACTAAAATAAAGGATATCTATTTCGAATTTGATAGATATGATTTATCTGAAGAAGCAAAAATGACCATCAGAGAGGTAGCAGAATTTCTTACAAAAAGCAGAGGATTAAAGGTCATAATAGAAGGACACTGTGATGAGAGAGGGACAAATGAATATAATCTTGGATTGGGAGATCGGAGAGCTCAGACTGTTAAAAATTATCTGATGTCTCTTGGTATTCCTTCAAAAAGTATAGAAACAGTCAGTTACGGTGAGGAAAAGCCTGTATGTTATGAAAGCAATGAGGCCTGTTGGGCAAAGAATAGAAGAGCCCATTTTGTCTTTATAGGTGATCGTCAATGAAAAAGCTCATAAAAAAAATCAAGAAAGATTATTATTCATTCAATGAAAAGACACCTAAAATATTTAGTCACCTTTTAATTATTTTCTCCCTCTCCTTCTTTTTAAATGCCTGTGCTACTACTTCAGACCTCGAACAGGTTCGGTCTGAGGTGAGAAACACACAAATATCTTTTTTACATCACCAAAAGGAGCTTGCCGATCTTAAGACAAAGGTTGCTGAATTATCTAAGGATGTTTACATAATAAAAGAGACCACCGTCAAAGAACCTGCTTTTGGTGCTATCAAAGAGGGTCAGCAAAATATTTTAGATCGGCTAAGCTATTTACAAGGAGAGATACAGGACTTAAGAAAGAGAGTAGATGATGATGCGCTGAAAAGTGATAAAAAGTATAAAGAAATATTGTCAGAAAGGGAATCCCAAGTTGCAAAAATAGCGACAATAGAAAAAGAACTCATGGAGATAAAAAAGAAGATAGTTATATTACCAGAGGAGAAAAAAGAACTTGCAATTGACCAAAAACCTCAAAAAGAGCCGATTGTTAAACCTCCATCACCATATATGCCTGAATCAGCTGATCCTCAAAAGATTTTTGAGGTAGCCCAAATAGATTTTAAAGAGAAGAGATATGCTGAGGCGAGGGTTGGATACGAAAAATTAGTAAAAGACTTTCCTAAGCATTCTACAACCCCTTTAGCCCAATTCGGTATAGCGGAGACCTATTATGCCGAAAAAAAGTATGAAGATGCCATCCTTGCCTATGAAACATTTATAAAGAAAAATCCTACTCACGATAAGGTCAGGATGGCTATGCTCAAGCAGGGTTATTCTTTTTTTGAATTAGGAGATAAAAAAACAGGTAAAGTAATTCTTGAAAAGCTCATAGAGAAGTATCCCCGTTCTCAGGAGACTGAAATGGCTAAAAAGAAATTATCAGAGGTTTTGCCCAAAAAGAAGAGATGATAGTCCATGAATAAGTTCGTAGATAGACATCAAAGAACCATTGATTATTTACGAATATCCGTAACAGATCGTTGTAATTTAAGATGTGTTTATTGTATGCCCTCTGAAGGCGTTAAACCCTTTCAACATAAAGAGATACTTACCTATGATGAGATTATTAGAATTGTAAAAATTGCTGTAGAGTTGTTAGGGGTGAAGAGAATAAGGATAACTGGTGGCGAACCTCTTGTTAGAAAAAATATTATTTACCTTATTTCTTCCCTTGGACAGATAAAGGGGATTGAAGACTTAAGCTGTACCACTAATGGTTTGTTGCTAAAAAAATATGCTCAAGAACTTGCAAAGGCAGGGCTCAAAAGGGTCAATATAAGCCTTGATTCCTTAGATCCTTTGAGATATAGAGAGATAACTCGGGGTGGCGAGATCCAAGAGGTTTTAGAAGGAATAGAAGCAGCTGAAAATAGTCTTATGTCTCCTATTAGGATAAATATGGTCCCTGTCAAAGGTTTTAACGATCAGGAAATTGAGAATTTTGCAAAACTCACCTTCACAAAACCCTATCAAGTAAGATTTATTGAGTTTATGCCTATTGGAGCACGGGATTTCTGGAGTATAGATAAGTATATTTCTACAGAGGAAATAATGAGGAGAATTAGCACTATCGCACCTCTTTACCCGGTTGATTTAGAGAAAGCTGGGCCTGCTGATTACTTTACTTTTGAAGGAGCAAAGGGTCTTATTGGCTTTATAAGTCCTGTCTCTAAACATTTTTGTCATTCTTGTAACAGATTGAGGCTTACTTCCGATGGCAAAATAAGACCCTGTCTTTTTTCAGAGACCGAGATAGATCTTAAATCTGCTTTAAGACAGGATGCCTCCGACGATGAAGTTCTAAGATTATTAAAATTATCTGCGGAGATAAAACCATTGAGACCCTCTTCATTGAAAAAAGAAAAGATTGACTACCTCAAACCCATCTCTAAAATTGGCGGATAAAGATTTTGGGGCTTTCTTTAGACTTAATGAATAATATCCTTCTTTCTGTTGAAGAACTGACCATCTGTTTAAGAGGAGAAACTGCCACTATCCCCTTGGTCTCTAAGATCTCTTTTGAGATTAAGAGATCAGAGGTTTTTGCACTCGTTGGTGAGAGCGGCTGTGGTAAGACATTAACTGCTCTTGCTATTATGAGAATATTACCTCAAAATATCTATTCTGAAGGAAAAGTTTTTTTTAATGGGAGAGATATTCTTTCCCTTCCTGAAGAAGAAATGAGAAAGATACGAGGCAAAAATATTTCTATCATTTTCCAGGAGCCTATGACCTCCCTAAACCCTGTTTTGAGAGTTGGACGTCAGATTGGAGAGGTTTTAAAGACCCATTTAAATATTACTAAAAAAGATGCCCAAGAAAAGGTTGTAGAAATATTAAGAAGAGTTAAGATATCTGATCCCGAGTTGAGGATAAAAGACTATCCTCACCAATTATCAGGAGGGATGAGGCAGAGGGTTATGATAGGGATGGCAATCGCTTGTAATCCCTCTTTATTGATTGCTGATGAGCCTACTACCGCTCTTGATGTAACAATTCAAGCAGAGATACTAAGACTTTTACAAGATTTGAGAAATCAAGAAAATATGGCAATATTGTTCATCAGTCATGATCTAAGCCTGGTCTCAGAAAATGCTGACAGAGTAGGAATCATGTATGGTGGTCGGCTAATTGAGCTCACTACTGTTGAAGAGCTATTCACTAATCCTCTTCATCCCTATACTCAAGGTTTATTAGCCTCACTACCAACGTACAAAGGTGAAGCCCTAAAACCGATACCAGGCTTTGTACCCCATCCTGCTTTCCTTCCTATTGGGTGCAAGTTTATGGATCGGTGTAATAAAAAAATAAATGAATGTTTAGATAATGAACCAGAGCTTATTGAAGTCTCTAAGGGACATTTTGTGAGATGCATTAGATGTTAGCAGAAGCTTTACTACGAGCAGAATCGCTTAAAAAATATTTTCCCTATAAAAGGGGGTTATATAAAGAGAGAGGTTATATCAGAGCTGTAGATGGAGTCTCTTTTGAAGTCTTTCCTAATAGTGTTTTTGCCATTGTTGGTGAAAGTGGTTGTGGAAAATCCACAATAGCAAATCTCATACTAAGACTTATCGAACCTACTGAAGGACATATTTATTTTAAGGGGCAAGATATCTGCAAATTAAAAGGAGAGGATTTGCTCAGATTTCGTAGATCTGTCCAGATAGTATTTCAAGATCCTTTCGCTTCTCTAAACCCCAGGATGCGCATAATTGATACCTTGGCTGAACCTTTTCAGATTCATAAGCTTGCTAATAGCTCTAATGTAAAGGAAAAAATAGTTCGGTTGCTCGAGAAGGTAGGCTTGGCAGATGACGCCCTTTATAAATATCCACATGAATTCAGTGGTGGACAAAGACAGAGAATCTGTATTGCTCGAGCTTTAGCTCTTTCCCCTGAACTAATTGTTGCAGACGAGCCCTTATCTGCCTTAGATGTCTCTATACAGGCGCAAATATTAAATTTCTTCATTAGAATAAAAGAAGAATCTTCTATCTCTTTTATCTTCATTAGTCACGATCTCAAAGTAGTTCGATATTTTAGTGATATAGTTGCTGTTATGTATCTTGGAAAGATTGTAGAAATGGCAAAATCTGAAGACCTATTTACTAATCCCTTTCACCCATACACAAAGTTATTAATTGCATCAGCTCCCCAAATTAGAACCACAAAGAGTTGGGACGAAAAAAAAGTTCTTCCATCCCCAATTACATTTACTACGGAGATTAGAAATCTCCTACATATACCAGAAGGGTGTTCTTTCTATGACAGGTGTCCTGAAAAGATGGAAATCTGTGCTAAAAAAATACCGATAGGTAAAAATTCTAAAGAAAGATATATCTTATGTCACCATTTTTAATACTTCTTAAAGCTCCCCTGAGTTTATCAATTTAGACCCGAAAATCATCAAAATTGCTTTCTAAACCCTTGGGTTTACTCAATCTCGATTTTTTATCTCAAATTTTGATGTTGTAACATATTTTCTGTAAATTCAAAATAGGGTATAATCCTCAAGGAATT
>CAYPJO010000050.1:0-13328 GCA_964411065.1 uncultured Thermodesulfovibrio sp.
AAATACTGGAATAACATATTTACGCACCATGCCTAAAGACCTCAGAAGGCCTTTTACCTCCAAGACTGCTGTGAGGTCCTCTCGTTATTATAAAAGATCCTATGTTTTTCTATCACTCTCCTTTAGTTGATTGTCAGAATTTTTTTTAACTATACTTCTAAGAACCTCTATTTAGAGTTCTTTTTCGGTAAGTCCTTGAGCCGGAGATTTTCATCCTCAAGGACCTTAAGCCCTTTTACATCTAAGAAGTCATACCCTTGAATTTCTGCTTCCATTTCTTAAAGGTGCTTCTTGAGACTGAGTACTTGCGGCATACCTCTGCTATGGAGTTTCCTGGAAGTTCTGCTAAAGAAAGAATTTGTATTATCCTTTCAACCGGATATTTCGTTTGTTTCATAGGCTACTCTCCTTTTTTTGAATTATATCTCTATTTTTGTTATTCCAAAAAAGGGGGTGCAGGTCACTATCTTAAGAACAAGGTAGATAAAGTATGAAAAGAGATATTCAGAGTATCGAAGGTAAAAACTAGCCAACATAACAGTCAAAGAGACTTCAAGATATAAAGAAGCACCAGCCTATCAAACAAACAGACATTTGAATTGTTGTACAAAAATTTGCCTTTTTGAAAAGTGAAATCCAGCATTTTAAATAAGTTTTGAATTTTAATTGATAAACTCAGGAAGATATATATTATGTTACCTTTTTAATAGTTCTTAAGGCTCTTATCTTATTAAATAACCTCTTGGTGTGACCATCCAGTTAAGCCAAGTATAGGTTTGGGAGTTACCAATTATTATTGTAGTCTGCATGTCTATATCATAATTAAGCATATTTTGTAAGTCAGTAACTATAATGATCTCTCCTTGCCTCATTGCCTGCTTAACTATGCCCACAGGAGTTGTAGAGGTCCTAAATTTTTGGATAATAGATACAGCTCGGTTTATATGTTCTATCCTACCTCTACTCTTAGGATTAAAAAGGACAATTACGAAGTCTGCAGAGGCTGCGGCTTCCAATCTTCTGACAATAATATCCCATGGAGTGAGTCTATCTGAAAGACTTATAGCAGCAAAATCGTGCATTAAAGGTGCACCAAGCCTTGAAGCACAGGCGTTAAGAGCAGATATGCCAGGGATTACTTCAATCTCAGGGAGGACACTTTTGCCTCTGGAATCTTCAGATTTTAATAACTCAAAGACGAGGCCTGCCATAGCATAAATACCTGGGTCACCACCGCTTATCAAAGAAACAGTATTTCCATTGTGAGCAAACTCTATAGCTTTTTTACATCTTTCGATTTCTTCTGTCATCCCTGTTGAGATAACTCTTTTTCCTTTAATTAATCCAAATAGTAGTTCAATATAAGTGCTATATCCTACTATATAAGAGGACTCCTCAATAGCTTTCTTTGCATAGGGTGTGATGTGTTCTAAACTACCAGGTCCAGTTCCAACAATATAAATTTTACCCTTTTGAGTCATAAATTTATTTTCTGAACTCCTGAAAAAATAAGCACTCTTAACATAATTGTTCATTAATTTCTTGTAAAGAAATCTCTGCCAGTGAAAGAGTTACATTACCTCTTCTTTGCTTTTTTAACAAGAGTCTCCCGTTATTAGAGGCTAACAAGGCACATGGTTCAGCCACTGCCTTTGCGCCTGTAGCTTTGAAAACTCTCTCAGATACTTCAATTCCATCTATTTCGTTTATTTCTTTTGGTGTAAAGGATCTGATTTCTAAGGAATACTTTTTTGAGAAAGCCACTAATCCTTTCTCAGATGCCTTTCTATCTAAAGTAGCAAGGTAACGAATACTAAAAAAAGAGAAGTTATTTTCTCTCATAATCTCTTTAACGGCCTTCTCTATCTCCTCTGCTTCTGTATTGCTATTTAACCCTATTCCTACAACTAAATTTTTAGGTCTAAGGATAAGCTGTTTCTTATTAAACTTTTTTAATTTTAATAATTTTAAAGAGTTAAGTGAGTTCTCGCAATCTGCTGTAAGTCGTAAAGTCTCTATATCAATCTTATTTGTAATTATTATATCTGCCTCTTCTGGATCAGAAATCTTTATGAACTCTCGGGGTAGCTTTAGATTTGTATCTAAATAGACTTTCAACTTTTTATTATCAATTAGTTTAGTACAAAGGGGAGGTAAAAGCTCCCTGTTCTCTATCGCAAGATTGTTTCTTTTAGCCCATAGATCAATAGCTGTTAAATTATTAATATCGCTTCCTGTAGTTATTACAGCCTGAGCTTTAAGAAAGCCAGCTAATTCCCGTGTGTATTCATTTGCTCCTCCTAAATGACCACTTAAAAGGCTTATAACGAATCTTCCTTTTTCATCTATGACTACAACAGCAGGGTCTATGCTTTTGTCCCTGATAAAGTGGGCAATAGCTCTTACTACTATTCCTGTTGCCATGATAAATATTAACAGTCTGTTTTTGTCCCAATGTTCGCTGAGAATACCTCTTTTGTACCTGATGATTGTTGCTTCAGGATATAAAGATTTGATCTTTTTAGAAAGAGTATAAGCTTCCTTAGTTATGTAAAAGATAATAGTAGGCATTACTTTCTATCACACCATCTTCTTGCATTTTGAAACATTCTTAGCCATGGAGATGTCTCGAGGTTTTTTTTCATATCAGGAGGCATCCATGCCCACTGCCACTTAAGAAATGTCCTTTCAGGATGAGGCATCATGGCAAGATGTCTGCCATCTGGTGAACAAAGAGCGGTAATACCATATGGAGAACCATTGGGATTAAAGGGATATTTTTCGGTAGATTCTCCGTTATCATCTACATATCTAATGGGTGCCAAATCTTTCTTTAATATTTCTATTAATATCTCCTCTTCAGGGATGAAGAGTCGACCTTCACCATGGGCTACCCAAATTCCAAGAATTGACCCTTCCATATCTTCGAGCATTATTGAAGGGCTTTTGAGAATCTTAACTGTGGAAAATCTTGATTCGAATCTCCCTGATTTATTTCTAATAAACCGTGGTTGCTTCTCAATAGGTATACCTCTCCAGGGGATCCATCCCAAAAGAGACATTAGTTGACAACCGTTACATACGCCTAAAGAGAAAGTATCATCTCTAAGGTAAAATCTCTCGAATTCATCTCTTAATAATTTATTAAACCTAATAGTTCCTGCCCATCCTTTCCCTGCATCAAGAACATCGGCATAACTGAAACCACCAACAAAGATAAGGCCTTTAAATTTATCGAGTTTAATGTTATTATTCAGCAAATCTGTCATTGTTACATCCCATGTCTCAAACCCAGCTTGATAGAAGGCAGAAGCCATTTCCCTATCTCCATTACTACCCTCCTCTCTGATTATAGCAACAGAGGGTTTTGAATCTTTCTTTATGAAAATTTCTGGTGTCTTTTCGCATTGGAAAGATATTTTATAGGATGGTCCTTTTCTTCCATAAATGTTTTTACTCTCTTCTTTTGCACATTCAGGATTTGCTTGAAGCATCTCTATCTGGAAACTTGTTTCTTCCCATAACTTCCTAAGTTGCCTCATATCTTCATCGAGAACATTTACATAAGAGTTTTCAGAAAGACAGAGACTCAAAATGATTCTGGGATTTATAGTAGTCCTTCCAATAATCTGATAGGGAATTCCTCTCTCCTTGAGGATGTTTATTATTCTTCTTTCATTTTCTGGAAGATATTCAATGACAACACCTGCCTCTTCTGAGAAAAATAAAGCTAAAATCTCTTCTGCCTTTGTTAATTTATAATCTAAATTAATATTTATGTCTATACCACAGTTGCCAGCAAAAGCCATCTCTAAAAGAGTTGTTATAAGTCCACCATCACTTCTATCATGGCCAGCAAGGATTAAACCTTCGTTGATAAGTGATTGTATAGCATTAAAGGTTTCTTTAAGAGATTTTGGATTCTCGATGTCGGGAGATTCATCGCCAACTTGCCTAAAACATTGAGCAAGGGCTGAGCCGCCAAGCCTCCTTTTGTCACCAGATATATCTATAAAGATTAAAAAGCTCTTACCGGGTGATTTCAAATCAGGAGTTACCACCTTTGTTATATCTGGGCATGGAGCGTAGGCAGATATTACAAGAGCAGGTGGCGATTTAACGATTTCAACAAAACCATTAGAACGTTTAACTTTAGCAGCCATTGAAAGGCTGTCTTTACCGCCATCAATAGCTATACCAAGCTCAATCATTAAATCCTTCAATGCTACAACAGCATCATATAATTTAGCTCCTTCCCCGGGCAACTTTGGAGCCCACATCCAGTTAGCAGCACATTTTACATCTGAGAGAGAGCTTATCTTTGCCCATACAAGATTTGTTAAAGCCTCTGCAACACACATTCTTGCCATTGCAGAAGGGTTAACGAGGGATTTTATTGGTTGTTCACCGATTGCAATGGCTGCACCTGTATAAAGTCCCTCTTCATTAGGAAAGTGACTTTGAGCAACTACTGCTACATTAGAAAGGGTGAGCTGAAGAGGACCAATACATTGTTGTTGAGCTATTAATCCTGTCACTGATCTATCAACCTTATTAGTGAGAAATCTTTTTGAACCAACGGAGAGTAATCGTAATACTCTTTTAAGAATATCAGTAAAAGAGATATTCTCTGAAAGAGAAAAGGGTTCATTTTTTATCTCCCTTCTCTCCAGTCGAAAGGTCTTCTGGGGCATTTCTCCCAAGATCATTTGGAGAGGGAGATTCTCGATAAGCATTTCATTTTGACTATCATATAGAACTATATAACCATCACCTGTTATCTCTCCAATAACAGAGAAGGGTAGTTTTTCTCTCTCGCACAGGCATTTCAAGAGCTCTATTTTATCAGGATGTATCAGGATAGCATCTTGTTCTTGATATTCAGCACCCCATATCTCTAAAACAGATAAAGTGGGATCGCCCAGCTTAATCTGTCTGATATCTATTTTTGCACCTGCAGGATAGATAATTTCTTTAACTACATTACAATTCCCGCCTGCTCCCTGATCATGAATGCTTACAATAGGATTATCCTCTCCAAGTTCTATACAAGCTCTTATAACTCTGTTTAGTTTTTGTTCCATCTCTGCATCGCCTCTTTGCACAGCATTAAAATCGAGCTCTTCAACATTTTCTCCTTGTATCATACTTGAGGCAGAGCCACCTCCAATGCCAATTCGATAAGCGGGGCCGCCGATTTTAACAACTAACATGTTTTTCGCAGGAGTTCCCTTCTCAATGTGTCTTGAATCTATTTGTCCTATACCACCTGTAAACATAATAGGTTTTATCCATTCCCATCTCTCACCATCTGGAAATATAAGTCCGAAGGATCTCGCAAATCCCTGAATTACCGGCTCGCCGAATTTGTTGCCATAGTCAGAAGCTCCATTACTTGCTTCAATCAATATTTGAAGAGGCGAGGCAAGGTTTGATGGATAGAGTAAAGAAGGATCTTCCCATGGTAAGGGATAGTTAGGGATGTTGAGATTTCCCACGCAATATGCAGCAGTCCCAGCAATCACGAGACCACCCCTACCTGTTGCATGTATATCTCTTATCCTTCCACCTGTGCCTGTCTCTGCACCAGGAAAGGGAGCTACTCCTGAAGGGAAATTATGGGTCTCGGCAGTAAATATTAAATGATAAAGAAGTTGCTTCTGAACAAATGGAGAGGCTTGATAGGTCTTTTCTGGAAGTATTGTTTTTACTTTAAATCCCCTTATGGCACTTGAGTTGTCTTTAAAGGCAATAATGCTATTTCCAGGGTTATTTTGATAGGGTTCTTTAATTAGTTCCATCAAACTTTTTGGCATCTCCACACCATTGACCAGAATTTTTCCCTTGAAAAACCAATGTCTGGAATGTTCACTATTCGATTGGCTGAGATCAAAACATTCAACATCCGTTGGATTCCTCTTAAGTTTTTCTGCAAATAATTCATAGTAAAATTCAATGTCCCACTCGTCCATTCCGAGCCCCAGTTCTTGATTCAGAGCAGCCAATGCCTGAGGTCCTTTCTCCAACAGTGGTATAACCTTTACATCCTGTGGTTTGATGTTAAGTTGAAATACCCTTAAAGGCTCAGGATAAAGACATTCAGTCATCCTGTCATGAAAAATTGGTAAAATCTCAGAGATGTTCTCTATCGTCGTAGGAGAAATTATTTGGTATCTTCTTGATCGTTCTATACGAGTAATCTTCGTTATTCCACAGGCATGGCATATGGAGACAGCATTCGTAGACCAAGCTGTAGTGAAGTTCAAACGAGGTCCAAATTCTAAAATTATTCCCTTCCGTGGATCGAGGAAACTTTCAGTAGATAAACCCTGAGGATCAAAGGTTTCAGCAAGCAACCATTTAAGTATAGCTGTTTCATTATCTAAAAGGGATTCATTACATTCTATATTAAAGCAGAACTCCGTTTTTAACTCCAAAAGTTCTGGGTTTATTTTAATCTTGTCAGATATCCTGTTAATGAGATTTGAAACCTCGTATTGAGTTAACGCAGGAAATCTGTAAAAACGAATCAAAAAGGAAACCATCCCTTCTCACCTTAAAAGAGGTATTTTTTAGAACTATATTTTATTAGATATTTCAGTAAAAATCCCTCTTACCTACTTCCTAAACAATACTATTATATTAGAAAATGATCGCTATTTAATAGTAGGCAATCAATAGAAGGATATTTACCAATCAATGGTGTTTAAGTAATGCACTAATAAGCCAGTCCAGCTTTTCCCCTTAGCCACTTTGCTTTATCGCTTTCTGATTTAAAAGGTATCCATAAATTGGCTAATATCTTTATATTTACTTACCTAAATATATAGGAGGGCTGTGAAAAAGTTCTTAAATGACGGACTTTAGTTGTTGAGATAAATAGATTTTTATTTTAAATTTATCATAAGAGGAAATACTCATAAAGAGATGAATTAGACATTGGTTTTAGGCTGTTATCACTACTTGGGTAGACGTTTTGTAACAAACTGGCTAAAGAAGTTTATTATAAAGCCCTAATAAAAAGATTCTCTTGTCTTTAAAACCTTTATTATGATAATTAAGTAAGATTTTGGTAAAATTACTAATAGTTTTATAATCCTATCCCTTTAACTATTTAATCTCTAATAAACAGGAAATATTAACTGATGCCAGAATATAGTTTTCTTCAAACATTAGTCATAATACTTGGTACTGCTGCTTTAGTTGTTTTTATCTTTAGCAAGTTAAAAGTTCCTTCTATTGTTGGATTCATTGTAGCAGGTATGCTTATAGGGCCACATGGTTTAGGATTTATAAAAGATATTCACGAGATAGAACTTCTTGCTGAAATTGGAGTTATACTTTTACTCTTCGTAATAGGTATTGAGTTTTCTCTTGCCCATCTCTTAAAGATGAAAAACATAATAGTCTGGGGCGGCGGTTCTCAGGTAATTCTTACCATAATATTTTCTGCATTAATAGCTTATCTCTTTATTTCTAATATTTATCAGTCTGTCTTTTTTGGTTTTTTGATTGCCTTAAGTAGCACTGCAATAGTCCTAAAGATGCTTCAGGAAAGAGGTGAAATAGATACGCCTCACGGTAGAGTTATGGTAGGCATATTGATTTTTCAGGATTTATGTGTAGTCCCCCTAATGCTTCTTACCCCGGCAATGGGGGGTGGTGGTCTTGAACTTTATGAGTTGGGATATAAAATATTAAAAGCTATACTTATAGTTACTGTTGTTCTCGTTGCAGCAAGATGGATAGTCCCTGAACTTCTTCACCAAATAGTCAAGACAAAGAGCCGCGAACTCTTTATCTCTGTCATAATATTGCTATGTTTTGGAATAGCTCTATTGACTTCAAAACTTGGCCTTTCCTTAGCTTTAGGGGCATTTTTAGCTGGGCTCATAATCGCGGAATCGGAGTATGCCTCGCAAGCAACTTCTGAGATTTTACCTTTTAAAGATAGCTTTATTGGCCTTTTTTTTGTTTCTATCGGAATGCTTATGAATGTCGAATTCATTCGGCCACATTTTTATAATATACTCCTGATAGTCTCTGGAATATTCTTATTAAAGCTCATAACTGGGACCATCTCAGCCTTTCTTACAGGCGTGAATCTTAAATACGCTTTTAATAGCGGCTTTGGACTTGCTCAAGTAGGGGAGTTCTCTTTTGTTTTGGCTTTGGTTGGAAGGTCAGTAGAACTAATAACAGATGAACTATACCAGATTTTTCTATCTTCTTCGGTTATAACAATGATTATGACACCCTTTATTTTAAAATATTATACGGTCTTCTCAGACAAAATCACATCTCTTGAGATTCTTAGAAGACTTGACAGACATCTAAAAGAGATAACTCCTGCTAAGTTAAAATCTATTAACGAGCATGTAGTAATTGTTGGTTTTGGGCTTAATGGTAAGAATGTTGCAAAGGTCTTAAAAGAGGTGGGAATACCATATGTGGTTGTGGAGTTGAATCCTGATACGGTCAGAAAAAAGAGAGCAAAAGAACCGATCTTTTATGGTGATGCAACGAGCCCAGAGATACTCTATCATGTAGGGATAGATAAGGCAAGAGTCCTGGTAGTAGCTATATCTGATGCTGCTGCAACAAGAAGGATTGTTCAGATTGCGAGAAAGAGCAATCCCCAACTACATATAATCGTCAGAACTCGTTATATCTCTGAAGTGGACGATCTCACAAAACTGGGTGCTAACGAAGTAATACCAGAGGAATTTGAAACATCTATTGAGATATTCTCAAGAACTTTGCACTATTATCAAGTGCCAAGAAACATTATAAACGAGCATATCAGCAATGTCAGGAAAAATCATTATAAGAGTTTAAGGACAGTTGAGTTGCCATCCAAGTTTTTAACTGATAGGCTTGACCTAATGAAGGCAATTGAGACAGAGACATATTATATAAAGGGAGATTCAAAGATCATCGGCCATACTATCAAAGAATTAAACTTGAGAGCTGAAACAGGAACTACAATAATAGCCATTCAACGGGGTGAAGAAATATATAACAATCCTTCTCCTAATTTTGTGCTTCAGCCAGGCGATATCTTACTACTAATAGGTAAGACAAAAAATCTTCTTAGAGCCATAGAATACCTTGACTCTGATAGATTCCTTATAGCTAAGTATCATAGATGAAACAGGTTTTTCTTAATTAAGAGATGTTTATAATTATATGGAGACGGTTTAGGAAGAATCGCTTAGCAGTGGTTGGGCTTGTAATAGTTCTATTCTTAGCATTCACTGCCCTCTTTGCGCCCCTTTTAGCTCCCTATGATCCTACGAAGATCAATGTTGATAGGGTTTTTACTCCTCCAAGCCCTTCTCATCCCCTTGGAACAGATGAACTGGGTAGAGATGTTTTGTCTAGAATGATTTGGGGAAGTAGGGTATCCCTTAAAGTAGGATTCATTGCAGTTGGGATAGCTATCTTTATAGGAACTATAGTAGGTTCTATTGCAGGATATTATGGAAAAATTATTGACGCAATACTGATGAGATTTGTAGATGTGATGTTAGCCTTTCCGACTTTTTTCCTAATACTTGCTGTTATAGCAATTGTTGAGCCAGGCATATTTACGATAATGGTGGTTATAGGAGTTACAGGATGGATGGATGTTGCAAGACTTGTAAGAGCAGAGTTTCTAAGCCTTAAGGAGAGGGAATTTGTATCCGCTGCTAAAGCAATTGGTGCAAGCAACTTCCGAATAATATTCAGACATATATTGCCAAATGCACTTTCACCAGTTTTAGTTGCAGCCACCTTTGGTATAGCTGGAGCCATATTGATAGAGTCAAGCCTCTCCTTTTTAGGATTAGGAGTTCAGCCTCCTGAGCCAAGCTGGGGTAATATACTAACCTCAGGTAAAGATAATATAACTGTTGCCTGGTGGCTATCTGTTTTTCCTGGGCTTGCAATTTTGTTGACAGTTCTAAGCTATAATCTAGTTGGCGAGGGTCTGAGGGATGCCCTTGATCCAAGACTTTGGACAGAAACTCCTGATTTTTTAAAATTAAAACAGAAGTAATTCCCTATTATGAACTATCTTTCCAATTTTGACCTCCCTGATCCTGAAAGATCAGAGAAGAACATTCAAACTTTTATCGAAAAAAACCCTGAATGTACTGAAAGGTTGATTTTAGATCTTTACACAGTTGCTCTGCTCTTTTCCTACTCCCAATTTCTTGCAAATTATTCAATAAAAAATCCTTATTCTCTTTTTCAAGCTTTGGAATGTCTCGACAAACCTTTAGATATCGGCGAGCTTAAGAGTGAATTGAGGGAAAAACTCCTTGCCTGCAATTCACTTACTGAAGGTTTGAAGGTGATAAGAAATTATAAAAAAGATAAGTTGCTCATTATCACCCTTAGGGAGATACTCAAGAAAACCTCTTTTCAGGAAAACACACTGGAACTTACTCTACTATCAGATGCTATTCTCTCGGAGTCCTTGGAATTCGTTAAGTCTTTTTTTGTGAAAAGATTTGGTTTGCCTGAAGATGATACTTTGGTAGTTATTGGTTTAGGTAAGCTCGGTGCCTCTGAGTTAAATTACAGTTCAGATGTCGACTTAATTTTTGCCTACAAAAATGGAGGGGAAACTTCTGGGATAATGTCACTCTCAGGAATAATCACGAACAGGCTCTCAATATCTGAATTTTACTATAAACTTATTGAAGAGTATTGTAGATTTCTATCCTCTAACACTGAAGATGGCTTTGCCTATCGAGTAGATTTAAGATTAAGACCTCAAGGACAAAGAGGATGTTTAGCTTTGAGTCTGAAGGCATATGAAGAATATTATGAATCATGGGGACAGCTATGGGAAAGGGCAGCAATGATTAGAGCAAGACCTGTTGCGGGAGATTTATCGACTGGTGATGATTTTATTAAGATTATTCAACCCTTTGTATACCGAAAGTATCTTGATTTCGACGCTATAGAAGAGATCAGAAAACTCAAATCCCAGGTAGAACAGATTAAACCTGGAATCTTAAGCAAAGACATAAAAAGGGGATTTGGTGGTATTAGAGAGATCGAGTTCTTTATTCAGATCTTCCAACTAATATATGGAGGCAAAGAGCATTTATTAAGAGAGGGCAATACTCTTTTGGCTCTTCACAGGCTCCTGCAAAAGGCTTTGATTGGGTATGATGATTTTGAGCATCTCTCGGATAGTTATATTTTTCTTAGAACTATTGAGCATAGGCTCCAGCAGTTGAATGATATACAAACTCATCTCCTTCCAACTAACGATAGAGAACTGGAAATCCTATCAAAGAAGATGGGATTTAAAGAAAAGGAATCTTTTATCGATGCTCTTTATTCAAAAAGACGAAAAGTGCGCGAGATTTACGATTCTTTACTAAGCGTAGAAAGGGGGACAGCTTTAGAAACATTCCGGGAAAACCGTTATAGTATCATGAGTTCGCCATTCTGGGAAATGGACTCTCCTGTCGAGAGTCTCTTGCGTGAGGAGCTTTCAAAAACAAAAGTTAAAGACTCAAGAAGAGCTATTCAATATTTAACCAAGATCAGAAACTCTATTTATTCATTCCAGACTTTGAAAGGTAGAAGATTATTAGAGGGTATTATTCCACAATTCGTTAATGAGGCATTAAAATCTCAAAATCCCGATGAAGCTTTATTGCGATTAGTTGATTTCTCAGTGATCCTTGCAGGAAGTGAACCTTACCTTGAATTACTATCTACACGCAAGGAAGTTATATCCATCTTAACATTCATTTTCGCAAGTAGTGAATATTTATCAAGGATATTAATGAAGAGTCCCTTTTATTTAGAATCTATTGTAATTGGGGAAGAGATAAAAAAGAGGTGGCGTGTTTTACAAAGAGAATTAGAACTCATGAGCCAAGAAAGAGGGATATCAAATGCAATAAGATTATTAAGACGACTTGAGGAAATACGATTAGGAATTCTATTTTTGAATAAAAGTATAGGCATCAGAGAACTCTTAAGAAATCTCAGTAAGACTGCAGAAATTCTACTCTTGACGACGTTACACTCTGATTTATGTGAAAAATATTCAGAGTTTGATGAAGAAGATTCTCAAAAAATTTCAAAGCTCTTTATAGTCGGATTTGGAAAGCTTGGGGGGAGAGAGATAACTTTCGATTCAGATATCGATTTTATATTTCTATGTGACAATGAACCGACTGAGCAGGAGATAAAAAGGGCAGAAAAATTCATTAGGCTAATTTCTTCCTATACAAAAGAAGGGATAGCTTATAAAATAGATGTAAGGCTTAGACCAGATGGGAGAAAAGGTCCTCTCGTTAGTTCGTTAAAGGGCTTAGAGAGTTATTATCTCCATAATGCTCATCCTTGGGAGCTTCAAGCACTGCTTAAAGCAAGACCTCTTGGGAAAGATATTATAAATAACAAAACCTTTATTGATCTAAGAAGGAATGTTCTTGTCAATAGAGGAGTTGAGGTCAAAAAAGATGAAATTAGAGCTATGATAACTAAGATTCAGAAAGAACTCTCAAGAGAAAATCAAGAGTTAAAGATTTACGATATTAAATATGGGGTAGGAGGATTATTAGAATTAGAATTTTTTATCCAATATTTACAACTTATAAATTGTAGTAGGTATCCGAATGTACTAACTCAAAATACTTTTGATGCAACAGAAAAACTATTAAGAAATAGTCTAATAGAGCCTCAGGACTCAAAAAACCTTAAAAAAGTATATCTTCTTTATAGAACGCTTGAAACCCTCTTAAAATTGAGAAATGAGCCATCCTTAAAGAGAGACAGTATAACCATCGATGCTATATCTTCTTTCCTTGATTATGAGCCTGAAAAATTCTTAAAAAAATTTTTTGAAATACGAAGGTTCATAGCTAATCTATGGAACAAGTATTAATACAAGTATTAATAAATAAATAAAAAGGGTATTGTAATTTCTTACAATACCCTCTCTTTAAAACGTCCCCAGCGGGATTCGAACCCGCGTTACCGCCTTGAAAGGGCGATGTCCTAGGCCTGGC
Source organism: uncultured Thermodesulfovibrio sp. (assembly GCA_964411065.1). GTDB lineage: Bacteria > Nitrospirota > Thermodesulfovibrionia > Thermodesulfovibrionales > Dissulfurispiraceae > DYHD01. The sequence goes on from CAYPJO010000050.1 coordinate 13,029, forward strand.
TAGACGATAGGGACAGATTTTTTGCAATAACTTTTTTTCTAAAAATATCTATGAGCCGCGTTGGATTCGAACCAACGACCCACGCCTTAAAAGGGCGTTGCTCTACCTGCTGAGCTAGCGGCCCGTGCTCTCTAAGAGCATTACTTTGAGATGAACATTTAAAAAAGTGTTTAATATTGTAACATTAAAGGTAGACTTTGTCAATTTGCTAATGATAACGGTAAGCATCTTTTTCCCCGTGATGTAAATCATGCTGCGAACTAGATAAGCTCTTTTCTCCTTTCCTGCCAGTAGGCATCC
>CAYPJO010000051.1:0-5621 GCA_964411065.1 uncultured Thermodesulfovibrio sp.
CATCGCAAATATCTCTTCAACCTGTAACTTACCCAAGAAGATTAGGTATTGGTTAACTGAGCTACCTGCCATGCATATTTACAGGTTGAATAAATAAATTAAGTTCCCACATCCTTAATGATCCAAAATATCCCCCATGCTTTATCCTCATATACTCCAATTAAGCATTTATTTATTGATTCAACTACATCTTCCTATATATGTGTTTCCTCACCTCTTCAGGATAATTTAAAAAGGCAAGATAGTTCTTACTGTATTTCTGTAAATATCTTGCATACTCTGGATTTATCTCTTTTACCAGCTCTAAAAGTCTACCATAATTCTTCCTACCTTCCTCTATATCTAGGGCACTCCTAATAGATTGCATAGCTTATAGACCTCTTTCATGCTCTTAAGGGTTAGTCTGTTTTTGGGATTTCTGTATAGATGAATAAGACAGAATTGATGATCACTCAAAGGAAAAAGCTTTGATATAGGTTTATCAAGTCCACTTTAGTTGCCCGTTACAAATATGGCTACTTTACTTAATCCCCTTGATATAAGACTTTGTAAAACCTCTGCCCAGAATCCTGTGTATTCTCTTCCCTTCTTACCCGGTATCCAAGTGTGTCTTTGTATCCCTTAAGGTCTATTTCTTTTAAGGCAAAAATACTTATGCTGTAACAGAGGCAAAAGGAGTATGTCCGATATGCAGCCTAATATTCATCTGGGGGAAAAGATGCTTACCAGGAAGCAGAATTCTGTATTTTAAATTATAATTAGTAATGTTATAATCAATTTAGTAGCTGTTATGATAATGGATGATACAATAGTTGCCATCTCTACACCTCTCGGCGAGGGGGGAATCGGGATTGTTCGATTGAGCGGGAAAGATTCCATTGCTTTAGTAGATAAAATTTTTGTAGCCTCCTCTAAAAAGAAATTAGCAGACCTAAGGACTCATACTTTAACTCACGGTTATATAATTGATCCGGAAAATAATGTGAAATTAGACGAAGTTCTCTGTACTGTTATGAGAGCTCCCAAAACTTATACAAGGGAAGATGTTGTTGAAATTAATTGTCATGGTGGCTTGTTCCCCCTTACTCAGATATTATCTTTGCTTTTGCGATATGGTGCAAGGCTTGCAGAGCCTGGCGAATTTACAAAAAGAGCCTTTTTAAATGGTAGGATTGACCTTACTCAAGCTGAAGCAGTTTTAGATATTGTTAGATCTAAGACTGCCGTCGCCAATAAGTTGGCTTTATATCAACTTGAAGGCAGACTTTATAAGCATTTAAGGGGATTGATGGATAAAGTAACAAAGATCATTGCTCATCTCGAAGCATTTATTGATTTCCCCGATGAAAATATTGAAATTTTCAGTAATGATGAACTTATTGATATTGTAAAAGATTTGAAAAGTCAACTAAAAAGACTTATAGAAAGCTATAGCGAGGGAAAGTTTTTTAGGGAGGGAATAGTAACTGCTATAGTTGGTAAGCCAAATGTTGGCAAATCCTCTTTATTAAATGCTTTGATTAAAAAAGATAGAGCTATCGTTACTCCTTTTCCTGGAACAACGAGAGATGTTATTGAAGAGTACATTAATATTAAAGGGCTCCCCTTAACAATTATGGATACTGCTGGGATAAGGGAATCTATCGATGTAGTTGAAAGAGAGGGAATCAAAAGGACCCAGAATGCTATAAACTCTTCTGATCTAATTTTAGCTATTTTTGATTGTAGTAAACCCTTAGAAGAGGTAGATTGGGACATTGTTGATACATTAAAAAATAAACGGGCTATTTTAGTTATAAATAAAGTAGATATCGAGAGCCCTCTTTTTGATATCTCTTCTATAGCTTCTGAAAAGATGCCTTTTGTAAAAGTATCCGCTTTGTACGGTTGGGGCATTGAAGAGTTGAAAGAGAAAATATACTCCCAATGTATTTTGAGGAGCCAAAGAGAATTAGATGAAGGTTTCTTGCTTTCTAATATTAGACATAAGAATTCTCTTGAAAAAGCTCTTAAATCCTTAGAAGAGGCAGATGTTTTATTACAGCGAGGTGAGACATCAGAAATAATCACTGTTATTCTACGTGAAGCTCATAGATCTCTTGGAGAGATAACAGGCGATGCTTTAGAAGATGAGATTATTGATAAGATTTTCAGCGAGTTTTGTATAGGTAAATGATTAGAGTTAGAGTCCTTCTGTAAGCTCCCAGGCAAACTTTGTCTTTATTTCTGTTGTAAATTAGAAGCTGAAGTAATCCGTCCTATTTCTTCTTTATTAATCTCGATCTTATAATTCTTCTTAATTTTCTCAATCAATTTATCAAAACTTTCTTTTTGTTTATCAGCAATTAATTTTTGGTGAATTAATCCATGGACTTTGTCAAATTCTATGATATTTCCTTTAACATCTGTGACTTTTACAATACGATAACCTTCGCCCACCTTTATTGGGGAACTTACTTGACCCTTTTTCATAGAAAAAATTTTCCTTTCCATCTCCTGAGACAACTCTCCTTTCTTAATAAAACCAATGTCACCACCACTTTTAGCTGAAGTTTTATCTGATGAAATTTCTGAGGCTATTTTAGCAAAATCTTCACCCCTGTTTAGCTTTTCCATTACTTTATTTAAGTCATCTTCCGTTTTAACGAGTATTTGGCTGACTCTGATCTGTTTATTTATCATGAAATCCTCTTTGTTTTTTTCATAATATTCTTTGATCTCCTCTTCTGTTACCTTTGGTGATGCTTCAATCTCTTTATCGAGAAGGTCATTTATTAAAGTTATTTTTTTGAATTCTTCAAGCTTTTTCTGGAACTCTCTATCTTTATCTAAACCCCTCTTTTTGGCTTCCAGATAAAGCAACTCTTTCTTTACCAATTCATCAACAAATCTCTCTGCTCCTTCTCTGCCCTGAAAAAACTTTTTTGCACCCTCAGGAAGGGTATTTATTTGGTCATAAAAGTATTCCCTGCTAAGGGTTATTCCATCAATTTTTGCGACATATCCCTCTTTTGATTTTTTATCCTTAGTGCAGGAAGAACAAATTAGGATTGAAATAATAAAAAGTATAAAAATCTTCATTAAGGCATCTCCTTCTTTTTGATTATCCGTACGATAACATATCCCTTTAATTATGTTAAACTTAAATAAAATTAACTTCCCTTCTATCTTTTAACATTCTTACATCCTTCTGTCGATGGCGTAAAAGCTTTTCTTTTTAGTCTTTGCATAATTTTTAAGTTCCACTAAAGCCTGAGTTATCTCTCCATAATGGGTATAAGTTTTATACCTATTATGAGCAATACCTATCGAAAGGCACATTATGGGGAAATCTCTTTTTTTACCTTCTCTATCGATTGCCTCGATGTATCCTTTTAATCTATCCTCATAATCATAAAAAGAAGGGATTAGCTTGTCATAGTGGAATATTATTGATTGAGTCGTTTTTTCTATTAAATCTATATCCATTATATAAATAAAATCATCTCCTCCTATATGACCTACAAAACTTCCTGACTGTTGATTTTCTTTTACTATATTATGTATAAGCCTGGCTAACATTCTTATAACTTCATCACCTCTGCTAAATCCATATTTGTCATTAAAGGGCTTAAAATAATCCAGATCTGCATAGGCAACGGCAAAAAACTCTTTTTTTTCGATTCTTCTCTGTATTTGTTTTATAATTGTGACGTTTCCAGGCAATTTTGTTAATGGATTAACTTCCATGCTTTTTAATGATCTCCACAGACATAGTTGAACTCTCATCTTTAACTCACTTTCTAACTGAGAGTATCGTATATAGTCATCTATCGGCAATTCCTCACCAATAAAAAAATTCAAATCATTAGGTAAGATTACTAAAATTGAAACTTGGCTCACGATAAAGTCTTCTTTAACATTTTTCAAAATATTTATTAAATCTTCATTACTTTCAATAGAATCAACTATTATAAGACTTGGACAAGAATCGTATATAAACTCTATTGCTTTATGGATATTCTCAAAAAATGAGAGGGAATATGTGTCCTGAAGTTTAGTTCTGACTAAGGAGTTTACAAATGGATCTTTTGTTATTAGTAAAATCAAATTATTCATCTGAATCTCAAGGAAAAGTCGTCTCGTAAAAGGATTCCTCTAAATGAGTCAATATTTCTTTAAGTTCTTCTTTAGTAAGATTGAGATTGTTCCATGCGATTGGATCGATGGGAGGGACGTGTTTATCTCCAGCAAAACCGATACCTTTTGCTCTTGCTAAGATATCGGAAATATGAACGATTGCTGTATGTAGGATATGCCTTTTTGAAGATGAAGGGTGATGATAATTTTCTATTGTCTCGATTAAAATATGTGGGAAATGCCACTTTCTACACATTATTGCTCCTGCTTCAGCGTGGGTCAACCCAAAGATTTCTTTTTCAGCATCAGAAATAAAAAGATCCTCCTGGAAAGCTTTTTGCAAAACTCTTTCATACTCTTCAGGGAACCTAAGAATAAGGATGACTTTACCTATATCATGTATTAGCGCAGCAACAGAGATCTCCTCATGTTCGGTAATCCCTTTTTTTTGAGCAATTGAACGGGCTACTATAGCTGTTGCTAATGAATGTTCCCAGAGTCCTGACATGACCTTTTGCATGATCTCAAAAACAGATACACCTAATAATAAACCCTTTACTGCATTCAGTCCTAAGAGTAGTAAAGCCTGATCTACTGTGGATATTCTTCCAGGATACCCATAAACTGGAGAGTTCACCATTTTTAGAACACGCGATGTAAGAGCTTGATCATTAATTATGAATTTACTTATAGTTGAAAGAGAGACTTTGGGATTTTCTATAATACTTAAAATCTTTTTAAAATTATCAGGAATTGTAGGGATTTTATCTATCTTTTGAATTTCAGATTGAAAGGTTTTAGTATCCATAATCGTTTTATTTTATTTATATAAATCCTCAATATGTTCAATCATTACTTCTTTTAAGAGGTTCATGTACTCTTTATCCTCTGTTTTTTTAAATCTCTCGCTCAGCTCTTTTAAGACTATTTCCTTAGGTTTTGTTTGGGCTCTTTTACCTTCAATTACTACTGAGCTAAGACCCATTGACATAAGCCTCTGTATTAGTGAAAAAGTCAAATCGGTTCCCTCTGCAATCAAAACGATCCCGCTATCGTTTAGGATAGGTTTAGCAAGTCTCATTCCAGGTTTTAAGTTATTAATAGGGACTCGTATAGGCACAATATTCTTTTTTTATAATTTTTATTATCAAGCCTATTAAAGGGTTAATTATTATAACAAATTATAACAAAAATTCTTGATACAAATTCAAAGGATTATAAAGATTTATCCTTTAAATCATAAAAAATTAGTTTTTTGAAAATTATGTTTTTTTCTCTAAGATTTTTAAGCAAGAATCACAACAACTGTCTCTAAACTGTTATTCCACATGATGAAACCAGTCTACTGCAGTCTGATTATACAAATAAAAGTGATAACTTTCTTTAATGCATACAAAGGCCCCCCTGCTTTTAGTGAGTCTATTCCCACTATACTAATTCTAAGTTTTTAACTCGTAGGATAATAATCCTCCCTTTTGTCTATACTAAGGATATCTGGGCTA
>CAYPJO010000051.1:5721-13298 GCA_964411065.1 uncultured Thermodesulfovibrio sp.
AAAAATTTATATCCCTCTAAGGTGTTTTTCGCTCACCTGCTTTTAGAGGTTACCTTTATATTCTTAGTTTCTAAATAATTCAATGTCTATTTTTAAATCAGTTAAATTTCAGCTGCCCATGGCTCCAATAAAAGGTAGATTAAAGAAAGATAATAATTTGCTCGTTACTAAACCTAAAATTGACCCGGTCATGCTGTGGATTTTCCTATATTTGTCTTTTTGTGAATAGTCCTCTACACAAATCAATCCTCTGGTTTTGACATTTGTAAACCATAAATGATATTGTAGTTTACAATGAAAAGGGTATTGGTAACTGGTATTGGTGCCGTTACACCTTTAGGCTCTGATTTTCATAGCTCCTGGTCAGCAGTTAAAAAGGGGCTTCCTGGAATTGCTCAGATTAGCCGCTTTGACCCAGGCTCTTTGCCATGGAGAGTGGCAGGGGAGATTAAGTCTTTTGAACCACCTTACCTTTTAAGTCAAAAGGAGTTGAGGACAACCGATCCTTTTGTTCAATATGCCCTTTCTGCAGCGATGATGGCTTCTTTGGATGCTGGTATAGATATCAACCGTGAATTCTATCCTGATTCGGGAGTAATTATTGGGTCAAGTAGAGGTGGTATAAGTACCATTGAAAGGGAACTCAAAAGATTTTACAGTAAAAGTGTTTCAAATAACTTTAAATTTTCGCCGTATTTAATGCCTTCCAGTACAATAGGAATTGCTGCATCAATCATTTCTGAGAAATTAAGGATAAAAGGAATATGTTTTGGGATTTCCTGTGCATGCTCATCAGGGGCTGTTGCTATAGGTGAAGCTTACAGGATTATAAAAGAAGGATATGCTAAAATAATGTTAGCTGGAGGTGCCGATGCGCCTATTTGTGAATTGTGTGTTATTGGATATGGAAGTTCTGGTGCTCTGTCTAAGAGAGCAGATTATACTGCCAGCAGGCCCTTTGCTAAAAGTAGAGATGGTTTTGTTTTATCAGAAGGTGCCTCTGTCTTAGTGTTGGAAGAATATGAACATGCTATAAATAGAGATGCTCATGTCTATGGCGAGATAATTGGATATTCAAATAGAACAGACGCACACCATATAACGCGCCCCTATTTAGAAGGGGAAATAGATACTATTGAATTGGCTTTAAAACAAGCAAAAATTAGCCCCGAGGAGGTAGATTGTGTAAGTGCCCATGCTACCTCTACCCCCTTGGGTGATCTTACAGAAGCTGAAGCGATAAAGAGAGTTTTTAGGGCTAACCATAATATTACTATTACTGCTATCAAATCCTTGAGCGGTCATATGCTTGCTGCTTCTGGCGCTTTTGAGATTGCTTGTGCCCTGATGAGTATCAAAGAGGGTTTAATTCCACCTACTATAAATCTATTTGATAAAGATCCTTTTTGTGATATAGAGGTTAATACAAAGCTAAGAAGCGTGCCTATTGAAATAGTTTTGACTAATTCTTTTGGTTTCGGTGGCATAAACGCTGTGTTGATTATGAGAAAGTTTTCAGAATAACTTATTTATTATTTAATTTCTCTCAATTGATATTGTCTTTTACCAAGTCCTAATCTTTCGGCCTCTTCTATTTGGATTATGTAAGGCCTTTTATGTAAGGAATATAAAACATCGTCCCCCGGCCTTATTTTTTCATCCGAAGCAAGCGACGATGGCAAGGGAGCTTCTTTCAGCAATAAATCAATACTTGCTTGCTCGATTGCAACGATGTCATCGGAGATCAGTATTCCTATATCCTGGATTACAGGTACATCAGCTGCGGGCATGCAGTCACATTCAGGCTGAATTTCACTAAGAAAGTTTATGTAGATAACCTTAGATTTTTTGAAAGTACTCAGAACTGCTTTTGCAGCCTCTGCAAGGGATTTCATAAATAAAATATCATCACCTGGTAAAGTGAGCCCTCCTTCAGGGCAAACTCGTGCACATCTCCCACATCTCCAACATTTATCATCATCATAACTGAATCTGTTATCTTTGAAATCAATGCAGTCTAAAGGACAGATTTCTTTACATTGTAAGCAAAGGGTGCATTTTTCTTCATCCCAGATTAGTTTACCCTCACCGATTGTGTGCATAGCTCCTCTACCACATTTCCAACCACAGTGACGGTGGGTTCCGCTAACCGCACCCATAGCCAGATTTTTGATAGCTCCACCATAGCCGGCATTTATGTGACCCTTTACATGGGAGCATACAACCATGGCTGGCACATCGTATATCAAGGTAGCCACTGCTATCTCACCAAGTATATCTCCTGCTTTGACTAATATGTTATCATTCCCATAAAGTCCGTCAGCAAGCACAACAGGGGCGCCAACTGATAAATGATTGATGCCATTTTGATTTGCCACTTCTAAATAATCCAGCCCCTTTATTCTTACTGTATCTGTAACGAAAGGTTTAGCGCCTATGGATTTTAGTTTTTCAACAACTTTTCTAAGAAAGACAGGTCTGATAATTCTATGAGCGCCTTCTGAGCCAAAGTGTGTTTTTATTGCAACCCATTCATTTTTATCAAAATACCTTGTAAGGTTTATCTCATCGATCAATCTTTCAAGTTTACCAGGCATGCTATCCTCAAATCTCCATTTAGAGACCCTTGCTGAAGCAAAATATACCAAAGACATAGCTATCTCCCTAAAAAGAGTATTATTTATTTTTCTCAATTATTTTAACTTTCATCTCAATCCTTTCTAAAGGATTATCTCGGTTATCTCTTGGCTGATTTACTATTTTATCCACAACATCCATACCAGATATGACCTCACCAAAAACGGTGTATTTTTTATCGAGAAAGAAAGAGTCTGCAACGCATATAAAGAATTGAGACCCTGCACTATCAGGATGACTTGCCCTTGCCATAGATAGGGTTCCTCTTTTATGGGGTTTTTCGTTGAACTCAGCCTTTAATGTGTACCCTGGACCACCCATGCCATGTAAGGATCTATCAGGATTCTTAGAGTTGGGATCACCACCTTGTATCATGAAACCAGGTATTACACGATGAAAGGTTGTTCCATCATAGAATCCCTTTTTACCTAATTCAATGAAATTTTTTACATGGTTTGGTGCCACTTCGGGAAAAAACTTTAGTTCAATATTCCCAAATTTCGTCTCAATGATTGCTCTTGTTTCAGACATACTCTTTATATCCTCCTTAGTAAATGGAAGTTTTTTAATTTCCGAAATAGCAGTTAAAGGTAGCAAAATTAGAAGAAAGATACTGAATAAGATCGTATAATGTTTCATAGTTTCATCCTCGATTAAATATTTTTGTGTATAAAATAAAATATACCATTTTTCTTGCAGATTTGAATAACTTTCTAGTCAACAATGGAGCTTTGTAATCTTTATTTTGTAATCTTTATTAAGAAAGGCTAAGATTAGTGATTTTATGTCAACACCTTAAGGCTAACCTTTGAAGTTACTCGGTGATGGTAGGAGTTAATATCACGACTGTATCAAAGCCATTAGGACACAAGAGCGCAACCGTGACCTTAAGATATGTTCATTTAGCACTTTCTCACAAGGTTGAAGCGGTAAAGGTGTTTGATAATGATATAGGATAAAAGTCAATTATACAATTTTGGAATTAGCTGAATGGAGAAATCTCATAAACCTTTGAAAATATGGTAGGCGCGAGGGGGATTGAACCCCTGACCTCTTCCGCGTCAAGGAAGCGCTCTCCCACTGAGCTACGCGCCTTTTAAGAATAAGATATAATTGAAAAGATATAATTGTAAGATATTAATTAAAACTAACTTTTGGTAATTTTGTCAACTTTTTGCATAAGTCCGAAAAATAGAGATAGACTTTGGCATATCTCTTATTTAGCCTTTTTGAGGCATTTTTAAAGCCCTCTGAAAGAGTGTTTCTATAAAAACATAAATATTAAAGTTAAATATTAAATTAAATATTAAGTTAAATATTAAAGCTAATTAATCTGTCCTCAAGTGCCAAAAAATTTATCAGAAATACTCTTTCAAGACGCACCGATCCTTATAGAGTCTTTATTGGCAATCTCTTCTTTCTTGTTAGCAGGGTAAGGCTGCTATCACCCCGGTTCTTTTTATCATCCTTAAGTAATGTTTAAACTTCTCTAAAGTGGTGGCTATTTTTTTAGTATTTATACCATTCCAAAAACGGGGGCATATTAGAGGATAAGCCCTGTTATGACCTGAAAGAGCTGTAGATTCAGTAAGGATTATCCCCTTTTGTTTCTTCTTTTCCTTCTGATATTTTGAGCAATCTCCCTTTGTTATTAATTTCTTCCCCTTCATCGTAACCCCCAACCTTTGCTTAAAAAGTCTTAATACTTTTTGGAGTCCCCTTATTTCCGCCTTCCTTGAATGATGTCTTCATTCAATAAAGGCTACAGTATTTTATTTAGATTTTTGATCAGGCAATTCGCACCTTTTCATTTATGGTAAAATTCATAGTAAAATTTATCTGTATTTTTCAATTTGATCTTGAAATTTCATAAGAGTAAGCCGCTAAATGAGTTTTAAGGCCTGTAATCATCTTTATTGTTTTATTGTACAGATATTTTAACTGTTTGTCTTTGACGATATTTTTAAAATCCTTTAATAGGAAGACTATTTAATACAGACTCTTTAACCTTTTTTTGAAATGCTGTGCTCTCAACTTAAGAGTTTTAAATACCTTTAGTCAGATAAAAAACATTAGATTGGAGGAATCTTATGAGAATAATAGAAAGAATAGCTAAAAAATATTTTACTGAAGAGGAATTTATTAAATTGAGCAATCAAAAATTAATGAATTTTGGTTTCTCAAAGGCAAACTCTATCGTAGGTGTCTGCCTCTGTAGGGATGAAATATCACAAACTATAATAGGTCACATTAAAAACTATTGGGGAGAACCCTTCAATTTTGCCTCACTTGGAGGGATGTATACAGCTGGTAAATTAGGACTAAAAGCCTTTATAAGTCATTCTCCTCAAGAAGATGGAATGGAAAGATTTATATTTTATGCGCTCTCTCACATTGGCATAGATGACAGCGGGAATATTGGTATCTGTTCAAGAAAAGGAATACAAAAATCCACTGCTTGCGGAGCTCTTGTAGCCTTTCTTAAAGAGCTGTCTGAAGAAACTGTAAAAATTAGATTTGATGAAGATGAAATAGAAGAATCTTTCCTTAAAAGGAGAATCCTCCGAGAAATGAAATTTGGGCAAATTGTCGATCTTCTTGGGTTAACAGAAATTGTTTCGAAGGTCCTTCATGATGATCTTGAGTCAACGATTAATAAAGTAGTAGATCAAAGGAAAGCTGTATACGCTATTTTTACAGGTATACAAATCCATGCACCGGAGAGTAATTTTATTGCTCCGAAAGAATCTTATGTTGTTGCAAATGGCAAGAAGACAAAAATAGTGATTTAAGCAATTAGACTGTTAGCCTAGTAATAGACAATCAAAGTAAACTAAGAGCCTCGATACACAAAATAGAAATTGGTGTAGTTAGATAACGATTAGTTTATATACCGATGAGCCGTGGAGGATTCGAACCTCCGACCCGCTGATTAAGAGTCAGCTGCTCTACCAGCTGAGCTAACGGCCCGTTTAAAAATATAATGACTTTAAATTACTAAAGTCTTACTATTTTCGTCAAGCAAAGCAGTAAAAATAGTTCTAAAATGAATCAAAAATCAGAAGAAATAATTTTTATTATAAATTACATTCTTTCAGGTGCCTTCACTCCAAGTATTTCCAAAGCACTTCTGAGAACAATCATTATGCTATAGCAAAGAGCTAATCTCATCTTTGTTAGTTCAAGTTCATCAGATATTACTCTGTATTTTTGATAATAGGTATGAAACATACTTGCTAAATCTTGAATATAGAATGTTATACGATGGGGTTCATAGGCAATAGCAGCATTTTTAAAAATTAGTGGGGAAATAAGAACCTTTTTAATTAGCTTGAATTCCTCATCGTTGAATAGCTCGGAATTTAAGTTTGCAAAATCGCTGAAATCAATTTGCCCATTCTGTTTATAAAACCTATTAAAGATGCTGTTAATTCGAGCATAAGCATATTGAACATAGTAAACAGGATTTTCGTGAGATTCCTTCTTGGCATTCTCAACATCTATTTCAAGATGACTGTCATGTCTTCTTGTAAGAAAAATAAATTTTGTAGTGTCAGCACCTATTTCATCGATTATCTCTCGTAGCGTAATAAACTCTCCAGCTCTTTTGGACATTTGTATAGGGATACCATTTCGCAAAAGAGAGACCATTTGTACAAGCAAGATCTTTAATTTTTCAGGAGAATACCCAAAGGACTGGATAACCGCCTTAATTCTTGGTATATAGCCATGATGATCCGCTCCCCAAATGTTGATAATTTCATCATATCCTCTCTGTATTTTATTACGATGATAAGCTATATCAGAGGCAAAATAAGTAAATTCACCGTCTTTTTTAATTATAACTCTATCCTTGTCATCACCAAAAGCTTTCGATTTAAACCATACCGCTCCTTCTTTTTCATAGATACAATGGCTCTCTTTTAATTCCTTTATAGCCATTTTTACTTGACCAGATTCAAACAACATTTTTTCGCTCTGCCAACTATCATAGGTAATCCCAAAATCGGCAAGATCTTGCTTAATCTCAGCTAACATCCGTTTATAAGCAAACTCTGTAATTTCTTCCTCCTTTTCACCAGATTCCAAAAATTCTCTTGCTAAATTATTTATATATTCACCCCTGTAACCATCAGGGGGAAATTCAGCCTCTAAACCTATCAATTCTCTATAACGAGCTTCTACTGAGAGTCCTAATAACTTTATTTGTCTTCCAGCATCGTTTATATAATACTCCTTCTCAACTTTATAACCGACAGCATGTAATAGATTAGCCAAAGCGGACCCTAAAGCTGCTCCTCTTCCATGTCCTAAATGTAGAGGCCCTGTAGGATTAGCACTTACAAATTCTATCTGAACTCTTTTTCCTCTGCCGATATCTTCAAAAAGATATTTTTTACCCTCATGAATGAGTTTTTTAAGTTCATTTATGAGAAAATCCCTACGGAAAGTAAAATTAATATATCCTGGTCCAGCTATTTCGATTCGCTCAAAAATATCACTTTTATCTATCCTTTGTACTATCTCTGTAGCTATTATTTTTGGAGATTTTTTTAGGTCTCTTGCTAGTCTCATAGCTATAGGAGTAGCAAAATCTCCAAAACTCTCTTCTGGTGGTATTTCAATATCTAAACTATTTTCGATAGGCTTATAAAAATCACACAATGACTTGTTAAGAATTTCCTTTAGTATCTTCTCCATAGTTTAATCTATTGCCAAAAATGTTTCGGTTCTTGTAAGTCCCTTAATCTTTCTTATATTTTTAAGAATTTTGTCAAATATTTCAGCTGTTGAATTTGCTTCTATTACAATGGCAATGTCATAATGACCTGTTATCACGTCAGCTTGCACTACTCCTTTAATCCCTCTGCAAGTATCTCGTACACTGAGTTCTTTGCCAGGGGAGACATTTCCAAGTAGATAAACCCTTGCCATAAAAA
>CAYPJO010000052.1:0-13270 GCA_964411065.1 uncultured Thermodesulfovibrio sp.
TTTTTTAACTATACTTCTAAGAACCTCTATTTCGAGTTCCTTTTCAGCAAGTCCTTGAGCCTGAGATTTTCATCCTCAAGGACTTTAAGCCCTTTGACCTCCTTAGAGGTCATATCTTTGAATTTCTACATCTATTTCTCAGATGATCAGTAACAATTATCAAAGATTCAGGTGTATCTCTTAAACTCTTTGTTGCAATTCGTCTATTTGCTAAGTAAAACTGGAGATGTTAAAGGTTTGTAGATTTCTAATTTTTAATTAAATGTTTCGCAATGGTCTTGTCGTATTTATAGATGTCTTCAAAAAAATAAAGATCTGAATCTTTAACAAGAGTCGTAAAATAGAGAATATATATGGGAACAGGTTTTTTTAAATTTATGTGAAGTGTTTTTTCGCTTTTCAATGTCTCCATTATCTTATTATCATCCCAGTTCTTTGTGTTATTATCTTCAAGCAATTTTAAAGCTAAAGGCAGGGCTTTTTCTACCCTTATGCAACCTGAACTAAAGGCTCTTTTACTCTTTGCAAACAGTTTTTTATCAGGCGTATCATGTAAGTAGACGTCAAAATCATTGGGCATGTAAAACTTTATACGACCTAAGGCGTTACTATTTCCTGCCTTCTGAATTAATCTGAAATTAATGTTTCCCTCATCAATTCTGTTCCATTCTATGGTAGAAGGGTCTATTTCATCTCCATTCAAGTAAACCTTTATATTCTCCATTTTCAGATAATGATTATTTTTAGCTATCTTTGGTAGCATGTCTTTCACTACTATTTTGTGTGGTATATACCAATCGGGATTGATAACTATCTGGGTTATTTTGCTATAAAGTAGAGGGGTAGGGCGGAAATCCTCTTGACAGTCTTTGCCTACTATTATTTTACTCTGCAAAAGATTTTGGCCTTTCTCATACAGATCAATCTCAAAAGAAGGAATGTTTACAAATAAAAATTTTTCACCTAAGGTTTCTGGAAGCCACCGGTATTTTTCAAGATTTATCCTTATTTTTGTTATTATTTCCTTTGGTGATATATTTAAGGCTCTTATAGTCTTTTTCCCCAGAACACCATCTGTTTCAAGATTATGCTTTAGCTGAAATTTAATCACTGCTTCTTTCAATTCTTCATCAAAAAATTGAGATGCTGAATAACTATTGAGATATCCAAGGAGGTATAATCTCTCCTTTATTGCTGGAATGGATGAATGTGTTTCCCCTTGCTTTAGCTTTTCTTTTACCTCTATCTTGTCCCATCTTTTCTTGACTAATAATTCGTAGTAGTTTCGTAAATGTTCCTTTAAAACTCTATAGGTTTCATATTTGGGTGAGAGCTTATCAAATAGTGCAGATATATTATCCTTTTCAATCAATTCTACAAGAGTCTGGATTACCCTATCTTCCTTTTTGGGAAAATTCCATTTTCCAAAAATAATTATAGGGTCTATAGAACCATAATAAACATTATATGCAAGTTTTATTAAAGTTTTTGTAAGTTTTAATTCTTTTTCAATTTTTGATCCTGTAAAATCAATTTTGAAATCAGTAGGTTCAAGTCCTTCAAACTTCGATTTTTCGGTAAGCATTTTAAGTTCTTCTATTCTTCTTTCATTCCAGATTGTTTGAAAGTTTAGAAGCTTATAAAAAGTCTTTATTTTTTCACAATTAAATCTTTTACGTTCACGTTTTTCGAGGGAATTGAGTATAGATTCAGAAGCGAGGGGTTTATCAAAAAAGCAGCATAAAAACAAAACCTGGAAGATGAAAACAGGAACTACAAAAAATTTATAAAATATATTTACTGGCATAAGATTTTTCAACTTTAATCTATTCTTTAAATAATCCATTTTGATTCAATATAGTTTTTATTCATATTAAGCGCAATTTCTATGCCAAAAAAGCTTAGGATATATTAGATGGGTTCAGGGCTATTATATTTATAATAGCGGGCCTTCTCATAATATTAAGGCTTTTTAATCCAACTTCATCTACTGCATTTTCTTAGGGCTAACAAATGTGCTCTGCTAACTCTTCAAAACCGGACATATATACATTATTTTATTATTAAAAATAGGACGTGCTTTTGCAAGGTGAGCCATAACGAATAATTTGCAATATTTCTTTTTTTTCTGAATAAGAACTCTTATAAACATGCCTATAATAATTTAAAAGGATGGGGAACAAAAGTTAATATGAAAATAATTAAACAGAATAGTGAGAATAGTCTTCTTTTTTGATCAAGGCGTATCTCCCAATAAATAACTGGTGGATGTTTAATGCCAAGAATCAACATCAGAATCCCCCATAATGCCCATCCTTCCCATGAAAAAAGACCAAGCAACGAAAGAAAAAATATCATAAAAATTGATATTTGTCGATGTTTATCTCCGAAAACGGCATAAGCTATATGACCACCGTCGAGTTGGCCTATTGGAAGCAAATTTAGTGATGTGATGAATAGACCTATCCATCCTGCAAAAGCAACTGGATGAAGAATAATATCATAGTCATCTGGTGTTACACCGAGAGTCAGCCATGAAAGAATATAAAACAAGATAGAGCTACCAAGACTCACACCACTTTCGAAACTTTGCAAAAAAACTACTTCTGACATATAAAGACCTATTATACAAGCTACTACAGAAGCAATAAAACCAGCTATTGGTCCAGAGGCACCAATATCTATTAGAGCTCTTCTTGTCATAATAGGAGATTTCATTTTAATAAATGCACCAAAAGTTCCTACTAAAGATGGAGCAGGAATGAAATATGGAAGCGTTGCTTCTATCTTATTCTTTTTTGAGGCATAATAATGAGATAGCTCATGTACTAAGAGAATGGTGATTAAAGTTATCGCAAAAGGTAGACCCTCAATGATCCTAAAAGGCTGTTGAAAAATATTTACACCTACTTGAAGGGCACCGGCTAAAAGAGTAGTTAAGAAAGTTAATATAAAAAGAAATATATGTAAAAAAGGAAATTTTTTCATATTTCTATCTATAATACTATACTATGTTAGTATCAGGCTATACTTCTCATAATATTGTAATTATTGACCTTAGATACATAGGTGATTGCCTTTTCTTAATCCCTCTCATTAGGAATCTTAAAGCTAATTTAAAGGAAGCAAAAATAAGTGCAATTGTCAATAAAGGGGGTGAATCTCTGCTTAAACTCATTCCCGAGGTTTATGAGGTAATAACAGTTGATAGAAGAGAAATTAAAGGAAGATTGGGGCTCCTGAAATTTATAAAGTTTTTGAATGAAATAAAGAGGAAGAAATTCGATACTGCGATTGTAGTTCCCTTTTCAGACAGATCCACCATTATTGCTTTTTCCTCTGGTGCAAAAGTAAGAATAGGCTATCGATCTAACTCATGGTGGCGTGACAGGCTTCTAACTCATAGATTAAATTATGAGAATGAAAAATATATTCATTTAATTGAACATAACCTTAAAATTCTTGCAGAATTAAATCTGAAGATCTATGATAAAGAATTATCTCTAAAAATACCTGAAGAAGAGGTAAAGAAACTAATAGCAAAATATCCTATTTTATCAAAGAGTAATAAGAAGTCAATCGTTGTACATCCAGGAGCACGAGGCTATCTTAGGCAATGGGGCTCAGAGAATTTTGCTCAAGTAATCAATGCCTTTTCTGATAAATTTAGAATATACCTCGTTGGTGGACCAACGGAATACAATTTAGTCCATGAAATATCAAGAAAACTTCATAAAGAACCTGATATAATCTCGGTAGATTTAAGTTTGACGGAATTTGCTTCTTTATGTTCCTTGAGTGATCTGTTCATCGGGAATGATTCAGCACCTATACATATAGCAGCAGCGACTGGAATATTTGTGATAGGTTTATATGGACCTACGTTGCCAGTTTTCTGTAAGCCGTGGACAAATAAAAGTCTACTTTTCGATGTGAGTACCCTTTACTGTAGACCATGTAAACAAGAAAGATGTTTAGCTCCTAAACTTAAAGCATGTATTAACGAAATCAAGCCAGAGATGGTCATAGAGGCGATGAAAAAAATTTTAAAGTAAGATTAGGATGACGAACTCTATAACTTGATATAGGAAATAAATTAGAAATTATGATAATCTCCTGCTGTTGTAGCACACACTTTTTATGATCCTGCATCTATCAAAAAGAGACTTCAAAACTTATAATATTTTGGTTTTAACAAAACATTCATTCAGAAGATCTTTTACAGATATTAATAATAATTTTAGTAAACAATATAGATAGCCTTCCCAGATGAAGAGATACCCTTCTTAAAGGTCAATTTTTATTATCGTTTTTATATAGAAGTTCAGATTTTCAAAACAAATAAGTGACACTTTAAAAGTTCTAAGTTAAATGAAGATCGGGATTTGAGTTATAATTAATTATCTCTTTTTTTAAAATTAGCCAAATTTAATAGTGTTATGGAGATATATTTCACAGATCCGCTAATTTCACTCATCTATGTTATTATCTTAGTTGGATTCTTTATATTCCTTAGGCTGTTTTTATTAAAACTTGCTAAAAGCCTATTCAAAAAGAGATTTCCAAACCTTAAAGAGGTCCTCCTTAAATCAATTAAAACACCTTCATTAATATGGTCTATTACTGCTGGCATTTACATCGGGATATCTTTTGCAGAAATATCTGATAAATATTTATTTTATCTAAGCAAATTTTTCGTTTTAACTATTATTTTTTCTTTCACCCTTTTTATAGCCAATGTAATAAAAAACGGTCTTCAATTTCATATCAGCAAATTTAATTTATCTATTCCAGCTACAAGCCTAATAACAAGTATATTATATATCATAGTATTTACAACAGGCTTCTTATTGATGCTAACTATTATTGGTATTTCAATAACTCCTATAATAACTACTCTTGGTATAGGTGGTCTTGCTATTGCCCTTGCGCTGAAGGATACTCTTTCGAATATCTTTGCTGGCTTACACATATTAGTTGAAAAGTCAATAAGAGTTGGTGACTTTGTGAGATTAGAAAGCGGGCAAGAAGGTTATCTTGAAGATCTAACATGGAGGACTGCCAGAATAAAGACATTATCTAACAATATGGTAATAATTCCGAATAGTAAACTTTCACAGAGCATAATTATCAATTACTCCTATCCAGAAAAGAGAATGTCTATACAGATACCTGTCAGCGTTAGTCTTAACTCAAACTTTGAAGTCGTTGAAAGTGCTCTTTTTGATGTTGTTAATAAAGCAATCCCTGAAGTTCAAGGTTTGCTAGACAATCC
The DNA here is from genome assembly GCA_964411065.1 of uncultured Thermodesulfovibrio sp. GTDB lineage: Bacteria > Nitrospirota > Thermodesulfovibrionia > Thermodesulfovibrionales > Dissulfurispiraceae > DYHD01. The sequence goes on from CAYPJO010000052.1 coordinate 5,276, forward strand.
ACAACCTATCATAAGATTCACCCCGAATTTCACTCAAGGATCTTATGATTTTACAATAATTTGTACCATTGAAGAGTTTAAATATCAGAACGCAATCCTGCATGAATTAAGAAAACGCATACTTAAAAGACTTAGGGAAGAAGATATAGAATTGCCCTTTTATTATAGAAAGTTCGATTAAATGATGATTAAATGATGAAAGGAGAACAATGGTAAGACACGATGTAAGCCTTTTCACTGAGTATGATATATTTATATTTAAACAGGGTGGCCATTTTAGATTATACGAAAAATTAGGCTCTCACCTGTTACATGTTGACGGCATAGAGGGAACTTATTTTGCTGTTTGGGCGCCGAATGCAGAGAGAGTTTCAGTAATAGGAGATTTCAATCATTGGCAACCTGATAAAGATCTTCTTGCTCCAAGATGGGATGGATCCGGGATCTGGGAAGGATTTATACCGTTAGTAAACAAGGGGACAAGATATAAATATCACATAAAATCCAGATTTGCAGGATATCAGGTAGACAAAGCTGACCCTTTTGCTTTTTACTTCGAAACATCTTCAGGTAAAGCTTCAATTGTATGGGATTTAGAATACAAATGGAATGATCATGAGTGGATGTCAAAAAGGTTCAAGTCTAACTCATTGAATGCTCCCATATCAATCTATGAGATGCATTTAGGTTCTTGGCGTAGAGTCCCTGAGGAAGGTAATCGATTCCTAACATATAAAGAAATCGCTATTCAGCTTTCTGAATATATCAAGGAGATGGGGTTCACCCATGTAGAATTTCTCCCTGTAATGGAGCACCCTTTTTATGGATCATGGGGCTATCAGATAACAGGCTATTTTGCACCAACCAATCGATATGGAGCACCCCAAGATTTTATGTGGTTAATTGATCATCTGCACCAAAATGGCGTCGGAGTTATTTTGGACTGGGTCCCTTCCCACTTTCCAGATGATATACAAGGGCTTGTTTATTTTGACGGTACCCATCTCTATGAGCACCAAGATCCACGTAAAGGTTTTCATCCTGATTGGAATAGCTATATATTCAATTATGGTAGAAATGAAGTCAGAGCCTTTCTAATTTCAAATGCTTTATTCTGGTTTGATAAATATCATATAGATGGTATTAGAATAGATGCAGTCGCCTCAATGCTTTATTTAGATTATTCAAGAAAACCTGGCGAATGGATACCCAATAAATATGGAGGAAGAGAAAACCTTGAAGCAATAGATTTTTTAAGACAACTTAATCTTACGATATATAAGGAATATCCAGATGTCCAGACCATAGCTGAAGAGTCAACTGCGTGGCCCTTGGTATCGAGACCTATCTACCTTGGTGGATTAGGATTTGGTTTAAAATGGAATATGGGCTGGATGCATGATTCATTAAAGTATTTCTCTTTAGACCCTATTTTTCGTAAATATCATCACCATCAAATAACATTCAGCATCTGGTATGCTTTTTTTGAAAACTTCATTTTAACCCTTTCCCACGATGAGGTGGTATATGGGAAAGGTTCTCTCCTTTGTAGAATGCCTGGAGATGAGTGGCAAAAAATGGCTAATTTAAGGCTTCTTTTCGGGTACATGTATGGTCACCCTGGCAAAAAATTAATCTTTATGGGGGGCGAGTTTGGTCAATATAACGAATGGAATCACGAAGTCAGCCTCGATTGGCACCTTCTTCAATACCCTTCTCACCTTGGCATTCAAAAATGGGTGAGAGATTTAAATAATACTTATAAAAATGAACCTGCACTATATGAATTGGATTTTGAACATAAAGGGTTCCTGTGGCTTGATTATAGAGATGCAGAACAGAGCGTTATAAGCTTTATGAGAAAAAGTAGTAATAATGATAGGATTATAATTGTATGTAATTTTACCCCAGTGCCCAGGTATAACTATCGCATAGGAGTTCCTCATCGTGGGCAATGGGTCGAGATTCTTAATAGCGACTCATCATTTTATGGGGGAAAAGGTGTGGGCAATTTTGGTTATGTTCTATCAGAAACTACACCCTTTAATGGTTTTGATTATTCAGTATCACTAACTTTACCCCCCTTAGGAGTAATATATCTAAAGTTTAAAGAGGGATAAGACATTATATAGATAATTACAAAATATAGAATCTAAAATAAAATTTGTAAGTAAAATCGTGGCAATTAGCATAGTAATACCCACTCTAAATGCTGAGAAATATTTAACAAATCTTTTAAAAAGTCTTTGGTCTCAAAGACAACCACCAACAGAGATAATAATAGCTGACTCCTCGTCAGACGATAATACGAGACTTATTGCAAAAGAACTCCATGCAAAAGTCATAGAAATAAGAAGAAATTCATTTGACCATGGAGGGACAAGAAATCTTGCTTTAAGGAACAGTCAAAATGAGATAGTGATATTCATGACTCAGGATGCTTTACCTGCAGACGAATATTTTGTTGAAAATCTCATCACACCCTTAAACAGGGAAGATATACCTCTTTCTTATGGCAGACAGATACCTAGGGATGATGCCAATTTAATCGAAAAGATTATCAGGGAATACAACTATCCTGAAAAATCGATGATAAAAGATATAAGCATGCTCAAGACATTAGGCATTAAAACTTTTTTCTGTTCAAATGTATGCTCTGCAGTGAGAAAAAAAGAGTTTGAAGAAGTTGGTGGTTTTCCTGGAAAAATAATAACAAATGAAGACATGGTTCTAGCAGCTAAAATGATCCTAAAGGGATATAAAATAGCCTATGAAGCTTCTGCTAAGGTTATTCATTATCATAATTATAACCTTAGAGAGCAATGCCGGAGGTACTTTGATATAGGGGTATCGATAAGTCACAATAGATGGTTAATTACTGATATTAGAGTAGAAAAGGAAGGCAAAAAACTTCTAATTGATTCAATGAAATACTTAATGAAAGAAAAAAGCCCAAATTTTATTCTTCCTTTGTTAATATAGTTTTTTATTAGGTATTTAGGGTATCGTTTTGGTTTATCAGAGAAAATGCTACCTTTAAAATTGAAAAGACCATTAAGTATGCACAAATACTTTTGGGATGATAACGCTCGTAACTAAATGGGGTTAAATGCCTTTATTCATAAATCACCATTATAAAAAACTCTTATTTTTTAAACTTTGGAGGAAATTTAACTATTAATTTTTAAAAGACTCGTATACCTTCAAATGGCTCTTGAATCGGTATTTAGTTATCATTGAAGTATAAGTAAGTAAGAAAAGAGAAAGGATATATCTAAAGAAGTATTTACTGATTTTCAATAAACTGAAAGAATATTTTAAAGTTTAGCAGGAGGCAAACAATGCCTTTTGAATTTACTAAACTCTCAATACCAGATGTTATCTTAATAAAACCAACAATTTTCTACGATGATAGAGGGTTTTTTCTTGAATTATATAGATTCTCAGATTTTAGCTTAAATGATATCAAGAGAGAGTTTGTTCAAGATAATCTCTCCTTTTCAAAAAAGAATGTTTTAAGGGGACTCCATTATCAACTTAACCCCTTTGCTCAAGGGAAATTAGTGATTGTGATGAAAGGAAGTATATTTGATGTAGCTGTGGATATAAGAGAAGGTTCACCCTATTATGGTAAATGGGTATCTCAAATATTAACAGAAAATGATAGATTCATGCTATGGATTCCTAAAGGCTTCGCTCACGGCTTTTTATCTCTTCAAGACAATACCGTCGTCCTTTATAAGAATACCAAGGAATATGAACCCTCTGCAGACAAAGGTATCATCTGGAATGATCCTGAAATTGCCATAAATTGGCCTATCAAAAATCCGATTTTGTCAGCAAAGGATTCGAAACACCCATTATTTAGGGAAGCAGAAAAAAATTTCTTCTTTGAAAAATTGAATGGCTCTTAATTTTAACTAAAGTAAAGGAAGTAAGAATCTCGTTGAAATTAAAATGTTCCCCTATACAGTTAATCCCTTTTTGTTATAATAAAAGTTTATGCTAAAAATAATTCTCAGTCTATGACAAAAGAAAGAAAAAGATATATAGAGCTTACTTTGTTAGTTATAGTAGTCATCTTCTCAATTTTTTTGGTTTTTCTTTTAGCCTACTTTATAAGAAAATATATACAACCCTTATTTTCCCCTTTTGAACTACCTTATATAAGCACAATGAACTTCAATCATATTCTATGGATCATGCTCATTTGGTTGTTCTTTATTTATTACAACGGTCTCTATACAAAAAGTTTATCTTTCTGGGATGAATTGAATGCTCTCTGGAAGGTTGTCTTTTTTTCTACTATTGGCAGTTTTACAATCATTTTCATTGGTAAGATCAGTGATGAAATTTTAAGAAGTATCTTGCTTATAGCTGGAGTAGTTGCATTGCCTGTAACGCCATTGACAAGGACTAATTTCCAAAAATTTTTGAGAAGATTCGGACTTTTCAAAAGAAGAGTTCTTATCATAGGTTCTGGGGAATTAGCCCAACTTACATTAAAAGCTTTAAAAAGGGAGCCCATTTTGGGTATGAAATGGCCGGTTTTATAGATAACTATCTCACCGAAAGGAGGTCTATAGAGGGTATAAAGATTCATAATGGAATTGATAAATTAGAGCGATATTTAGCAAAGTCAAAAATTTCAGATGTCTTTATAGCGCTACCTGAGATAGAAAGAGAAAGAATCGAACAAATAATCAATAAAATTCATCTAAAAGTAGAAAGAATTTTATTAATTCCGGCTTTGAAGAGTATTCCCTTAATAGGGATGAAACTTCATCATTTCTTTCATGAACAAATATTATTTTTAGAGGTAAAGAGTAATCTCATCCGACCTCACAATATTTTTCTTAAAAGAGCTTTTGATATATTCGCATGCATAATACTTTTGATTGTTTTTTTAATCCCAATTATCATAATTTCTATAATTATCACGTTAACATCGTGGTGCAATCCCATTTTCACTCAATGTCGAGTGGGAAAAAAATGGTAAATTTTTAAGATGTATAAATTAGAACAATGTGTAAGGATGCTGAAAAAATTTTAAAAGAAATGTTGGACAATGATGAAAAGTTAAGGTCAGAATGGGAAACCTATTGGAAGCTTAAGAGAGATCCTAGAGTAACTAAAATTGGGAGTTTTTTGAGAAAGACTTCTCTGGATGAGCTCCCACAAATGTTCAATATTTTAAAGGGCGAAAGGAGCTTAGTAGGTCCAAGGCCTTACCTTCCTGAAGAGGCAAAGGATATACAGTCAGAAATGGCTACTACATGGAATGCCTTGCCTGGTATCACAGGTTTATGGCAGACCTCTAGTAGAAGTAATAGTAGTAATCATTATAGAATAGCTATAGATTTATGGTATGTAAGAAACTGGAGCTTCTGGTTGGATATAGTTATACTCCTTTATGACCGTCCATGTGGTCATTAAAGGAGAAGGTGCATACTAAAAAATCTTTTAAGGTTCAGAGAGATCAAAAATTGCCATTTTTAAAGGGGGTTAATGATGATACCCATTTTTATTACATCTAATGCAAGCTTTTCTGGAAAGAACTTTATTGCTATTGGGCTACTCTCAAAATTAATAGAACTTGGTTACAATGTAGGGTATATGAAACCAATTAGTAAAACATCAATTAAAGAAGGAAAAGACTTTTATGATGCTGATGCCATGTTCATAAAAAAAGCACTTTCTCTACCTGATCCAATCCACCTGATCTCTCCTTTTGCTTTAAGTTACGAAACTCAAATCGTCCAACAAAGAGAAAAAGGTAAAATAGCACATAAAAAAATCATGGATGCCTTTGATAGCATGAAGGATAAAGACTTTCTTATAATTAGTGGCCCTGGCGATATTTTCGAAGGGTCTCTGCTTGATGTAGATGCGTTATCCTTAATTAATGAGATGCAAGCTTATGTGATTTTTGTAGAAGCATGGAAAGGTGTTACATCCATGGATGCAGTATATGGGATGCAAAAATTAGTAAAGGATAAATATATTGGAGCTGTATTTAATAAGGTCCCCACAAATATATTCCCCTATGTAAAAGAGTCTGTCAAACCTTTTATGGAGAAAAGGGGATGTAAAATATTTGGTGTGTTTTATAAGGACAAATTCCTTGAATCCGTTACAATAAGGCATCTTATTGAGGCTCTAAATGGTGGAATACTCTGTGGAGAAGATAAACTTGATGATCTCATAAGCAATTTTATGATAGGAGCTATGGATGTAGCAAGTGCTCTAAAATATTTTAGTAAAGTTCCTGATAAGGTTGTAATAACTGGAGCTAATAGATCAGACATTCAGCTTGCTGCAATAGAAACTTCAACAAAGTGTATAATATTAACAGGTGGTCTTTACACAAACGAATTCGTATTAGAAAGAGCAATTGCGAAGGGTGTTGCAATAATTGCGGTACAGGATGATACATTCACTGCTGTTGATAAAATCGAAAACGTTCTCTCAAAAACGCGTATTAGGGAAAAAGGAAAGATTGAGAAGGCGAAGAAGCTTTTTGACGAAGAATTCGACCTTAAAAGATTTTTAAAAACTCTTAAACATTAGTTTTTTTGAAATATTACTTATGAGCTATCTTAAAGAAATAGAAGAGCTTGAAAGGAAAGACAAACTTTTTATATGGCATCCTTTTACTCAAATGAAGGATTGGCTTTCTGAAAGATCACTCATCATTGTTGAAGGGCAAGATTGTTTTCTTAAAGATCAGCATGGCAGATGGTATATTGATGGCATCTCATCTTTATGGGTTAACATCCACGGGCACAGAAAAAAAGAGGTTGATGAAGCAATAAAAGAGCAACTCGGTAAAATAGCCCATTCTACTCTTTTAGGATTGGCTAATGTTCCATCCATTAAATTGGCTGAAAGACTCATTGAACTAACTAACTATTCCTTTGCAGGGCAGGATAGAAGACTTTCTAAAGTTTTTTACTCCGACAATGGTTCCACGTCGGTAGAAATAGCCATCAAGATGTCTTTTCAATACTGGCAACATAAGGGAATCAAGGATAAAAAGACTTTTCTCTCTCTGAAAAATTCATATCATGGGGATACTATAGGATCTGTTAGTGTTGGAGGAATAGAAATATTCCACAATATCTTTGAGCCTCTTCTATTTAAAACCTTTAAAGCTCCCTCTCCCTATTGCTATAGGTGTGAATTAGAAAAGACTTATCCTGAATGTTCTTTAGCTTGTCTTCAAGCAATGGAAGAGATATTAATCAAGCATTCAAAAGAAATAGCTGCTGTCATCTTAGAACCAATGGTTCAGGGAGCTGGAGGAATGATTGTCTTCCCCGATTCATACCTAAAAGGAGTTAGAAACCTTTGTGACGATTATAATATCCTTTTAATAGCTGATGAGGTAGCAACAGGTTTTGGAAGAACAGGTAAAATGTTTGCCTGTGAACATGAAGAAGTTGTGCCCGATTTTCTCTGCCTTTCAAAGGGAATAACTAATGGATATCTACCCCTTGCAGTTACTATCACGACTGATGAAGTCTTTAACGCTTTTTTAGGTGAATACCACGAACTAAAGACTTTCTTTCATGGACATTCTTATACAGGTAATCCTTTAGCCTGTTCAGCTGCGATAGCCTCTTTAGAAATTTTCAAGAAAGAGGAGACCTTAAAAGCCCTTCAACCTAAAATTAGCCTATTACAAGAAAGACTCAATGCATTCAATGATCTTGAGCATGTGGGCGAGGTTAGAAATAAAGGTTTTATGACAGGTATAGAATTAGTTAAAGACAAAGTTACGAAAGAACCTTACCCACTCGAAGAGAAGATTGGCTGGAAAGTAATTAGCAAAGCAAGAGAAAAAGGAGTTATTATAAGACCTCTCGGAAACGTCATAGTGATCATGCCACCTCTCTGCATTAGCGAAGAGAATCTACTGCGACTGTTAGAAGTAATTGAAGAATCTATAAAAGAAGTAACCTAATAGTATAAACAATAACTCTCTTAAAGAGG
>CAYPJO010000053.1:0-13122 GCA_964411065.1 uncultured Thermodesulfovibrio sp.
TCTATTTCGAGTTCTTTTTCGGTAAGTCCTTGAGCCTGAGATTTTCATCCTCAAGGACTTTAAGCCCTTTTGCCTCTAAGAAGTCATACCCTTGAATTTCTGCCTCCATTTCTTAAAGGTGCTTCTTTAGACTGAGTACTTGCGGCATACCTCTGCTATGGAGTTTCCTGGAAGTTCTGCTAAAGAAAGAATCTGTATTATCCTTTTGACTGGATATTTCGTTTGTTTAATAGGCTACTCTCCTTTTTTAAAATCATATCCCTATTTTTGTTACTCCAAAAAACAGGGTGCAGGTCAATAGGGTAATGGAAGATACCTTTAAGTGTATCAAAAAAAACAAAGTTTATGAACTTAGACAGATCTTTAATAGTAGATTTTCAGAGTAGAGACAATCTTCTTGAGGAGTAACCAGAGTGAGAGAGTCTTTGAGAAATTTGCAAAGATGGTCTATGAGCATATACAGATGAAAAGGGGAGTTAATGACAACAGAAAGGGAAGTCAGAACCATGAGTTATAAAAAGCTATTTGGATTAAATAAGAATGTTACAGTCGCAGGATTTGTGAGCTTTTTTATGGATGTTAGCTCTGAGATGATTTACCCCCTTGTGCCGATATTTCTCTCATCAATAATGGGTGTAAACAAGTCTGTGATTGGGCTCATTGAGGGTATTGCTGAGGCTACGGCAAGCATACTCAAGGTATTTTCAGGTTGGTTTTCAGACAGGATTGTTAATAGAAAGTGGCTTATGGCTGCAGGCTGTGGCATATCTGCACTGAGCAGGCCGATTATTGCACTTTCAACCATCTGGCAGCATGTATTGATTTTCCGATTCACTGACAGGCTTGGCAAGGGGATACGTACGGCCCCAAGGGACGCCATCATTGCAGAATCTACTGACAATGGCTCCCTTGGTAAAGCCTTCGGATTTCACCGTTCTATGGACACCTTGGGTGCAGTTGTAGGTCCAGCCTTTGCATTTGGACTGTTGGGATTATTTGCCAACGACTTCAGGCTTGTTTTTTGGCTTTCAATGGCGCCAGGAATAATTGCAGTGCTCATTATTGTTTTATTTATCACAGAGAAAAAGCATGTAAAGTCAACAGGCAATGAGGCAGTCAAACTTACCTTTAAACATTTTGATTGGCGCTTTAAGTCCTTTGTTGCCATTGTCACCCTATTTGCCATAGGCAACTCGAGCGATGTCTTTTTGATACTCAGAGCTGAGCAGTCTGGTGTATCAACCTATATGATACCCTTGCTATATCTGACCTTTACGGTGTTTACACTATCACTGCAATGCCTGCGGGTGTAATCGCAGATAAGGTAGGGAGAAAGATGGTTATACTCGCGGGATTTATTCTCTTTTCCCTTATATATTTTGGCTTTGCCGTATTTGCCACCGCCGTAGCAGTGTGGGGACTTTTTGCCTTTTATGGTCTCTTTATGGGCATTACAGAAGGCGTGCAAAAGGCATTCTTATCAACCATCATACCTTCTGAACTCAAGGCAACTGCCTTCGGCATATACAATATGTCCGTTGGCCTCGGGCACCTGCCTGCAAGCCTTATAGCGGGCTTGTTGTGGGATAAGGTCTCGCTCTCAGCACCCTTTTACTTTGGCTCTGCAACAGCCCTATTGTCTGCCTTGTTTTTTGTAGCCTATATTGTTGTCACAGAGAAAAAGAGGAGGTAGTCATGTTTGTCCTTGATATTGCTTGGTTTGGCATACTCCATGTTTACTATCTCGACAGAGACTTTATGTTAAAAAGCCCTTGGCATGAATGTTAGACAAAAAAGGCTTTTACACAAAAATCCTAATAAGTCCTGCTTATAGAAGTCCTTGAAGATTGCATCAAGCTCTATAGCGCCTCAGGAGTTGTTAGAACAAATCATAGGCTTGAGTTCAGAAGCCCTACCTTTCAGAAGTTTGCTTAAAAATATCAAATATGAGATGCGCCACAAATTCGCTGAAAAAGGCTGCCTTTGGCACACGAGCAATCTTGAAAGCTTTAGCTGCGAGTTTAGAGATGAAAATCTAAAGAGAAATCTCTTTTAGAAAATAACTAATGCCCATTCTTATCAGTAACTTATGATATTCCAAATATATAATTGAGAATTCGCTTAAAAAAATCTTTTTCAAGAAAAACATTCATTTAACTTTTAAGAACTTTCTTAATAAGTAATCTAACTCCTCACTTTTTAAGATATATAATAATACGAAATAAATTGCGATACATACAATTATAGTCCCCCCAAGGTAAAAAGTTTTTTTGAGGAACTCTCCGTCTGATAGCCATAATTCTCCTTGAAGTACAAAAGAGCCAAACATAGCCATCACAAAAGTGGCTATTAATATCTTAAAGCACGATTTTATTATTTTTTTTGTCCCAATACCACCAAGTTTACGCCTTAAAAAAAAGAAAAGCAATGAGAAATTACATATTGAAGATAGAGAATTCGCAAGGGCTAAACCATTATGGAGTAAAGGATTCATAAACAAGAGACTGAAAAAAATATTCATTAACATCGAGAAAACTGCTATCTTGACTGGTGTTGTAGTGTTCTGCATTGCATAAAAAGTAGACGCCAAAACACGAACCCCAACGATCGCCCAAAGGCCAAAGGAATAAAACATCAAAGCATCAGCTGTTGCAAGTGTTGCAACGGCTGTGAATTCGCCTCTTTGGAAAAGAGTATTAACGATAGGGACTCTCAAGGATATTAATCCAGCCATTGCAGGTATAGTTATAAAAAATAAGAGCCTTAAAGCAAAAGAAAAATCTTCTTTAAGTTCAATAAACCTTCTCTTCGCAGAATGCTCAGAGAGGGCTGGCAAAACAGCCATCCCCATCGCTACTCCGAATAGCCCTATCGGCAGTTGTACAAGCCTCATTGAGTAATAAAGATAGGTAATACTGCCCTCCTGAAGGTAAGAGGCAAGTAGTGTGCTAACAAAAATATTGACCTGCGCAACTGCAAGACCTATAATAGAGGGTATAATCAAAAGCCCAATCTTCTTTAAACCTGGATGCTTCAAAAGGTTAGCTAAACCACCATCGGTTCTCGTATAAAGGGAATAACCCTGATTAAAAAATGATGGCAATTGGAACAAAAACTGAAGAAAACCCCCTAAGGTTACACCAAAAGCTACGCCTATTATTGGCATCTCAAGATAGGGTGAGACCATAAAGACACAAAGAATGATAGAAATATTTAATAGTGCTGGAGCTAATGCTGGTATAAAAAAACCCCCTCTTGTATTGAGTGCGCCCATAGCTACTGAAGCAAGACTTATAAAGACTAAAAAGGGAAACATAATCTGGGTGAGTAAAACTGTTTGTGAGAATTTTGTAGGATCAGACTTAAACCCAGGTGCTATTAAACTTACAATGGAAGAAGCAAAAAGAATACCTAAGAAACAGACTATTCCTACCACAATGAGAATAAAAAAGAATGTAGCTCTAACTAACCTATTAGCATCATCTCTGCCATTTTTTGTTTGAGTCTCTGTGAGAACAGGGATAAAAGCTGCGGACATGGAACCTTCTGCAAATAAATCTCTCAAAAGATTGGGTATTCGAAAAGCTACAAAGAACATATCAGAAGTGCCGGTTGCACCAAAATATTTAGCTAAGATCATATCCTTTATATACCCTAAGATACGACTTATCAGGGTAGCAAAGGACATAGCACTTGCTGCTTTTGTTATTTTGCCCCTGGCTGTCAAAAACTTTAACTCCTAATTCAGTGAGCGAACTTGATACTCAATAGTATACTTTCTTTTAGTTTGCCATATCCATACTCTTTAATAGGTAGAATTATCTCATGATTACCAATGTAGATGAGCACATCAAAACCTTAAAAACAATTTGAAACAATCTTGTGCTTTCAACCCAACTGAGCTGATGTAAAGAAATTAAACAGAAATTATATAAAAGTAATGTTAAAAATATAAAAGTAGGAAGACAAGAATGTAAGGAGATGAAAAAATATAAAACGAATAAAGTTGAATCTATAGATGCTGGGCTTGAACATCTGCAAATAGAGTATGGTAGATATTTGCCTCATGAAAGATGCTTGAACTCAACCTATTTGCTAAACCCACAAAATACATAAGAGGTTGGCTCAGAAAACCAATACCCAATTTATAGGGGTTACCTGCAAGCTAAAGCAGATATTAGCATCGAAATTAGGGATAGCGAAAATTAAAGAAGACTTCATAGAGTTTTTCATCAGAAGTTAAAATTATTGAGAAGTATGCTATCCTAAACAAAATAGATTCAAATGTGGTATATAAACATTAGGAGAGTAGCAAAAGGGAAAATGAATGTAATAGCAAAAAGGGATAGAAATTTTTGTAAGAATTGCCACTGGTGCGAGGATTTGATTTCTTGTCCAACAGGGTTTAGAGTGAATGATTGCATTGGTTGCGAGGCTTGTTCTTTAGCTTGTCCATATAATGCAATAGAGATGGTGGAAGCCAAAAAGGAAATTCAGGATGGATATTCAGAGATTGAGATTGAAGTAGATGGTAAAAAATTCAAAGTCCCAGCAAAGACAACAGTCAAAAAGACACTACATAGGTTGGGATATGAAATTTTTGCCCCATGCCAGGTTGGTGGTTGTTATAGCTGTGCTGTAGAGATTGATGGAAAAGAAAAACCAACTTGCATCACAGCCGTTAAAGAGGGAATGATAATAAAAACGGATTTTCCCCAAAATTTTGCCATAAAGAGAATTGTAGGTGGTTTTATGGGACATAGCGTTGGTGGGGTCGGCACGCCGTGGTATTTAAAAAAGCATGGTTACGTTGAAGTTGCTGTCTTTTCAGCAGGTTGTAATTTCAGATGTCCCCAATGTCAGAATTGGACAACAGCTTATCGTGGAAAGGAAGATTTTGATCATCAAGCACTAACGCCAAAAGAGACAGCTGAAATTATGACAATTACAAGAAAGAGGTTTGGAGTAAATAGAATGGCTATTTCCGGCGGAGAATGCACATTAAATAGAAAATGGCTCGTTGAATATTTAAGAGAACTTAAAAAGCTTAATCCTGATGAAGAGGCAAGATTACATGTTGATACAAATGGTTCTTTGCTTACTCCTGAGTATCTTGATGAATTGATTGAAGCAGGTATGACTGATATTGGAATTGATTTAAAGAGCTTGAAAATAGAAACATTCATGAGAGTCACCGGCTTGGAAAATAGAAATTTAGCTGAGATATATAAAGAAACTGCCTGGCAGGCAGTAAAATATCTTGTGGAGAACTATACCAACAAAGTCTTTCTGGGGATAGGTATACCTTATAATAGAGATTTCATATCCTTAGAAGAAATTGAAATGATAGGTAAAGAAATATACAAAATTAATCCGAATATTCAAGTCTGTCCTTTAGATTACAGGCCCGAGTTTAAGAGGATGGATTTTTCTCGCCCATCCTATTTGGAAATGAGAAAAGTCTACGATGTTCTGAAAAGCACAGGGTTAAAAACAGTAATCTGCCAAACAGCTTACGGTTATATCGGTCCTTGAAGTGAGAAATGGGTAGTCTAAAGTGTAATTTGATTGAGCAGGGTTTTAAGCAAGGCAGTTGTAAGACTTTTTACAAGCCAGAGGTAGTTCATACTTCAGATTATTTTGAAGATTCAGCCTGTCATGTAACGCTAAAATTGGAGGGGAATACTCCCTATAGATTGATTAAATCTATTCTACTTTCAAGACCCGAAGACTATCTATCAATCTATCAATCGGGTTGCAATTTTTCTTGTTTAAAATGCCACTCCTGGGAATTTAGCAAATATAAAAATGGAATCTGGATGTCTCCTGAAAAAATTACCGAGATAGCAGAAGAATATGCTATGGAAGTGACAGTTAAAGAACCAAAGGAAAGAGCGACCTCATTCCATGCCCATGATCTTTGTAAACACTGTGGTGCTTGCGTAATAATAGGGAAAAGGTCAACAAATTGTCCAAATAAATTAAAACCAAAACAAATTCTTTTATCTCCCCAAGGTTATGGACCAGCTCGGAATATTATTGCTTTCACAGGGGGGGATTTGGCTTGTAATCCCCAATGGTATTGCAAGAGTGCAGAAATGATAAAGAACTTAAACTTGGATTTATGGGTTTTGTTTGAAACCAATGGCTACGGGCTTACCCCTAAAAATTTAGATTTATTTAAGAAGTCAGGGATAGATTCCTTTTGGTTAGATATAAAAGCTTGGGATAAAGACATTCATAAAAAATTAACTGGGGTTGAAAACGATTGGATTTTGCGCCTACCGGAAGAAATTTTAAAAAGAGATTTCACCTTAGAAGTTTTATCTCTCTATATTCCTAATTGGGTGGAGACCAACCAAATTAGAGAGATTGCCAGGCTTTTAGCAAAAACAAACTCCGAAATACCCTTTACAATTTTAGCTTTCTTTGGCGAATATAAACTCAGGAATGTCCCCAGTCCAAGTCTGAACCAGATGTTGGAAGCTTATTTTGCTACCAAGGAGACAGGATTGAAAAATGTAAGAATGGGAAATATAAGTTTGTTTGTCAAAACCGAAAAAGACTATCAAATCCTAATGGAATTAGCAAAAGAAGCAATTTAGGCACAGTGAATTATATTTCCAGTCAAAAAGACCATAACAATTCTAATTTCTTAGCTTGGTTTTGATATAAGGTAGTAAACCACCTTGCAATATTAAATCCTTCTCTTTTTCATTAAGATCAGACATAACCTCAAAAGAATATCCTTTAGTTTTATTTTCCACCTTATATCTTTGACTACTTTTAAGAGTTGTTATTACGTCTTTTATTATAATCCTATCACCCTGTTCTATTTTTCTGTAATCATCCCCCAACAAAAATAGGAAAGGAATAATTCCAAAATTTATTAAATTTGCTCTATGTATACGTGCAAAGGATTTTGCAATAACAGCCTGCAGACCAAGATACATTGGAGCTATAGCTGCGTGCTCCCGTGAGGAGCCTTGCCCATAGTTTTCGCCACCAACTACTATTCCTCCACCTCTACTTTTTGCCTCCTTAGCCCTCTGACTAAAGGTACTATCAATATTTCTGAATAGGAACTCTGAGATGGCATGAATATTAGATCTTAAGGGAAGAATCTCTGACCCTGCAGGCATAATATCATCAGTTGTTACATTATCTGAAAGTTTCAGCAACACTTCAGCCTCTATAGATGAACTCAAGGGTTCTTTAAGGGGCACCTCCTTAATATTAGGTCCTTTAATTATCTGTACTTCAGAGGTTTCCATAGAAGGTGGTATTATTAAGTTATCATTTATAAGAAAACTTTCTGGCTCATCTACAATAGGCACCTCCTCTTCATATTTAGTAGTATCTATAATCTTACCCTTTAAAGCAAAGATAGCGCATGAAATAGGGTTTGCAAGGTATATTAACGCATCTTTAGTGCCTGATCTGCCTTTAAAATTACGGTTATAGGATCTTATGGAGACATGCCCTGAACCTGGTGCTCCTCCCATCCCTATACAGGGACCGCAGGAGGCTTCCAATATTCTTGCCCCTGCAGATATCAAATGAGATAGTAATCCTTCTCGAGCGAGCATCTCATAGACCTGTTTGGAACCTGGATTAATAAGAAGATTAACATTTTTATTGATAGTCTTACCCTTCAGAATTAAAGCGACTGTCTTCATAACCTGATAAGATGAATTTGTGCAACTACCTATGCAGATCTGATCGACTTTTAAACCTTCAAGTTCTCTGACCGTTACTACATTATCTGGACTATGGGGCTGAGCTATCATTGGCTCGATTTTGTCTAAATAAATAGTGACGATTTCACTGTATTCAGCATCTTCATCTGCTTTAAGCTCTATCCAGTCATGTTCCCTACCTTGAGCTCTAAGATAAACAAGGGTTTTCAGATCACTGGGGAATATTGAGGTTGTGGCTCCTAATTCGGCGCCCATATTAGTTATTGTTGCCCTCTCCGTTACATTTAAAGACTCTGCGCCAGAGCCAGAATACTCAAAAATGCTTCCTACACCTCCTTTGACAGATAGCAGTTTGAGGAGAGTTAAGATCACATCCATAGCAGTAACATAGGGCCTTTTAAGATAGCCCAAAAGCCTCACATTCACAATCTTCTTTGGAACTACAAATTCAAAGGGTGCTCCAGCCATAACTGTTGCAGCTTCAAGCCCCCCGATGCCAATGGCAAGCATACCGATACCACCACCTGTAGGTGTGTGACTATCAGTTCCAAGAGCTATTTTACCTGGAGCAGCAAATCTTTCCAGATGTATCTGATGGCAGATACCATTTCCTGGTTTTGAGAAATAGGCACCAAACTTTTGAGCTGTAGTTTGCAGAAAGACATGGTCGTCAGCATTCATAAAGTTAGATTGAAGCATGTTATGGTCTACATAGGATACAACTAAGGGAACCTTAACCTTATCTATCCCTAAAGCTTCAAACTCAAGCCATGCCATGGTGCCAGTAGCATCTTGAGTATAGACTTGATCGACTCTTAGACCAATAGTTTTACCAGCCCTTATTTCACCATACAATAGGTGTGACTCGAGTATTTTTTCTACTATGTTTTTCCCCATCTTTGCTCCTCAATAAATTTTTTAGTAGCTCCGTTGACTTTATAATGAGTTATAAGCATACTTGCCATTTGGATGTTCATTGAAGCATTCTACCGCTTTTAGACAAATTGCAGAAGGAAAAAACTAATTAAGATATTCTCAAAAAAAACGTAAGTATTAAAAGAGGCTCTAATATTTTTATAGTTAATCAAACTATTCTGCAACGATCTTATAGTTGGAAGTTATCCTTGCTCCCCCCTCCAATGTTGCCTTTACAGAGCAATACTTATCCATAGACAATTCAATACATCTTTTTACCGCTTCTTCGGATATATCTTTTCCAACTATGATATACTCGAGTTCAATATTTGTAAATTTTTTTGGATGTTCTTCTGACCTGAGACCATTTATCTTTATTTCCATTGAAGATACTTGCTGTCTCTTTTTCTGTAAAAGAGATATAACATCCATACCTGTACAACCTGCAAGAGCAACTAAGAGTATTTCTGTTGGTCTCATTCCAGAGTTTTTACCACCAAAACTAACATCTCCATCCATTTTTACCGTATGACCACTCTCAGATTCGCCTATAAACTCAAGACCTTCGACCCATTTAACTTTTGCTTTCATTTTTCTTCTCCGTAGACTTTTCTTTGATTTGAAGTCTTTGAATTGCGATAGCCTTGCCGTCTCTATCATCTATCTCGATGATAACTGCAGAGAGCAAGCCCAAACCTCCAGCTACATTATATTTACGAGGCATATAAGTCAAAAATCTATCTATTATTTGCTCTTTTTCTATACCAATTATTGAATTGGCAGGACCAGTCATACCTACATCAGTTATATAGGCAGTCCCGCCAGGAAGTATTGTTTCATCAGCCGTTTGGACATGAGTGTGAGTGCCAACTACAGCACTTACCTTTCCATCCATAAAATAGCCAAAAGCTTGTTTTTCTGATGTCGCTTCAGCATGAAAATCAACAATTATAATATTAGTAAGTTCCCTCAGTCTCAATACCTCTTGATCTGTAACTCTAAAAGGGCAATCGAAAGTATTCATAAAGACCCTTCCACAAACACATAAAACTGCTATAAGCTTTTTGCTATTTAAGTTTAATAAGACACTGCCACCACCAGGGACGCCTGGTGGTAAGTTTAGAGGCCTAAGGACTCTACTCTCTTTAGCAATATAAAAGACTGATTCTTTTTTATCCCAAACATGATTACCGGTGGTTAAAACATTTATCCCATAGCTAAAAAGCTCAGAAGCAACCTTCTCAGTTATACCAAAACCACCAGCAGAGTTTTCACCATTGGCGATAGTAATATCGATTTTGTATCTATCCACTATATTCGGCAATAGAGATCTGATGGTGTTTCTACCTATCTTGCCAACTATATCACCGATAAAAAGAACTCTCATTAGAACTTCCCAATATAAAATAAGAGATAAACTAAAAAGAATAATTATTTGGCATAATCTACGAATCTCGATTCCCTTATAACTGTAACCTTTATTTGCCCAGGATAGATCATTTCAGATTCAATTTTTCTTGCTATTGACTTTGCAATCATAGAAGATAATTCATCATTCATTAAATCAGGTTTCACCAATATCCTGACTTCTCTACCTGCTTGCATAGCATAGCACTTATCAACCCCCTCATAGGACATTGCTAAACGCTCTAAAGCTTCTAAACGTTTAATGTAATTCTCAATGCTCTCTCTTCTTACACCAGGCCTGGCAGCTGACATAGCATCAGCTGCAGCCACTAAAGCCGACTCTACAGAAGTAGGTTCTATGTCTCCATGATGAGCTAAGATTGCATTTATAACTTTATCGCTCTCCCCATATTTTTTAGCTAAAAAAGCACCAATCTCTTGATGGGAGCCTTCCATTTCGTGGTCAACAGCCTTACCTATATCATGAAGTAAGCCTGCTCTCTTTGCAAGTTTCACATCAACTCCAAGCTCTCCTGCCATCATACCAGCAAAATAGGCGACCTCAAGAGAATGCTGTAAAACATTTTGTCCATAAGATTGTCTAAACTTAAGCCTCCCTATGATTTTTATTAATTCAGGCTGGATACCAGCAAGACCTAAATCGAAAATAACCTTTTCCCCCTCTTCTCTTATTTGTGCTTCTACCTCCTTCTTTACTTTTTCAGCTATCTCCTCGATCCTGGCTGGGTGTATTCTACCATCATTTATCAGCCTCTCAAGAGTTATTCTTGCTATCTCTCGTCGGATTGGATCATGGGAAGAAAGGGTTACCACTTCTGGAGTATCATCCACCAAAAGGTCTACACCTGTCGATGCCTCAAAGGCTCTTATATTTCTACCCTCTCTACCGATTATTCTTCCTTTCATCTCATCAGAGGGAAGAGTAACTACCGAAATAGTTGCATCTGCAACATACTCATTGGCATATCGTTGGATTGCAAGTCCAATTATCTCTTTTGCTTTTCTTTCAGCGCTCTCCTTTGCTTCATCTTCAATTCTTTTCATTAGTTTGGCAACCTCAAATTTCGCCTCTACTTCAACTCTTCTTAACACCTCCGCTTTAGCTTCTTCTGCTGTCATCGCCGATATTCTCTCAAGCTCCCTTTGCTGTTCTCTAATCAATTCTGCATATTGATTTTCCTTAGCAGAAATATTCCTCTCCCTATTAGCTAAATCCTTTTCTCTACGATTGATCTCGCTCTCTCTCCTCTCAATAATGTCGAGTCTTTTTTCTACCTGTTCTTCCCTTTGCCTGACCCTTCTCTCTAGTATATTGATTTCCTTAGTTCTCTCACGGAGCTCCCTTTCTGCATCAGATTTCATTTGATAAATCGAGTCCTTAGCAGAGATTAGAGCTTCTTTTTTAATATTTTCTGCTTCTTTTTTTGCTTCCTCTAAAAGTTTCTCCCTCTCTAATGTAAGATTTTTCTTATATTCTTCTAAAGCCCTTTTATTTAAAAATACATAGATAAAACCTGCAAGTACACCTAAAACAATTGCTATAACAATAATGATGGCGGTATTCATGATTTAATGTGAGCCTCCTCCAACGGACTTGTATATAAAGATATTTTAGAGCAAATATCTTAAAACTTGGAAAAGGTAGAAGCTTTAATTTGTCTTAAAAGGCAGAATTTATGGATAGGCAATCAACAAACTTATCCTTACTTAAAGTTACTATCTCTCACTTTAAAGATAGCAATTCTTTCTTATTTGCTTCTGATAAATACTTTTTGGAAAAACCGAGAACATAAAGCTTTTAACTAACAATCCTTTATCTTTATATAATTAAAATAAAAGCCTACCATAAAAACTGTCTTTTAAAGTCTCTGCCCACCCTGCCGTGAAGCAGAAAAATTACTTCCCCTTTGACAGGTGGGTGCATAGAAGATATTTTGGGCTTCCTTCCAAAGAAGGCATGCTCTCTGAATATCTTACATCTGCTCCCTTTCATATATTACTTGTCGGAATAACTTTTCCCTTTTTCACTAACAGGGCAGGCTAACCATCCACCTAATCTATTATATACAGAAAAGAGACGATCTTATCAACAATTAATTTAATACCTTTATTAAAAAACTTTGAGATTTAGAAGTAGAAGGAAGGTCTATTGATTTGAACATACCTTTAAACTCTAATAAAATTAACCATAGATAGTATTAATAGATCTCACAAAGATAAACTTTTCCAGAGGTACAAAATTATTATAAATATTATAAATATTATAAAATTCACAAAAATTTAAGTTATAAATTTTTCATATAGAAATAAAAAAACTTTAATAAAAATATTTATAAAAGTTGGCATTTTTTCATAGTCCCATACTGCTTTTAATTAACTATTTTAACTCTCTAAAACCCTTGTAAAACTGAGAAATTATTAAAAAAGTGGAGTTTAGATGTGGAGAGGATACTGTCAACTTTTTTCTGTAAATCCTCATAGGGGCTTTCTCCTCAATGGTTTTCATAGTTTCTAATTATGCTGCAATTCTTCCAAGTTTTGATACCTTTATGCCTTCAAGTATTGACCTTGCCTCCTTCGTCATACTTATCCCATTCCACCTTAGTTCCCTTAACTGCCAATAAACCATCATCAATGCCCTCTGTTCATCTTTAAACCTTCCAATCCCTCTTACCCTCCTTTTAATCTCCCCAAAACTCCTCTCAACTACATTCGTAGTCCCTATCCTTCGCCAGTGTTGATAAGGATATCTATAATATGTCAAACAAGCCTCTATGTCTTCTATCAAAATCTCTACCGCAGCAGGATACTTCTTACCCCATTGCCTCTTCAGTAGATCTATCCCCTCTTTTGCATGTCCCTATGTAGAAGCATAAAATACCTTCCTTATTGAGTCTTTTACCTTGTCTCTGTCTTCCTTTAGAACTTTATTTAATACATCCTCTGCCTTGTGTTTTGTGCATCTTTGAATGTCAGTTCTCGACTGCTCTGATAAGTCCAGGAGCAGCACCCCGTTTTTTGGAATAACAAAAATAGGGATATGATTTTAAAAAAGGAGAGTAGCCTATTAAACAAACGA
>CAYPJO010000054.1:0-2970 GCA_964411065.1 uncultured Thermodesulfovibrio sp.
AAAGCCTTTGCAGTCTCTCTGACAATCATTTCATCATCTACTACCAGAATTTTCTTTTTATCAATGTCTATATGCTGTATATCTTTTGTCTCTTGAAACATCTGCTTTTCTGAGGCTGGCAGCCATATATGAAATGTTGTTCCAACGCCTACTTCTGATTCAACAGCGATATGACCATTATGCCTTTTAATAATCGCATATGTAGTGGCAAGACCTAATCCGGTGCCCCTTTCTTTTGTGGAAAAATATGGAAGAAATATCTTTGATAGATACTGTGGTGGTATGCCTTTGCCGTTGTCCTTTAGACTGATTTCCACATATTTTCCCTTCTTCAGATGCTGAGTATCTCTTTCTATAATTATATTTTCAGCCTTAACAACAATAATTCCTCTTTCAGAGATCGCTTGCATTGAATTGATGACAAGGTTTTGAATGACCTGGCTTATCTGACCTCTGTCTATATCAACAAACCATAAATTATCTGGAATATTGAAATCGCAAACAATGGAGCTTCCTCTTAATGTAAAAGATATTGTATCTTTAATTAATCCTCCAAGTGATGTAGTCGCCAATTGAGGTGCTCCACCCTTTGAGAATGCGAGCAACTGTCCTGCTAATTGGGTTGCTGCCTCGGTAGCCTTCCTTGCCTTTTTGAGTTCTTTATAAATCTTGCTCTCCGGTTCTGCGAGATTCATTGCAAGGGAGATGTTACCTAAAACAGCAGTAAGGATATTGTTGAAGTCATGAGCAATGCCTGCAGCCAGAATGCCTATAGACTCAAGCCTGTCAGCCCTTAATTCCTCAACTTCTTTATTGATAATAATTTTTTCTGTAATGTCCCTGAAAACTATTACAACACCATAAATATCCCCCTTCTTATTTTTCAATGGGGCTGAACTGATTTCAATATTTCTTTTGATATTATCTTTCGATACTAAAATAAAGGGATCGGGGATAACTTCTCCACTGCCTTTATTGATTACATCTTTGACTATGTCTCTATCTTTATCAATATTAAAGAACTGCATGAGCGGCATTCCCACTACTTTATCTGCTGTCCAACCTGTAATCTTCTCTGCAGCCTTATTAATAAGAGTGACCCTTCCTTCTGTGTCTGTAACTATTACTCCCTCACTAATACTGTGAAGTATGACAGATAGATATTCTTTCTCTACAAAGAGAGCCCTTTCCGACCGTTGATAGTTTTCTATTGTTAAGATGTGATGAAGTGCAGAGCCAAGTCTGTTTAATAAGGGATTAACCATACGTATGAATTTCGGGCTAAAGGCATCCTCTCTGTATGAAAATAGCCTTAAAATGCCTATGACCTCCCCTCCAAAAGGTATAGGGAAAAAGGCATAAGAACCTATCCGGGGCTGCAATTCATGAGCGATGATCCATTCCCTATCTTTTTGTGAGAGAGAATTCTTAATAATCGGCTCATTTTTTTCTATCACATCACCAATTCCGTATTCATTAAAAGACAATTTTAGCCCGACAATTTTCTGGCTATCCATAAATCCCTTTGCGGCTACAAGATTAAATTTGTCATTTTCTATGTCTCTGACAAGAAGTGAACCCACTTCAAAACCGAATCTTTTAAGAACCTTGTCCAGAAAATTATTCGCTTCTTTTTTAATGTCAAAGGATAAGCCGATAGAATAGGCTATCTCATACATTACAGAGATGTCTCTGATTTTGCTGTCTAAATCCCTGTCCCAATCGTATTGCATAAATCCCTTTTTATATTTATTTTGAGAAAATGCACACTACTACAGATTTATTATGAAATGCTGGAAGACCAAAATTAAGCGAGCCTATTTCGCCATAAGTCATACAACCAAAGACAGGCACATCCTCACCTACCAAATCATTGATTACAGCTATTTCCTCAAGAAATGCATCCTTAAGTAGCAGACACCTGGAGATACAGTAAAACAGCAATACCCCTGCAGGCTTGCTGCCTCCAATCTGCCTGAAAGCCTCTAATGTGGCTGTCCTAACTGCTGATGCAAGATCTTCTTTGTTGCCATGCATAATCCTCACTATGGAATTCATAGGAACATCTCCAACACAAACGATAGTTCCATCAGGTTTTAAAGCTATGGGGTCACGGACAATATAATGCTCCTCAGATGACTGGGGTATTCCTAATGGAAATCGCATTGATATTTCAGTAAAATTATTTGTGTTTATTTCTGTTTTTCCATATTTTTGAATCATTGATGCATATAATTCATAGGCATTTTGCCAGTCAAGTTCATAGACCTGATTAACAGATGAATTTGTAACTACTAAAGGAGGACTGATGGGCTGCCAGCCATGTGCAACCCCAATGCCAATAGGTTTTTCAGATGTGATTAAAGTAGAAACTACTGCATCATTAAGAACTTTATTATCAATAAACTGGTAGGTTTTAAGAAACTTCAGATTATCGCCCGAACCACCTCCTCCATATCTTATAGACGATCCAAGTTTCTCAAACAATGAATCAACCAAAAGACTCGTTTTATTGGTAACGCCGTCTGGCAGAAGCAGAAGGGCGTTAAATTTTGTGTCTCCTGCCTCATAAATCTTGGATATCAACTTATTGCCAAGATTATAGCCTGCTTTTTGCTCATCATGACTGATATTCTCCTCTGCTGCCAAAGTGAAGGACATCTCATCACTTTTAATAATTCCGACCATAATACCTTCCATAGCGGATGTTCTATTGCAATATAGACCGGCAAGTGTTGAACCGATAATGTTGTCTGTCTTGACTATAGCCCTTATCTCATTTAATACCTGATATGGATCGTAGCCCTCAGTCATAAATAACATTAAAAGACAATTCCCAATCGTATCCGATGTAAGTCTTGCGCTCTGGAGAGCCTGATTTAGGGCATCTTTAGCTGCTAAAGAAGCGTCTGATAGCGTGCTTAATCCAACGCCTATTATTGTCACTGAACTACCTCCTTACCATATCAG
>CAYPJO010000054.1:3070-12296 GCA_964411065.1 uncultured Thermodesulfovibrio sp.
GCGTGCTTAATCCAACGCCTATTATTGTCACTGAACTACCTCCTTACCATATCAGAGCGATTATATCCTGACAAATGCCGATTTTGCTTAAATCTCTTTTATTTATCTTGTTCATATCCTTACTATCCTTTTTCATTCTTGTATATTTATTGTGTTTTAGCTAATGCTTAATAAATTATAGGCATTTTTTGACTATCCTGCCTTTACTTTTACCACTATATCATAGCATTAAATAAACTTACAAGAATATGCTTCTGCCCAAATCCCGAAATAGAATTTTACGAACCTTTTATAGATAAGATACCTCTCTTAGATATCTTTATATTTTTTTCATCTGTGCTATTATTCTTTTTAGCCTTTTCCATCTATTAATACCTGACCTATAAGTATAAAAGAGACACAATTTTATTCTAACCTCCCTATTTTCAAAATGTAGGGGCGCAATTTATTACGCCCAATATCAAAACCCCAACGGGAAATCAGGGCGTGATGAATTATGCCCCTACGAAAAAACAATAGATAATCTGTAGGGGCGGGTTCTAAACCCGCCTTG
Organism: uncultured Thermodesulfovibrio sp.; assembly: GCA_964411065.1. GTDB lineage: Bacteria > Nitrospirota > Thermodesulfovibrionia > Thermodesulfovibrionales > Dissulfurispiraceae > DYHD01. Next base: position 3,624 of record CAYPJO010000054.1, read on the forward strand.
TTTGTGAATAAGGGTTCCAAACCCGCTTTGTTTGTGAATAAGGGTTCCAAACCCGCCCAATTAAAAAAGGGCAGGTTATGAACCTGCCCCTACAAAAACGATGGATGCCATATCGTGCTTTTGGGATTTATTGAAAAATCCTAATCTTTTTCGCTTTCCCTTATGTAATCCACAAAGGCTTCCTGAAGAGGAATAGGTATAGGGGTGATTTCAAACTGCTTAACTCCTGCATTTTTTAGTATTTCACTTAGTTTTTGCTGTATCTGCTGTGGCTCAAAGGTTCGTATGAATATTTTGCTACCATAAATTGAGATTTCTTTAAAGTTTTTCGTAAGCATTTCATAGGCTTCCATAAATTTTTCGGTTTTAATCTGGATTAGGCTTCCAGAGATCCTTTCAGAGTTTTTCTTGATCTCTTCCGGGCTTCCCTCAGCTATGACTCTTCCATGATGCATAAGACACAATCTATTACAATGTTCAGCCTCATCCATATAATGAGTTGATACAATTACCGTTACATTTTTTTCTCTTGAGAGTTCAAAGATTATTCTCCAAAAACTTCTCCTTGCTACAGGGTCAACTCCGCTTGTTGGCTCATCAAGAAATAAAACAGGTGGTTCATGCAAAAGTGCACAGGCAAGGGCAACTCTTTGCCTTATTCCAAGCGGTAGGTCTTTGGTGAGTCTTTCCTCAAATCCCGTAAGTCCAAGTGTTTCAATTATTTCAGTAAAATTATTTTTTTTTACTTTATAGAGTCCTGCATAGAGTTTCAAGTTTTCCATTACTGTAAGGTCTCTGTAAAGAGAAAATCTCTGAGACATATAGCCAATTATATTCCAGACTTTGCTTTTGTCTTTTTTTACATCGTAGCCAGCAATTTTAATATCTCCTTCTGTTGGCTCAAGTAGTCCGCACATCATTTTTATAAGAGTTGTTTTCCCTGCTCCATTTGGTCCAAGAAGCCCAAGTATTTCTCCTTTCTTAACATCTAAATTAACTGAGTCAACTGCTTTGAATTTACCAAAGATTTTCGTAACTGTCTTACAGGTAATTATTGAGCCATCTTTATTGTTTTTTATGTTTAAATTATATTCTCTTAGTCTTATGTCTTCAGCCTTAAGCCTAACATCTGTCACCCTTTCTATGAAAAGTTCCTCTAAGTTGCCTATCTCTTCAGGTCTACCTTGAAGCAGAATCTTTCCCTCATGCATCAAGGCAACTTTATGGCATCTCTCTGCCTCATCCATGTAGGATGTGGTAAGTAAAACAGTCACTCCTCTTTGTCTTACAAGTCCGTGAATAATGTTCCAGAAATCCTGCCTTGAAAGAGGATCAACGCCTGTTGTTGGCTCGTCAAGAAGAATGATGTCGGGTAGATGTAGCAGAGTACATACAAGAGCAAGTTTTTGTCTCATTCCACCAGATAGTGCTTTTGCCTGTCTTTGAAGAAAGGGAGTTAGCCTTGTTATCTCAAGAAGGGTTTTTTTATTTCTTTCAAATATTTCGCTGGGTATGCGCCTTAGTCCTCTGAAAAACTCTATATTTTCCTCAATTGAAAGGGAATCATAAAGATTAAGCCCAAGACCTTGAGGCATATAGCCAATAAAAGTTTTGACTTTTTCTGGCTCTTTGATAACATCTATTTCATTTACAGAAGCCTTTCCACTTTCTGCCTTAAGCACTCCTGCAAGAATTTGTATTATTGATGTTTTTCCTGCACCATCAGGACCAATAAGTCCAAAGACTTCGCCTTTATTGACACAAAAAGAGAGGGAATCAACTGCCTTAATTTTTCTATAGCTTTTACAGAGATTTTCAACTTTTATAACAGGATTTACCGTGGTTTTATCCAAGGTGCATCATCTTTCCACTTTATTACAACATCAGCAGGCATTCCAGGTTTAAGAAGCCCTTCGGAGTTGTCAACGGAGACTTCAACGCCGAATACGAGCTTAACTCGTTCTTCCTTTGTCTCAACATTTTTCGGAGTAAATTCTGCCTGTTCATAAATCTTAGTAATTTTACCATTGAAGTATTTTTCAGGATAGGCATCTATGTATACTCTCGCAGGTAGTCCGAGCTTTATTTTGCCAAGCTCAGGCTCAGGGATATAAACTTTAACATAAAGCTTATTTAGATCAACAATAACATATAAAACAATGCCCGGATTTACAATTTCTCCGATTTCCACAGGTCTGCTTAAAATTACACCATCAGATGGTGAATAAATCTTTGTTTCGCTTAAATCTACCTGAACCTCCCTAAGTCTTTGTTGGGCTGCTCTATAATTTGCCTCTGCCTGAATTATAGCTTTATTTAATGCTTCAATTTCGGCAGATGCAGAATCATATTGCATCTTAACTCTATCAAAATCACTCTTTGAGATAAGATCCTCTTTAAGAAGACTGCTATATCGTTCATAATCTTTTTTTGCTTTCTCATAGTTAGCTTTAGCTTTTATAAGATTTGCTTCTGCCTGTGCAATTACAGCATATGAAGCTTGAGATGTTTCAGCTGTGGCTCTATATCTCGCTAAAATCTGTTCAGAGTCAAGTTCACATAGCAAGTCGCTCTTTTTTACGCTATCTCCTTCATCTTTATAAAGATTAATAACTCTTCCTTGAATCTTTGTAGAGACATTTATCTCTCTTCCTTCAATTCTTCCGCTAAGAATAATCAGCCCGTATTTGGAATTTTCTTTCTTCGTTATGAAGAAATAGGCAATTAAAATAAGCGCACAAAAAAGAATAGGAAAGTAAAATTTTTTTATTCCAAATTTCACAAAAGTTATTATAGCATAATATTTAGGCATAAAATGCCATAACCTATAGGTTATTTAATGTTCAGCGAACTTCGATATTTGAAAATAACCTATCTGTGAAAGAGATTTCTGCAAGTCTTCCCATTTATTCCTTCAGAAATATTTGCCTCGGAAAAGGCAGACCCTGAGGTCGGGGCACATCCAAGTTTAAGTGCTATAGTATTAATAGAAATATTCTCCTTTTTGACAATTCATTTTTGCCATAGAAAAATCAAGAAAAGGAGCATGTTCTATAAATAAAAAAAATTTACCGCAAGATGGAGGAATTAGGGGATATGAGAATATTTTAACTTAACGATAGACTCAACATGGTAAGTTTGAGGGAACATATCAAGAGGTTGAACAATTTCAATACAATAACAATCTTTTAGAAGTGCCAGATCACGCATTTGTGTCATAGGATTGCAACTTATATAGATGAACACAGATGGTTTCAATCTTTTAATAAAGTGTATCAATTTTTTATGGAGTCCTGCTCGAGGTGGGTCTACAATTATCATATCAGGTTTTCCATGTTGCTCTATGAATTCTTGTGTAAGCAATCTAATTACATCTCCACTATAAAACTCACAATTAGTAATGTTATTAGATTTTGCGTTATTACAGGCACTATCAATTGCTTCTTTATCTACATCGATACCGATAACTTTTTTCACATGGGGCGAGAAAAATAGAGAAAAAGTCCCCACTCCACAATAGAGGTCATAAACCACTTCATCTCCCTTCGGCTGAGCATATTCCACTGCGAACTTATAGAGGGACTCTGCCTGTAAAACATTAGGCTGGAAAAAAGCATTGGGTTTTATTTCGAAAAGATAATTAGTAATTCTCTCATGTATTATGCCTTTCCCATAGAGAACTTCAACATTAGCTTTTGATACATCTTGAGAATTTTCAGGTAGAATGGAATTTACAAAGGTTGTGACATCAGGGAATTGCTCTTGAATGAGCCTTGAAAGAATTTTTAAGCATTCAGAGTTATAGCTTTCTGTAACAAGATTGACCATCGTATCAATGGTATTCTCCGCAGTCTTTATTACGAGGTGCTTAAGGTATCCCTTCTTTTGTTTGAAATTCCATGGTTTCCACCCATTTTGTAGGCAAATCTCTCTTATAAAGTTTACAATTTTAGAGCAAGGACTTCTCTGTAAATGGCATTCTTTGATATCCACCACACTGCTAAATTGCGATGGCGCATGGAGTCCTAAAGCCAGAGGAACATCAAGGATCTGCCCAACAAAGGTAGCTTCATTAAAAACCCAAGCCCTGTCACTGAAAGAAAATTCCATTTTATTCCTATAGTTGAATATTTTTGGAGAGGGTATTGTATTCGCTATAGATACATCTTTGAAGCCTCCAATATGAAAGACTGCATCAGCAACGGTCTGACGCTTAATGTGAAGTTGCATCTCATAAGGTATATGCTGCCACTTACAACCTCCACAGACTCCAAAATGGATACAGCGAGGTTCAATTCTTAAGGGGCTCTTTTCCAAGACAGAGAGGACCTTGCCCTCAGCGTATTTTTTCTTAATCTTCTGTATTCTGACCTTTACGAGTTCTCCTGGGATTGCTCCTTCAACAAAAATGACGAAATTATCTAAAAGACAAATACTTTTACCAAGTTCAGCGAATTTATCTACCTTTAATTCTAATTCCTGACCTATTTTGACCATAACAATGTGGATAGTATTGAAAAGGTAAAAAATCTCTGATATGTTTAATCTTAATTAAAGCTCCCTTTAAAGGTCTCTTCTTCCCTCAAGGGCTTTCATAAGGGTCACTTCATCGGCAAATTCAATATCGCTACCCATAGGCAAGCCATAAGCGATTCTTGTGATTTTTATATTGTAAGGTTTTAATAAATCTCTAATATATCGGGCAGTAATCTCACCCTTTGTATTTGGGTTTGTAGCAAGTATTATCTCTTTTATCTCGTCACCTCTAATCCTTTCAATAAGCTCTTTAATCTTAAGCTTATCAGGTGTTATTTTCTCAGATGGAGATAGGGAACCCAAAAGAACATGATATTTACCTTTAAAGATCTTTGTCCTCTCAATGGCTATTATGTTAGCTGGCTCTTCAACAACGCAGATAGTTGAGCTATCTCTTGAAGGATCGGTACATATTCTACAGGGGTCTTGCTCTGTTATGTTGAAGCAGATAGAGCAAAATCTCGCTTTCTCTTTAAGATTTATAATAGCTTCTGAAAACCTCTTGACATCCTCATAGGGCATATTTAGTATAAAAAAAGAGAGTCTTTGAGCTGTTTTTCTTCCAATGCCGGGGAGTTTAGTGAGACAATTAATCAAGTCTTCCATTATATCTTGAGCCATTTTAATTCCTCATAAATTTATATCAAGATCTCTACCAAGATAAGCTCTCTGGACATCTCTATTAGCTAAAAGCTCTTCAGAAGTGCCCTGTAAAAGAACTCTCCCTGTCTCAAGAACATAACCCTTATCAGCTATTTTAAGTGCACTCCTTGCATTCTGTTCGACAAGGAGAACTGTCAGACCATAATCATCTCTAAGTTTTTTAATATAAGCGAGTATCTCTCTAACTATCATCGGGGCTAAACCCATACTCGGCTCATCTAATAAAAGCATCTTGGGCTTCGCCATGAGGGCTCTTCCTATGGCGAGCATTTGTTGTTCGCCTCCTGAAAGGGTCCCTGCTAATTGCCTTCTCCGTTCTTTCAATACAGGGAACATTTTATAAATGTGTTCCATATTATTCTTGATCTCTTTACTTTTGCCAAAGGAGTAAAGATGATAGGAACCTAATAAAAGATTGTCTTCCACTGAAAGTGGTTTAAATACAAGCCCTCTTTCTGGTACAAGAGAGATGCCCCTTTTAACTATTGCTTCGGTGGGCATATTAGCAATCTCCTCTCCATTATATTTTATACTCCCACTATTTACCCTTAAAAGTCCTGATATTGCAGCAAGAAGAGTAGTTTTACCAGCTCCATTACTGCCTATGAGGGCTACTATTTCTCCTTTATTGACATGTAAAGAGAGATGTTTTATAGCGTGTATCTTACCATAGTAGACATCCACATTTTTGAGCACCAATAGAGATTCCTTAGGAGTCATTTTCCTCGGCTCCAAGATAAGCATTTATGACCGCAGGGTCTTTTTGGACCTCTGAGGCTGTGCCGTTAGAAATTACTTCTCCAAAATTTAAAACAGTTATCCAATCGCTTATTTTCATTACAAGTTCCATATCATGATCTACAAGTAAGATACTTATTTCCTTTTCCTTCCTAATCCTCAAGATTGTCTCGCCTAGCACTTTTGTCTCTCTTATATTCAAGCCTGCAGCTGGTTCATCTAAAAGAAGGAGTTTAGGCTCTGATGCTAAAGCCCTTGCTATTTCTAATAATCTCTGCTCGCCTATAGGGAGGTTTGATGCAATCTCGTCCCTTCTATGAGAGAGACCTAAGTAATCAAGAACCTCTAAGGCTTTCATCCGTGACTCTTTTTCTTCTCTTATAGCAAAAGGCAGTTTTAGTCCCGAAGCTAAGAAACCAGCTTTTGTTTTCGTATATCTTGAAAGCATTACATTCTCTAAAACAGACATATTGTTAAAAAGCTCTACATGTTGAAAAGTTCTGGAAATGCCTAATTTAGCAATCGTGGTAGGAGGTAAGCCAGTTATAGGTCTCTTTAAAAAAGTTATCTCTCCTCTGTCAGGAGAGTAAATACCAGAAATAATATTCATTAAGGTAGTCTTACCAGCCCCATTCGGGCCTATTAGGGCGCTTATATCGCCATTTCTAACAGATAAATTAACATTTTTCAAAGCAGTCAAACCGCCAAAATTCTTGTATATTCCTTTAATCGTGAGCAAGGGAATTTGTCCTGAGTCTTCTGAATTTTTCTATCAGGATTGGTACCAACCCTTTTCTAAAAAACATTAAAGTTAAGGTAAGGATTAGCCCATAGACTAAGACATCAAATTCTTCAAACTGCCTCAGCAATTCCGGTAAAACAGTTATGATGATGGCACCGATGACACCACCCCACAGATTGTTTATTCCACCAATAACAGCCATCATCACAATAAGAACAGAATGGAAAAGAGTAAAAGAGCTCGGGCTAAGAAAGGTTACATAATGGGCATAAAGACTACCTGCTACGGAGGCATAAATAGCGCTTAGGATGAATACTTTTATTTTAAGTGAGGCTATATCAACTCCCATAGCTTTACAGGCAATTTCACTATCATGCATTGCCCTTAAAGCTCTACCAATTCTTGAGTTTATGAGATTAATTGAGAAAAGAACAACTAACGCAACAAATCCCCATGTTAAATAAAAAAAACTAACAGATGATTCAAAGGAATAACCGAATATGCTGAATTTTGGTATATCTCCGAAACCTGAGGGACCTCCAGGTCCGAATTCATTTAGCAATATATGGATAATCTCTCCAAAACCAAGGGTAGCAACTGCAAGATAGTGACCTTTCAGCCGTAGAGCAGGCACAGCAAGTAAAATGGCTGCCGCAGAAGCTACAAAAGCAGATATGACAAGAGTTAATAAGGTTGGAAGACCAAATTTCAAAGAGAGTATACCTGATATATAAGCGCCTATTCCATAAAAACCAGCTTGACCGAGGGATATTTGACCTGCATAACCCATTAGGATACACAGCCCTATCGCCAAAAGAGCGTTTATTCCTGCAAAGATTGCAATCGATAAGTTATAGGGACTTGAGGTAATCAGCGGGAAAAGGATTATTAAAAAAGTAAAAGTGACAAGGGAAATGGTATCGTTCCTGTTCATCTAAAACTTCCTCAATTGTGTTACACTGCTACTACCAAAGATACCTGCAGGTTTATAAAAAAGCACAAGTAATAAGATTACCAGAGCTACTGCATCTTTAAGTCCTGAATGTATATAACCAGCAGTCATAGATTCCAATACACCTATCGTAAAACCACCTATAACAGCTCCTCTGCTACTACCAAGCCCTCCTAATATGGCAGCACAGAATCCTTTTACAGCAAGCATAGGCCCTTTATCATACTCCATCAGTGAGATAGGGGTAATTGCAATTCCACCAATTGCACCGACAACGGCACTTAGAACAAAGGAAAACATAACCATTTGAGATACATTTATTCCTACAAGCTTTGCAGCTATATGATCAACTGCACAGGCCTTCATAGCCTTACCAATAATTGTTTTATTAAAAAATAGGAATAACAAAATGATGCAAATAGTTGTTACCCCAATTACCCATAGTGTTTGTTGGGGAATAATAGCACCAAAAAGATTTAATGGTTCACCTTCAGTAAAAGGAGGATAACCATATGGGTCTTTGCCAAACTTAAACATTAGAATTCCCTTAAGAAGAATTGAAACAGATATAGTTATCATTATCATTAAAAGAAGATCTGTTTTTCTGATAGGTCTGATAGTTAACCTCTCCATTAAAAGACCTATAAGTGCAGCAGTGAGAATTGTTAATATTAAAGAAACTAAAAAGGGAAGCTTCATAGAAGTAGTAAAAAACCACATCATTAAGCCACCTATTACTACAAATTCACCTTGAGCAAGGTTTAATATAGATGTAGCATTATAGATTATGTTAAATCCAATCCCAACAAGAGCATAGACAGATCCTATCGTTAGTCCAGAAAAGAGAAACTGTAAAAAAACCGCTAACAATTCAATAACTCTCCTCGTTAAACTTTTTTAGCACCTAAAAATAGAAGTAAGAGTTATTACCCAACGACATAAAATAGATATTATATAGCAGTTGTATGAATTTTTTCTATTTAGTTTCGACTCCCCATAGAGAATTAAAATGTAAGCAACGGTTTGAATTCAATAACATACA
>CAYPJO010000055.1:0-11821 GCA_964411065.1 uncultured Thermodesulfovibrio sp.
GCAATGGGGAAGAAAACCATTAAAGGAATTTACACAGAAGTATTGACATTACCCAAAATTTAATCGTCTTTTTAAAATTTTATCTTTATGATTAATTAAAGAGAAAGGTATGAATTTGGTGAATAATATTGAAAGAAAAGCTCAGAATTGGTAAAATTCCTTACCTGAATCTTTTACCCATATATTACTTAATTGAAAAAAATTGTTCCTCCTGCCATTACGAATTTGTTCAAGGAGTTCCATCCCAACTTAATAAGATGATAAGAGAAGGAGTTATTGATATTAGTCCTTCCTCGTCCATTGAATATTTGAGGCATCCAAACCTCTACTTTATAATAAAAGGTCATTCCGTTAGCTGTAAAGGTTACATAGAGAGCATCCTCTTATTCTCAAAGAAACCTTTAGGAAGACTCCATGGTGGCAAGATTTATGTGACTAATCAATCAGAAACTTCAATTGCTCTGCTTGAGATAACTCTTAGAAAGTTTTATCAGATAGAGTGTGAATTGATCGTATCAAATAAGCCTGAATTCGCAAATGGAGATGCCTTTTTTCTTATCGGTGACGATGCTCTAAAAATGAATCGGAAGTTGTTTTCGACTGCTCATAACTTATTTGTATATGATCTTGGCGAAATCTGGACTAGTCATACAAATCTTCCCTTCGTATTTGCTCTATGGTTATATAGAAAAGAATTGTATCGAGATACTCATAAGACACAACTTTTAGAAAGGTTTGTTTTAGATCTTAATAATGCAAAAGAAATAGTAAAAAAAGACCCTGAATCAATCTCTCTGTCTGCCTGCAATATTGATTTCTTATCTAATGATGAGATCATCTCCTACTGGCGTCAGATCGATTATGACTTTGATGAGAGACACCAAATAGCTTTGAAGCTCTTTAGAGAATATCTCTCTGAGATATCTTATTTACAATAAACAGTTGCAATAAACAGTTCCTATTTGATGGTCTTCTCAAATTCTTTGATTAGATTCATGCCTTGATCTTCATTATGAATAGCAACGCCTTTTAAATCGATATATTTCCTTTGAATTTTCTTATCCTTGTCTTTTATTTTGGATTCGAGGGCTTTTAATTCTTTTTGTATCTTCTTTGAGAGATTCAAATATTTGTTGTATTTATCTTTTTCAGTTTTTATAGAGAAATCACCTGGCAATTTCCACTTTTCCTTTAAGAAGAGCCAAGAGGCAAAATCTTCTAATTTATAACCATTGGATAAGATTATGGGTGAGGTGTTCCTCATATCTTTTATTTTAAGACCATCTTTGTCGGCAACAATCTTATACTCACCCCTAAAAGGTTCTTTTACTCCTTGATCATCCTCATATTCCCACTTAGACAGAGAAGTCTGTGACTCTTTATGACAACTCTCACAACTTCTCCCTTTACCAAAGGGATGTGAGGCATGCTGGATTTCTATCCACAGGAGATGTTTATCGTTTGATCCGATACTTTCGGTACCAACAATATAGTATGCATCCTGTATATTACCATCTTTCCATCTAAATTGTATCAGCTCTGAAGGCTTAACATCATGCTTAAAATTGCCAAGGGCATGAGGAAAGACCTTAACTGCCATCCATTTTCCCTTTTGATCTTTCATAATTATAGGTGGGTTTTGGATGCCATAGTATAAAGAATATTTTTTAAAAGGATTAGGTTTTCCAGCAACTTTTCCTGGACCCCATATTACAATCTGATACCCTCTTAATTCGTTGATGTGGCATGCTGAACAGTGAAGATTTTTATGAATACTTCTGGAAAGGGCATCCTCTACCCCGATATGGCAGTCTTGACAGGTAGCCTTGCGTTGAATATCTCCCATGCCTTTAGGTCCTGTAATATGGCAATCGATGCAATGAATATTTTTTTTAAAATGAGTATCAGCCTCCATACCGACAGGTATTGAATAGTCCCCCCCTACATAAGTGCCCCCACGTCTGCTGTGCAAAGAACCAGCATGGCACATACTTGTATTACGTCCGTATCCACCACATGTTTGAGATGGAGGTTTTGCTGTAAAGTTATGTACTCCCTTTACACGATCAGGATGATAATGGCAGTCGAGGCAACCTGTATGACAGATGTTGCAGTATTTTTGCTTCGCAATTGCCTGCTCTTTTGTAAAGGATAGATTGATCTCTTTAGCAATCTTTTCAGTATTCTTAAAGGAAAAGCCCTTTTCTTTTAACACCTCCGACGGAGGAATGTCTGCAAAGGAAGGACCTCAATTGTGGGGACCGTAGGGTTCAAGCCATGAGATCATTGTTCTCTGCCTGAAGTTTGTCGCCATTATTGTGCTGTGGAATTGCTTTGTTTCAGAGGGATGGCAATTTGACTTGCCACAGGTCTTTTTTGTTATATCAGGATCATAATTAAAAGTTATAGGGTCTCTATCGTGCCAAAGCACATTCCTTACTAAAGGATGGGGATAAAGCTTACCCTCGTACTCAATTTGAGGTAACATTTCTCTAATTTTATCATCACCCGATGGGAGCAGAGGTTTGGGATATATATCTTTTCGTTTCATAGTTTCACCTTCTTCGCTAATCAAAAGAAGGGAGAGCATATTCTTATGGGCTCTATCAGGGCTTTTAGCACGTGGGTTGCCAAGATGACAATCTTGACATCTTACATTAGGGTGCTTAGCTTCCGTTTCTATCATCTTTTGAGTGACATAAAACTGGGGATAGCCAAGCTCTGTCATTTTTTGCAAGTCTGAGTGACACTTTAAGCACTCTTCTCCTCTCTGATACCATGCTCTATAACCTAAAACACCAATAATTATGATAAATTGAAGAATAAAAATAATTACCGTCTTTAGATTTATAAACTCACTTATAGTCCCAACTCTCATAAGACCGCCTTGCTTTAAAACCTTAGTTTACAGATTATATCCCCTCCGTAATAACACATACATAGCACCTAATCCACCGTCATAATAGGAAGCAGTAGCAAAAGCAATTACATATTTAGAATATCTGCCAGTAAGCCATTTGATAAGAGCCTCTTTAAGGACAGAAGTACCTGAAGGAGACCTTAGCCCTCTACCATGTATAAATTTTATACATCTTAGACCGAGTCTTAAGGATTTTTTGATGAAATTATCTACCGCCTTATCTGCTTCTTCTACTGTAAGGCCGTGTAAATCTATATAATCCTGGACAGCAAAATTTTTTTCATGCAATCTCTTTGTTATGTCTTTTCTGTAAAGGGCTGAATATCTTGGATTAAGCCATTCAACATATTCTTGTGTATCTCTTAAATTAATTTTCTCTTTTCCTTCAACTATCTCTGAAAGTATTTGAGAAATTGTCTTTTCAGGTTCAACTTTTGTAAAAACGACAGATTTTATAGGGGGATCAATTTTTAGCATTCTAAATTCTTTTATTTCATTGACTTTACTCATCTCTTCAAGGAAAAGTTCCTCATCGCTTAGTTCTCTCTCTGCGAAGGTTTGTTGTTTTCGTGACAAAATTATTCCTTTTTTATCAATAATTTCTTTAAGATCTTTAAAGGGTCTATAGTTAAAATCATCATACTTCGGTTTACCCATATTCGGTTTACCCATATTTGGTTTACCCATATTTGGTTTACCCATATAATGATTATAACATTTGATTAGAGATATAATTGATGGTAAATATTACTAAAATTTCTAAGGTGAAGAATTAAAGGCAATATTTGAAGAAAATGGAACCATCGTTAGCAGAGAGAATTTTAACGTCAATATCGAAAACATTTTTGAACCTTTCTTCATTTATGACTCCTGTTGGATTATCATCACCAATTATCTTGCCTTCTTTGATTAATATAACCCTATCAAACTGCATGGCTAAATTCAAATCATGAATTGCCATCAGAACAGATATATTCCTTCTTTTGACTATCTCTTTCAGTAATCTTATTATCTCTAATTGGTATCTGATATCAAGATTTGCAACAGGTTCATCAAGGAGCAGTATCCCTGCCCCCTGTATTAGTGTCATAGCTATGAAAGCTCGCCTTATCTCTCCACCACTTAACTGATTTATATATGCTTCCTTTTTGTTAGAAAGTCCTACCAATTGTAGGGCTGTCATTGTATCAATTTCAGGGGGTATATCATAGGGGTAAAACCCCATCTTTAAAATATCAATGACTTTAACAGGTATATTAAAGTCGAGCATTTGAGGCAAATAACTTATAAGTTTTGCTCTATCTTTTCCCCTATATTGATGGATTTCTTTACCCCATAGGTTCACTCTGCCCGAAAAAGGTCTAATCATACCTGCTGCTATCTTAAGCAATGTGGATTTACCGGAAGCATTAGGTCCCATAAGGCAAGTAAATTCGCTGTTACCAAGGGTCAGAGAGATATTTTCAATAAAGGGCAATTTATTATAGGAAAAGCTAACTCTATCAATCTGTAAAGGAACCACAGCCATCTACCCACTTAGTATATCTTTTCTTCTTAGAAGGTATAGAAAATATGGTGCACCGATTAGGGCGGTTATTATTCCAGCTGGCAATTCCATTGGTGAAAAAGCAGTTCTTGCAATCATATCAGCCAGGCACAAAAGTGCCCCACCTAAAAGGGCTGAAATGGGTATGAGAATTCTGTTGTCTGTCCCGATGGTCATCCTTACTATGTGTGGCATTAAAAGTCCAACAAATCCGATAGTTCCACCAAGGCTGACTGAAGCAGCAACCATTAAACATACAGAAATAAACAATGCCAACCTTTCCTTAGATGGATTGAAACCAAGATTCCATGCCAGTTCGTCACCGAGCATAAGTGAATTCAGAGCTTTAGCCCTGGCTAAGGCTGTTATAAGACCAAAAATAATAAAGATAAACCCATAGGGAAGGTTGCTCCAATCTGATATAGAGAGCTCGCCAAACATCCAAAGCAACGATCTTCTCAGCCCTTCCTGAGGAGATATACTCAATATTAGCATTACCAGAGCAGAAAATAGAAAGCCTATACCCACCCCAGCCAAGAGAAGCCTCGTGTGCCAGAAAATACCTTTTTTATAACTTATTAGACCGACAATCGCCCCTGTGAGAACCGCGCCTATAAAGGAGAAGAAGGGAATTGAAAAAGGACCTACGTATCCGACGCCAGAGACTATCCCTGCTATAGCCATAAAAGAGGCACCACTTGATATTCCTAATATATAAGGATCTGCAAGGGGATTCCTTAATATACCTTGTAATATTGCCCCTGAAGCCCCTAAAGCCATCCCAATCAAAAGGGCTGTAAGTGTTCTTGGAAGTCTTATAGAATAGAGTATGTCTTTATCTAAGTTGTCTAAATTAAAAGGGTTTATAATCTTAGGACCTATGAATAGAGATAAGTAGAAGATCGTTATACAGACAAAGAATATGACTATTAATCTGGCACTCATCTGATTATATATTGGGAAAGCTCTTTTAGACCATTGACAATCCTCGGTCCGATGCGGTAAAGACTGTCGCTAACAAAATAGACCCTTTTATTCTTTACTGCATTCACCATATAAATTTTTTCAAGTAGCTTTCTCGATATAGCCTCCATTTCGGCATGTCCTTTGCCTATGAAAATAATATCTGGATTGTTTCTGATGACCTCTTCAATAGAATACTGTGGAAACCGACTCTTTGCGTTACCAGCGATGTTATTTAGACCAAAGAGTTTCAGAGCGTCATCCATAGCTGTATTAGGTCCTGCCACTAATAAAGGAGTGGGCCAAATGATGAAGAGAGCTTTTTTACCATTAAAATAGCTTTTAATACTCTTTAACTCCTCTATTTCTTTGTTGATGAAAATTGATAATTCAAGGGCTTCCCTCTCAACATTTATTGCTTTTCCAAGATTTATTATTTCCTGTGGAAGGTCACTCAACTGCTTTGCTCTAAATACATGTGTCTTAATACCTCTTTTTCTGAGTTTTTCTTCAAAAAACTTTTGATTACCATCTTCAGCTAAAATCACTATATCAGGCTTCAGCATTAAAATAGTCTCAAAGGATGGAGTCGTCATCCCCCCAACCCTTTTCTTTTTTCTTGCCTCGGGGGGATAGTCACAATAATCAGTTACTCCAACAATTCTATCTTCCTGTTTAAGGGCAAAAAGTATCTCTGTTATGTTGGGGGCGAGGGATATAATTTTGTCGGGTACCGCATAAGCTATACCCGACAAAATTAAGAAAAATATTAGTATCAGGCTATAAATTACCAACTTAGAGCTCTATGGACAACCCTGCAAGAAAATTCCTCTTTGGTGAGGGATAATAGGATCTCTCCAGTGGGAAACCACCTATAACTCCATACTCCGCATATTCTTTATTTGTCAAATTGTTGATATCCACAAAGAGTAAAACATTTCTCCATTGATATTTAAGTTTGGTGTTTATGATAAAAAAGCTATCCTGCCTTCCATAGTCATTAGAGAAATCGCTTATAAAGGGCCTTGTCCCGATATAGAGACCATTTACAGCAAGAGTTAGACCTTTGCTTAGTAAAGTAATAATCTCTGCTGATGCCTTATGCCTTGGCACATTTGGGATGGATTTATCAGCAAAAGTTCCTCCCACTATCTTAGCATTAATATAGGTATAACCACCTTTTATTATGAACCAATCAAAAAACTTAGCAGAAAGTGCTACTTCCAACCCCTCTCTATTTGTCCTGCCATCAAGATTTTCGTTGCTATAAGTTGTAGGATTATAGATTATCTCATTCTTAGTGTCAATCTTAAAGAGATTAAAATGTGCATAAATAGTATCAGTGAAATAATGTCTTAAACCAAACTCATATGTATCTGAGGATTGAGATTTTAAATCTGTGTTGACTGTATTAGTAAAGAAGCTATATAGTTCATCAAACAACGGATATCTAAACCCTTTTGCATAGCTTGAATAGAGATAGGATTTTTTATAGAAATTATAATTCAGTCCAATGTTAAAGAGATTCTTCTTCATGCTTCTCTTGTCAGGGATACCTGGTGTGAAATTGTATTCTACCTTATCATGTCTAAAGCCTGTACTTACTGATAGAGATGGAATTATCTTAATCTCGTCGTACAGATAGATGCCATAATTCTTCTTCCTGAGATTATATATACCCTTTGAAAAAGAGCCAAAAAATAATGAATCATTTACAATATCGTTATCGTTCCTATGATAATCGAGACCTATAATTAATGTATTATTAGCTGTGCCTATATTACTTTTAATGAGTAAGGAGGGAGACAGTGATATGCTCTTGATCTCACTATTACCTGTAAAACTACCCCAGTCACCAGATGCAAAGGATAGAAAATCTCTCTTTCTGAAAGAAAGATCGATCTTAAAAATATTATCTTTGCTGAACTGATATTCAGGAGTGAATTTTAGATAGTAATCTTCTGTGTCAGCAAAATCATAGGGCTTAGTGGTAGCCGTTCTTGGTGTGCCTGCGAGAAGTTCACTTTCTTTTAATGCCCCTGGTAAGCCTGTTTTGTCTTTGTGATAACCAACACTCAGATTTAATCTTAAAGAATCTGTATGATAGTAATTCAAGTTGATGCCCAAGTCCTTTGAATCGGTTTCACTATTATCTCTATAACCGTTAGACTTTTGAAAACTACCGGTTGCAAAGAGATTTGCCTTTTTGGAGGTAATACTACTATATGCGGTTGTCTTAAAAGTATCATAACTTCCCACAGAGAAATTTATACCCCCTATCGGTTTATCATAATATTCTTTTGTGATTATATTAATAACTCCACCACTTGCATTATCTCCATAAAGAGTTGATCCTCTCGAACCCCTGATTACTTCAATTCTTTTGACTCTTTCCAAAGGTATTTGAATCCAGTCGACTCCGCTGAGATCTGGTTGGTTGGTTCTTCTGCCATCAATAAGCACAAGAGTATTGAAAGGTCCTGTCTCCCCGAAGCCACGCAAATCCACCGCAAGAGAGCGTTTATTGCCGGTGACATCAGAAACATAAATCCCTGTAAGAGTCCTTAATAAGTCAGGAATATTTTGGGCTGTAGAATTCTTAATATCCTCCTCAGTTATTACTGTTATATTAGCCGGTATATCACTCATCTCTTCCTCATACCTTGTAGCAGTAACAATAATCTCTTCTAAAGACACCGTATTCCCCTTAGCTAAGGAACTCAATGGAAAGCCTATAGATATTGTAGATACTAAAAGGCTGGATATTAAAAAAAGAGGAATTTTGCGAAAAAATTGAAAACTGATCATAATAGAAAGGGACTGCTTGGCTAGATTTGTTAAACTTTCTTTTCTTTTCATTCTTTTCCTCCCTCGAGAAAATCATCTACTCTAAAAGTAGCGTAGTTGGTTGATGCTCTGTCTAAACCAGGTCTTCCGGCTTAGGGCACTGTGATTTAAGATATAAGATTTTAGTTAAAGTATCAATCTGCGATAGCCACTTTCCAGATCCTACTTGCCTTCCTTCCCAAAAAGGTTGACCCCTTTCAGTGGATGAAGACGTGGGTAGTCTTGGTAATCTAACAGATCCCTATATTTTGCTAACTAACCCAGTCTCTAAAGGCTTTCGTTCCCATCACGGCTGCGGGGCAGCGTGAGAATTTAACTCAACTTCCCTTGATTTAGACAAAAATTAAGATATGGAATAATTATTTAAAAACCCTTGTGTTCTTCCTAAACACCTCCTTCTTTGCTTTATTGAATGGGGCTATTATATATGTCCTTATGAAAAAGATACAACTTAATCATTCTTTTTTTGGGAAAAGGGCTCAAGGGTTGACGTATTTTTGTGAAAGCCCTTAACCCTCTGTTGACCCCTTTTAAGAAGACTGAATCCTTTCCTTTTTCGATTTTATGGAAAGTAAACTCTTTGCTAAAATAGTCTCCTTAGACTTATGTACTTTAATAATCTCTAAACCATCTTTTTGAATTTGCAACCTTCCTTTTTTTAGCCTTACTCCGTTTAGTTGTTAGCTTGACAGAAGGCTTCTCATAATATTGTCTTTTTTAAAGCTCACCAATAAGACCGTCTCTTTCGATTTTATATTTCAGTATCTTTAATGCTTTCTCAATATCATTGCATTCAACTTTTATTTCCACTGGCGGCTTCCCCGTCCCATACCAGAAGACTTTCTCGTCTGAGTCCTCCTTCCACCACCGCCTGTCTGCTTGGATCTCTCAGATTGAGATCTTGCCTCATTAACGATGATGTTTCTCCCCATTAAGGTAGTTCCGTTCAAGGTTTTTATTGCTCTTGCAGCATCTTCCTCAGAAGCCATCTCAACAAAACCAAAACCCTTCATTTTACCTGTTTCATCGGTAATTAGTCTTACAGAAACTACCTCTCCTACCTCAGCAAAAGCACCTCTTACAACGTCTTCAGAGATACTATAGGTGAGGTTCCCAACATAAAGCTTTTTTGACATGCTTCCTCCTTAAAGGTTTAATTTGAAAATAGTTTCGTTACTAATTGCCTGTTGTTTGAAGTTTAAGGAGGAATCGGGGAAAAACCTTTGAGGTGCTAAATCCTTAGGTTTCTCTAAACAAAAACTCCGTAAGCTTCTTTAAACAAACAAGCAGTACTTAATTATATACTAATGAAATAATTTTTGCCACCCTATGGTTAAACCGTGTGTCAACCCAAAATAAAAATGTGGAACTTATTTTCACAAATTTTTCTCAAACTCTTCTCTAATGCTACTGAATTGCTCTAATGCCGATTCAAGATTCTCTGCGATTTCTCTTGCAAGTATATCTGGATCTGGAAGATTTTCAGAATCCTCAAGGCTCTCATCCTTAAGCCAGAATATATCAAGGCTTACCTTGTCCCTCTGCATCAACTCATCATAAGTAAAGGCTCTAAATCGCTCTGTCTCTTTTCTATCAAAACGGTTTTCTGGGTTGTAGCATGTGATAAAATCTTGCAGGTCTTCGTATCGTAAGGGATTGGTCTTGAGGGTAAAGTTTTTATTAGTACGCAAATCGTAAATCCACAATTTTTCTGTCCATGGTTTTTCGCTTGCTGGCTTGCGGTCGAAGAAAAGCACATTTGCCTTGACTCCTTGGGCGTAGAATATACCTGTTGGTAAGCGCAAAAGGGTATGGACATCACATTCGGCAAGCAGTTTTTTTCTGATGGTCTCACCTGCACCACCTTCAAAAAGCACATTGTCGGGAATAACTATGCCAACTTTACCATGTATCTTTGTAATAGTTTTTACATGCTGTAAAAAATTTAATTGTTTATTTGATGTAGTTGCCCAAAAATCTTGACGCTCGTACGTGAGAGCCTCTCTATCTGCTTTGCCTTCACCATTGACAATGGTAATACTACTTTTTTTACCAAATGGAGGATTGGTCAGGACTATATCAAATCTTTCGCCTGGATCAGAGATAAGGGAATCACCTACCTCTATGGGACTCTCATCTCCTCCGATTCCATGAAGATAGAGATTCATAACGCACAAGCGGGCAACACTATCGACAATATCTTTACCTTTAAAGGTGTTGTACCTCAAAAATTTCTTTTGTTCTTTATCAAGTTGGTAATTTTTTGATAGATAATCATGTGCAGCTAAAAGGAATCCTCCAGTACCGCATGCAGGGTCATAGATAGTCTGTCCAGGCTCGGGTCTGATAACCTCCACGATTGCCTTGATGAGTGGCCGGGGAGTAAAGTATTGTCCTGCACCACCTTTCACGTCTTCAGCATTTTTCTGTAAAAGACCTTCGTAGATTTCGCCTTTGATGTCTATGTCGAGCCCTATCCATGTTTCTTCGTTAATCAGTTCTATCAGTCGCTTGAGTTTTGCCGGGTCTTGGATTTTGTTTTGTGCTTTGCGAAAGATGACGCCAAGCATCCCCTTTTCTTTTCCAAGGTTTTCGAGGATGTGGCGGTAATGCACCTCCAGTTCATCACCATCTTTTTTGAGAAGGCTTTCCCAATCAAGATTCTTTGGGATAACAGATGGTTTATTAAATGGGGGTTTTGACTGCTCATCCGCCATTTTGAGAAACAAGAGATAGGTGAGCTGCTCTACATAATCTCCATAGCTTACGCCATCGTCCCGAAGGACATTGCAGTAATTCCAGAGTCGTTGGACAATTGTTGATGATTCGGTTGCCATAACTAATACTTCCTTATTTAATTGTTTTCTTTATCCAAATTCCATTTTAATGGATTATTTATGATATACTCACGAATTCTGTTTAATTCGTCTTCATTTCGGACGATATGTTCGTAATAATTGCGTTGCCAAACAGGTAAACCTAACGTTTTGCGTAAAATATTAATTTGTTTGGCTGTATTCATTTTAAAATAACCAATAATTTTTGGTAATATCATTTTCCGGCGATTTTTTATATCGTTTTCCCGTTTGGGCGATTCCCGTTGGGGCAATTCACGAATTACCCGTTCGTTTATAATAATAATTCCGTGGATGTGGTTTGGCATTACGATAAATTCATCTAATTCTATATTTTGATATTTCTCTGGTAATGAATGCCAAAATTTATCAACAATTTTTCCATATTCATTCAATATCATTTTATCATCTACGATTTCCCCAAATAAATTTTCGCGGTTTTGGGTAACGATGGTAACGAAATATGCACCCGGTTGGGAATAATCATATCCTTTTAATCGGATTGATTTACGTTGGGGTAATTTATTATCTGCCATTTTTTAAAATTTATATTTCATTTTTTATTTTTTTTCCGTCGGGGCAATTCATGAATTGCCCGTTTATTTTCGGACGATTCGTGAATCTCGGTCTCGGACTCGGACGATTCGTGAATCGTCCCTACGGATTTTATCCGTTCCAATAATTTTTCTG
>CAYPJO010000056.1:0-11632 GCA_964411065.1 uncultured Thermodesulfovibrio sp.
ATGTGACATTTTAAATTAGTAATTAAGTGTGACATTTTAAAATAGTAACCACACTACCTTTTTGTATTAGTTGAGTAAATTAGATTCGAAAATTTATTATATAAACGATGGATTTAGTAAAAAAGTTAATAGATACAATTGAGAAATATAACATGATTCTTAAAGGAGAGCACATCCTTATTGGTCTATCAGGTGGTGCAGATTCGGTTTGTCTGTTAAAGGTCCTTAATATTATTAAAAAAGATTTAGAGATAAATCTTTCCGCTATATATATTGATCATAATATTAGACCTGCTGAAACCTTACATGAGAAAAATTTTTGTAAAGAGATATGTGATCTTTTCCAGGTCCCTTTAATCATCAAATCTTGTGACGCCCCATCTTACTCAAAAAATTTCAAAATTTCTCTTCAAGAGGCGGCAAGAGAACTTAGATATCAAGCATATTACGAAACAGCCTCTGAATTGAAAGCTGATAAAATAGCCTTAGGACATAACGCCGATGATCAGGCCGAGACCATTTTTTTGAGATTAATAAGAGGAGCTGGCCCTTTAGGACTTTCTGGTATCCCACCTGTGAGACAAAAAATCGTTAGACCCTTGATAGAGACAGAGAGAGCTGAGATAGAAGAATTTTTAAAAACTCATAAGATAGATTATTTAATCGATTTATCCAATCTAACGGATAGATACCTACGAAATAAAATTAGACACGTAATTATGCCAGAGATAAAAAAGCTTAATCCCTCAGCAGTAAAGACGATTATTAGAACGATGGATATATTAAGGAGTGAAGAAAAATATTTCGAGATCACTGTTACAAAAACTTTGATGAAATTAATCAGTAGAAAAGATGAAGAATCGATTGAACTCTTTTTATCCCCTATGGAGATTATGGATCCTGTGCTATTGAGAAGAGTGTTAAGGAGGGCTATCGATTCGGTGAGAGGTTTAAGGGCTATAACCTTTATTCATATAGAAGATATGATAAAGTTAATTAAATCTGGCAAGCCAGGAGACAGGCTTTATTTGTCAAAAAACATCAGGGTAATAAAAAAATATTCTGTACTTCTTATAACCGCTGAACCACCTAAAAGACTCAGTAATTATATGATCAATATAGGTGATAGCGTACATCTCAAAGAGGCTTCTATGGTTATTTCTTGCGAACTTGTAGACTCAGAAGAGATCGGAAGGACCATCAAAGATCCTAAAATAGCTTTAATAAATGGTGATAAATTGTCTTTTCCTCTTACTATAAGGGGTAGAATGCCAGGGGATTACTTTTATCCTATAGGCTTTGGTAAAAGAAAGAAGATTCACGACTACTTCGTTGATGAGAAGATACCAAGAGATGAAAGGGATCTAATACCTCTACTTATCAATAACGGAGAGATTATATGGGTTATTGGTAAAAGGCTCGATGAGAGATATAAAGTTGATAACAATACGAGGAAAATTATAAAATGTACTATTAACTATCTATAAACTATTTTAAAAATCCAAAGTATTCATTTCATAAAGAGTCAGCAAGAGGAGATAGTAAGATGTTAAAGAAGAATAATGATAAAGTCTTTTACTTCCTATCAATAGTAACCCTCTTTTGCCTACTACTATCCTTTAATAGTCTGGCAAAGGTGTCAACAGATGATTCAACAGATTTTTTAAGTCGTCTCGGAACTGCTATGGCAAAAATTTCAGAACAGGTAAAACCTTCAATAGTCAATATATCAACAACAAGGATGATCAAGGCTCAGAGACACCCTTTTTTTGATGACCCATTTTTCAGAAGGTTTTTTGGAGATGACCCCTTTTGGCAGCAGAGGAGAAAAATAACTAATCTTGGTTCTGGTGTTATTGCTACCTCTGATGGCTATATTTTAACGAATAATCATGTCATAGAAGGAGCAGAGGACATACTTGTTAAATTATCTAATAATAAAGAATACAAAGGAAGAGTTGTTGGTACTGACAAAAGATCAGATCTCGCAGTCATAAAGATAGAAGAAAAGAATCTGCCAACAATTAAGTGGGGAGATTCAGATAAACTGAGGGTTGGTGAGATAGTTTTAGCTATAGGAAATCCCTATGGATTGAATCAGACTATAACGATGGGAATAATCAGTGCTCTTGGGAGATCAGGAATAGGTATTACCGATTATGAGGATTTTATCCAGACAGATGCTGCTATAAATCCAGGCAATTCAGGTGGAGCCCTTATAAACACCAAGGGAGAGTTAGTAGGTATAAATACCGCAATCTTTAGTACTACCGGAGGATATCAAGGTATAGGTTTTGCCATTCCCTCAAATATGGCAAAGAGTGTTATGAATAGTATTATTAAGCAAGGGAAAATGGTAAGAGGTTGGCTTGGCGTACATATACAACCTTTAACGCCCGAACTTATAAAACAATTTAATCTTAGAGAAGATTATGGAGTGCTTCTATCAGATATTGTAGAAGGTGGCCCTGCAGAAAAAGCTGGGTTAAAAAGAGGTGACGTTTTAATAGAGTATGACGGTAAGAAAGTAGAAGGACCTCTACACTTACGAAATATGGTAGCTTCTACTACCCCAGGTGAGGTTGTATCTATTAGAATTATTAGAGATGGAAAAACTTCTATTTTCAAAGTTAAAATTGAAGAGTTACCCTCAGAAGATGATCTCCAGGC
Organism: uncultured Thermodesulfovibrio sp.; assembly: GCA_964411065.1. GTDB lineage: Bacteria > Nitrospirota > Thermodesulfovibrionia > Thermodesulfovibrionales > Dissulfurispiraceae > DYHD01. The sequence continues at coordinate 2,671 of CAYPJO010000056.1, forward strand.
AGGATTCAGAACTCCTAATAAATTTAGAGGTATCTATGTCAAAGATCTCACTGATGAATTCCTAAGAAAATCTGGTATCAAAAAGAAGATAAAAGGAGTTGTAATAGATAATATAGAACAAGATAGCCCAGCTTTTGGTAGGCTTAGGGAAGGCGATATAATTGTTGAAATTAATAGACGAAATATTGAGAGTGTTGCAGATTTTATCAATATTACATCTAATATAAGACCCGAACAAGATGTACTTTTATCTGTCGTAAGAGGTGGTTCATCGTTATTTATTGTAATTCCTTCTGAAAAGAAATAATTGTGAAGACGATTTTTAAAGCAAGGTCGTCTTAATCGGTATTTTTAAAAAATCTGCTTTCTCCTTCTCACAATCTATTCTTTAAAAGTGATAGAATATCTCTATATACACATTCCTTTCTGTAAAAGAAAATGCAGCTACTGTGATTTTAATTCAATTACTTATGATTCTGTTTTAGCAAACAGATATGTCTCTGCTCTTTGTAGAGAGTTAATAAAGCAGGCCCCCTTCATTAAGAGCCTTCAAACCATCTATATAGGCGGTGGTACCCCAACTGTCCTAAATAAAGGCTTGTTAAAAGAAATATTTAAAGTAATTTCAGATAATTTTCATCTCAATAAGGAGATTGAGATCACGGTCGAAGCTAATCCAGACACTTTAACCTATCAAAAATGTGAGGAACTATTATCATTAGATGTTAATAGAATAAGTCTTAGAATTCAGTCTTTTTCTGATGAAGAGTTGAAAATCTTAGGTAGATCTCATGATGCTCAAAAGGCAAAGGATTCATTAGATTTAATTAAGGCTTCGGGATTTAATAATCTATCTGTGGATTTGATCTATGGGGTTCCCAAGCGGATCTTCACTGTTTCTGCAAAAAAGGAAGCTTTAGCTTTATGGCGACAGATGATATTAGATATAGCAAGTTTTCAACCAAAGCATCTTTCTACACATGAGCTTATTCCCAAAAGACACACACCATTATATAGAAAGGTAAAGACTAGGAGACTGATTCTACCTGATGAGGATTTTGTATGTGATCAATATTACACTGCTAAAGAAGTGCTCGAAGAACTTGGTTATATCCATTACGAAATATCTAATTTTGCTAAAAAGGGGTTTGAGTGTAGACATAATCTTAATTACTGGAATGGAGGTGATTATTTAGGGATCGGAGCCGGTGCCCATTCCTTAGTCAACGGATATAGATATTCCAATCTTAGAGATGTTAGCAAGTATATTGCAGCTATTGAAGATGGTAGAGATACAAAAACTGGGGTCATAAAGTTTGTCCCCTAAGGATCGATTAGAAGAGTTTCTTTTTCTCGGATTAAGAAAATTAGAGGGGATTAGTATCCTAAAAATAGAAGAGGGCATCTTTGATAGAGTTCTTCATGACATCAATGAATTAATCTCACTCGGTCTATTAGAACTGAAAAAAAATCATTTAAAGCTTACTAATAAGAGACTGCTTCTAAGTAATGAAATTATTGTTAGATTGCTTAAAAATATTTAAATTCATCCGATGGGCAGATTTAAAACCTTTTAATGTCTCAAGAAGTTTTGAGTTAGTTGACCCCCCATTGTAAAATATAATTCTTTATGAAAACGGTGTATTTTAATTGTTTTTCTGGTATAAGTGGTGATATGTGCCTTGGCGCTTTTGTTGACGCTGGTCTGGACATAAACGTGCTTTCGTCAGAACTGAAAAAAATACCTATCAATAATTACAAATTAAAAGCAAAAAAAACCATGAAAGGTGGAATTACTGCCACGAAGGTTGATGTATTAATCTCTGAAAGAGGAAATAATTATAAAAAAGGTAGAAAATGGAAAGATGTAGCCGAAATAATAGAATCTTCTCAAATATCTGAGAATATAAAGAATAAGGGATTACAACTTTTTAAAAAGCTTTTTGAGATAGAAGGGAAGATTCATGGTCAACCCTATGAAGAAGTTCATCTCCACGAGTTATCTGCTACAGATTGTATCGTAGATATCTTTGGTACACTAATTGCCCTTGATTTTTTTAAGGTTGAAAAAATCTATACTTCAGAAATAAATGTTGGTTCTGGATTAGTAAATACCTCTCACGGCTTACTGCCAATACCTGCTCCTGCTACTTTAGAGTTATTAAAGGGTTATCCGCTTTACTCTTCTGGCACACCCTTCGAGTTGACTACACCAACTGGAGCTTTAATAATTTCAGGACTAAATGCCATTTACTCTCCTTTACCGGCTATTATTATTGAGACGATTGGGCATGGAGCTGGAGAAAAAGATATAACAGGAATACCTAATTTTTTAAGAGTCTTAATAGGAAGAGAAATAGTAGCGCCAAATCATCAAGGAGAGGAGGATGTTGTAACTGTTATAGAGACAAATATTGATGACATGAATCCGCAGTTTTTTGAAGATATTATGGAAAGACTATTTAATAGAGGAGCCCTCGATGTTACTCTGGAAAATATCATTATGAAAAAGGGTAGACCAGCTCTAAAATTGACTGTAATCTCGAAAGAAGAGGACGTCAATCCTCTTTGTGAGATAATCTTTGAAAACACAACTACTCTTGGAGTAAGATTTTATCAAGCAAAGAGAAAAGTTTTACCAAGGGATGTCAGGACCATAGCCACATCCTTTGGAACTCTAGGAATCAAAATATCGATCTTAGGTGATAAAATTATGAATGCTACTCCTGAATATGATGATTTAAAATCTTTGTCTCGCAAAAGTGGTATACCACTTAAAAGAATATTTGAGACGATTTTAAGAGAGATTCATCAAGAGTTACATAAAATTAACTGAGGAGTATGGAGTATGATAGAGGACCTAAAAAAATCAGAGACATGGCGAGTATTCAGGATTCAGTCAGAGTTAGTAGAAGGCTTTGAAACCCTTTATGATCTAGGACCAGCTGTCAGCATCTTTGGCAGTTCAAGACTCAAGGAAGACTCATACTATTACCAACAGGCCTTGATATTAAGTAAGATGCTCTCAGAGGCTGGCTTCTCTATTATTACAGGTGGAGGACCGGGTATTATGGAGGCAGCTAATCGGGGTGCAAAGATGGGTAAGGGAAAGTCAATAGGTTTGAACATAGAACTTCCTACAGAACAGAAGCCTAACGACTACTTAGATATTCATTTATCCTTCAGATATTTCTTCATAAGAAAATTAATGTTTATTAAATATTCAATTGCCTTTATTATCTTCCCTGGAGGATTTGGGACTGCTGACGAGATGTTTGAGGCATTGACACTCGTCCAAACTGGAAAAATTGAGAGTTTCCCAATAATACTTTTCGGCAGAGAGTATTGGCAGGGGCTGATAGACTGGATGAAGAAGGTTCCAGTTAGTAAGGGAACTTTGAGTCCAGAAGACTTTTATTTTTTCCAGATCGTCGATAGACCCATAGAAGCTTGCTTGATTCTAAGAGACCATTACAAATTCTTTGGAGGACCCATTCAAATAGAAGAGTGTAAAGAGGATTAAGTAACTGGAAGAAGTTATTTATCCTAAAACTCCTGGTCAGAAATAGAAATAATTTTTGTAGTAAAAGGGGTAGATATAGTAAATTCCACTAAGAGACTTTTCTTTTATGCCTTAAATACTCTATTAATGGTGGTGCGATAGATACTAAAATGATACCTATTATAACCAGATAGAAGTTATTTTTTATGAAAGGAATATTTCCAAAATAATACCCACCAATCACAAATGTAGTAACCCAGGCAAAACACCCCACAATGTTATATACAGTGAATCGCCAATAATTCATTCTACCAATACCTGCTACAAAGGGGGCAAATGTCCTAAAGATAGGTAAAAATCTCGATATAACAACTACTTTACCACCATGCCTTTCATAGAATAGTCGGGTTCGATTAAGATGCTTTTTATTAAAAAACCGAACATTTTCTTTATAAAAAATCTTTGGTCCTATAAAATATCCTATTTGATAATTAACTATGTTTCCCAAAATTGCAGCTACAGAGATTACACAAAAAACAAGAGGTAAATTTAATGCTCCAGTTGCTGAAATTGCACCCAGGGCAAAAAGAAGTGAATCGCCGGGTAGAAAAGGTGTCACTACGAGCCCTGTCTCACAAAAAATGATTATAAAGATTAATAGATATATCCAGAAGCCATATTTTTCAATAATTATATGCAGATTTTTATCTATATTAAGGAGAAAATCTGGAAAGAATTCAATCAAAGTGAACGACCTTTTATAAAAAAATCCATTAATTTAAAACCGTCCTCGAAAACTATAATATCCTCAAGATCAGAAATTGATTCATCATAGGCAAGATTTTTATTTTTCCCCTCATTAAGGCTATCATAGATTACAAATGGCACCGGTTCATCCGTGTGAGTTCTTACTTTAATTGGTGTTGCATGGTCAGGCATTAACAAAATACGATATTCTTTAAATCTCTTCTCTAAACCCTTCATAATTGTCCCAACTACTAAGGCATCAAAATCCTCTATTGCTTTTATTTTATAGTTGTAGTTACCTGAGTGCCCTGCTTCATCAGGTGCCTCAACATGAATATATGCTAAATCAACTTCATCAAGAGCACTTAATGAGTATTCTGCCTTACCGAGATAATTAGTATCGATCCATCCTGTAACGCCAGGCACATTTAATATCTTAAAACCAGCATAAATTCCCAATCCTTTAGTAAGATCTACCGCTGATACTAAAGAACCTTTAACACCATATTTTTCATAAAATGTTGGCATAGAAGGTCTTTTCCCTTGTCCCCATAACCATATACTGCTAACAGGTTTTTCACCTCTCTTTATTCGTTGGAGATTCAGGGAATGGTTTTGAAATATTCTAAAGGATCGGTAAATCAAGTCTATTAGAAACTCGCTTCCTTCACCCTTAGGTAGAAACTCAGAGATTTCTTGCCCAAGAATATCATGAGGAGGGGTACAAAGAATGTCATCCTTTCCATTTTTCCAAATCATGAGATGTCTATAACTCACTCCAGAATAAAAGGAAATATCCCCGCTCTCTAATTCTTTTTTAATAACTTCTATGAATTCCTTAGCCTCTTCAGTTTTAATATGACCGCTACTATAATCGTCCATTAAGATCTTATCGTTAAAGTGTAAGGTAACCAGGTTACATCTATAAGCAACATCATTTTCTTGGAGTTTAACACCGATGCTTGCAGCCTCAAGGGGAGCTCTCCCTGTGTAGTATATACGAGGATCATAGCCCAAGATACTCAGATTTGCAACATCAGAGCCAGCATGAAAACCCTTGGGTATTGTTCTAACAGTACCTACTATCCCTAAACTTGCAAGCTTATCCATATTTGGGGTCTTTGCCTTCATAAGAGGTGTTAACCCTCCTAATTCAGGAATGGGTCTATCTGCCATCCCATCACCGATCAAAACGACATATTTCATCTAAAAACCTCTTTTAGAAAGCTTTATACAACTTTTTTCTCTTTGTTCGCGACTTTCCAGCAAAATCTTTTCTATAATCTTTCTAACCTCTTTGAAATCGTCCTTAACTTTTATGGTTTCGCCTATGACAGCAAATACAGTATCAGGGTCCTTAAGACCATGACCAGTTAAGGTACAAACGACTGTTTTGCCTTTATCTATGAAACCATTTCGATATAGTTTTATTACTCCTGCTAAGGAAGCAGCTGAAGCAGGCTCACAGAAGATTCCTTCTGAAGAAGCTATTAATCTATAAGTTCTTAAAATCTCCTCATCTTTTACTGAATCTATAAAACCTTCAGATTCTTCAATTGCTTCTAAGGCGGTTTTCCAGCTTGCAGGGTTTCCGATCCTAATAGCGGTTGCCACGGTTTCGGGGCTTTCTACTGGATGTCCTAAAACTATTGGGGCTGCACCGGCTGCCTGAAATCCAAGCATTTTAGGAAGTTTATTTATTCGTTTAACGTTATAATATTCTTTATAACCTTTCCAGTATGCTGTTATATTCCCAGCATTACCAACTGGCAAAGCATGATAGTCAGGTGTATAACCAAGTTGATCGCAAACTTCAAAGGCTGCAGATTTCTGACCTTCTATTCTATATGGATTGATTGAGTTAACAAGGGTGAGAGGATAATTTTTTGTTAGATCTTTAACTATGCTCAAAGCCTTGTCAAAATTTCCAGTTATTTGAAGTACATGAGAGCCATGAATAAGGGCTTGCGCAAGTTTCCCTATAGCTATTTTACCCTCGGGGATGAGGACAATTGATTCGATCCCAGCCCTTGCAGCATAGGCTGCAGCAGAAGCCGAGGTGTTGCCTGTTGAGGCACAGATCACAGCTTTTGAACTTGACTCCAAAGCCTTTGAAATAGCAAGGGTCATACCTCTATCTTTAAAAGACCCTGTTGGGTTAGCCCCTTCAAATTTAAGGTAGATCTGCAAATCGATATCTAAAACTTTTTGAATATTAACAGTCTCAATAAGAGGAGTATTCCCCTCTAAAAGGGTGATTATTGGTGTTTTTTCAGAAACAGGGAAAAAAGACATATATTTATTGATAATCCCTTTCCAACTCATATTGGGATCGCTGCTTTCACTTAAGTCCATTCTCTCTCCTGAATTTTGTTTTATTTGATTGTCCTCTTTATTCTATTATATCTCCTTCTATCATCTCTACTGTTACACCACGGCTCAAAAGAAATTGAATTCCCTTTTCAAGATTTTCCTCCTCACCTTCTAGCTCTAAAACCATCTCACCAATAGTCTCTGTAACCCTGGCTCGCCTAATGTTTGGCATAATATCACAGGTCTTAGCCATTGTAAAAATTACAGGTTCTTTGATAAGATGCTGGGGGAAAGTTAATTTAACACGTTTCTTCATTTTCTGCCTCCCTATTTATTGAATTCCACCTGCGATAGCTGGTATGATCGATACTTCATCCCCTTCCTTGACTAAAGTCTCTTCAGCTTGTAAAAACCTGATGTCTTCTTCGTTAAGATAAATATTAATGAATCTCCGAATTTTGTCTCCCTCTACAACCCTCTCAAAAAGACCGGGATAATTTTTATCGAGTTCTCTGAGTAGATCTATAATTGTTCCAGGCTTTCCCTCGACTTCTTCTTTTCCTTGTGTTAATCTTTGAAGGGGGGTAGGGATCCTTACTTTAACTGACACTTTAACCTCCTTTAATTTTAAAATTTCATTAATTTCATTAAGATTTATTTTAAAGAATAAACACTATGAAAATCCTTCATTATAATACATCTGATTTTCACCTGCTATGGGCTTGCCAATTTTTAGCTTACTAACTAATAAACTCTTACTTTTTTTTCTGAAGGAGAAAAGGACTTTAAAGAGAAATGTTTTCTGATCAACCATACAAATAGCTTTTTCAATCAATCAATATTTTTGTCATAGAAATTTTCAATTTTTTTATTTGTAAAAATACAAGTCTCGCTCCCTGATTAACTAAAGAGCCATTAGATTACTTTCTTTAGGACACTCTCAAAAGATGAGAGATTTGGTTTTATATAATAGACTTGCTTTGTATGCCCTGTTAAAGCCTCCTGTGTTTTAAGACCATTACCAGTAATGCATAGGACCGTTAAATCTTCTTTCCCTATTCTACCCTGCTCAACAAGTTTCTTGGTTACGGCTATCGTAACTCCCCCTGCAGTTTCAGAAAAGATACCCTCTGTTCTGGCAAGTAACTTTATACCTTCTATTATCTCTAAGTCTGTAACATCTTCGCCCCATCCTTTGCTATCTTTTATTGCTGTAACAGCATAATACCCATCTGCAGGATTACCAATTGCAAGAGATTTAGCTATCGTATTCGGTTTGACAGGTTTTATAATATCAGTACTCGTTTTTACTGCAGTAGTTATAGGGCTACACCCAAAAGCTTGAGCTGCAAACATTTTTGTATTAAGTACCTCAATCAACCCTATCTCTTTGAATTCTTTGAAAGCCTTCCATATCTTTGTCAGTAGTGATCCACTTGCACAAGGAACTATGACATTGTCAGGTGCTTTCCACCCCAATTGTTCAATGATTTCAAAACCTTGAGTTTTAGAACCCTCAGCATAAAAGGGTCTTATATTTATATTTACAAAAGCCCAGCGATACTTGTTAGCAATTTCAGTGCAAAGTCTATTAACATCATCATAATTACCATCAACAGCAACAACATTTGGCTCGTAGATAAGAGATGCAACTATTTTGCTCGGTTCTAAGGTGGCAGGAATAAAGACAAACCTTCTCAATCCTGCTTTGGCACCATGAGCAGAGACTGAGTGAGCAAGATTGCCAGTAGATGCACAGGCAACTGTGTCGAAACCGAACTCTATTGCCTTAGTTAAAGCCACTGAGACCACTCTATCTTTGAAAGAGAGGGTGGGATGGGCTACAGTATCATCCTTTATATATAGATTCTTAACTCCCAATTCCTTAGCTAAGTTATCAGCTCTAATTAATGGTGTAAAACCAGATTCTAAACCGACCTTGGGCTCACCCTCAATGGGTAACAATTCTTTATATCGCCAAAGATTTTTAGATCTTCTCGAAATAGCCTCTTTAGTTAAAAGATCCTTTATTTTATTATAATCATATGTAACCTCAAGAGGACCAAAGCAGAACTCACATACATATATAGGTTCAAGAGGATATTCTCTTCCACATTCGCGGCACTTGAGGTTTTTGAGATGTACCATCAGAAAGCCTCCTTCTAAGAATGTGGTACTTTAATTTGATATTTTAATCTAAATCAAAGATAAATTAAAAGGTAGCACCTTTCCAGGTAGCGTAAAATCTTCTGTGTAAAATCTTGAAGGAAAAAAACATAAGGGTGTATTCTCCATTGTTCTGATCAAAGAACAATAAAAAGGAGGATACACCCATGTCAGTAAAGGACCTGACGAAGATAACAGTAACAGATTTATGGAAAGAGGTCAATAGTATCGGTG
>CAYPJO010000057.1:0-11530 GCA_964411065.1 uncultured Thermodesulfovibrio sp.
CATTTCAAACATCAAAACAGGGGATAAAGCTATTCATGGGGATAAAGCTATTCATTAAGTATCAAGATTACCATTATTTGCTCGGAATGAAAAGAGCGATAGTCCAGATTAAAAACTTTCTAAATCTAACTTTAGTTCTTGACTTTTATATCAATTTATACTACAATGTGAATATACTACAATGTGGTACGTAACATTGTAGCACTACGCTTATCTCGCAGGCTTTTCAGCATGCAGAAATGAGCGTAGTAATGCAATCAAAAAAGGAGGTTATGGTCATGAATTATTCAAGGTTAGGCGTATATGTAGGGGCAGTAACTGGTCTGATCATTTTTGTTGTCGTATGGTTATTACCAGCCGCTGTGATTGGTGGGATATCCGGGTCAAAAATTCAGGGATTCTTTTCGAGTAATTCTCAAGGCATTATAACTGCAATAATCATGGGTTTTGCCGTGATAGTATCTGGAGTTATATTTACTTCTTTTTTGTCTCTTATTGGCTGGTTAGCAGGAAATGCATATGGTGCCCTAATATCTAAACAAGCACAAGTAATGCTCCAATGGTGCCCAGTTGGAAAGCTGAAGGGGAATGGATATGGCAACACGATATCTAAGGCTATAAAAGGTGCACAAGCACAAGTAACACTCCAATGGTGCCCTAAAGTGTAAACATAAATATGAGAAATAAAAGGGTTCAACCTTTCAAACGGCGAGATAGCCTTCACAAGATAATTCAGTATGCTAAATGTAATATTGGCAGGTTTTAGTTAGTGTTGCATAGAGGTTGATTCATGCAACACTAACTTCAATTTGAAAGAGGTAATGCCAAAAGTTTCATCAAAAAGAAATATTAGTGATTGCGAGATAAAAAGGAGGATAATGATGAAAATAGCTGTTGTGAAAAGTTTTGACAAACCAGATGAGATTCGAGAGTTCCCAAATGGACGATTGGAGCTTATCAAGGTAGGTGATGGTGTGGTAGGGCGCGCAACTTTTATGCCGGGATGGAGATGGTCAGAGTCGGTTCAGCCTATCGCTAAGACTAAAAGCTGTCAGGCTCCACATTTTCAATACCATGTATCTGGTATTCTAAAGGTACTCATGGACGACGGAACAGAATACGAATGTAAGCCCGGCGATGTCTCTTTTCTTCCATCAGGACATGATGCATGGGTTATAGGAGACGAGCCAGTCGTTATTGTAGATTTTCAGGGTATGCTCTATTACGGAAAGCCTATCTAAGTCTGCGTACTCACATATTTTTTTTAAATTTTTTAAACATAGTAATGTTGTAATATTGTGAAACTACATTGTTTGATATGAATTATGAATATTGATATTGATAGAGACGGTCAGTTCAAGTTATATCTCCAGATTTACGGCGTCATCAGGCGAATGATTGAAAATGGAGAGTGGCAACCTAACAGTGTGATACCTTCAGAAGAAGAGTTGAGCAAGTTGTTTGGAGTCAGCAAGACGACTATTCGGCATGCACTATCTGTTTTATCTCTGGAAGGATACGTAAGAAGACAGCAGGGTAAAGGAACCTTTGTTAAAAGTCCTCTTCCAGATTCTGGATTGACCATGATAACAAGGATCAGCAACAGTTCGCTCAAGGATGGCAAAAGCAGTGAACGAGAAGTACTTGAGAGTGGCATTTGCCAGCATGATAAGGAAATCCAACAGTGTCTCAATTTTAAAGATCAAATATTTTATATACGATGTAGAAACTCAAAGAATGACTTGCCAATATATATTGAAGAGCTCTATTTTCCGCTTGTCTATTTTCAAGGGATTTCAGAGGAAGTTGTCTCCAGTGTCTGCTTTCTAGACTTCATTAAAAAGCGTTCCTTAAGAAAAATATACAGAATTGCTCAGACTATCCAGATTCTTTTAATGAAAGAAGATATTGCAAAACTATTGAAAACTAATACAGGCGATCCTGTCCTTTTGATAAATAAAATATTCTATGATCATAAAGACAATTCCATTGCATATATAAGGCTTTATGGAACTGATAAGTATATAACACGAACTGACTTTTTTTCTATCCGGTAGTTTAGAGAATTTCTATGATTTCTGACAAATCCTGAAGGAGGCTGTGTTTTACTTGCTGAGATGAAATGATATGAATAGAGAGGTTTATATACTTAAATCGAGTAATTAATAAGACTGATTAACTTGATTGTAAAAGGCTATGAAAATTATTTAAAAATATTCCAGGAGGCTAAAAATTTAGGATTATGGGAACAACAAAAGCACTTTTGACAGAATCATCAGTTACAGCCAGATGGTTTCCTATTGGATTAGGCATCGGGATGATTATGCTGCTTTGCCTGATTTACGGTGGTGCTCAAATCTTGTTTGTTGGGCATGAGTCGCTCGGCACATCAAAAGAAGTTCCTTGGGGGATGTTTATAGTTAATTATGCATGGGCAATATCAAGCATTGGACTTAGCTACATAGCATCGTTTGGCATTGTTTTGGGATACAAGCAATTTGATGTTATTGGTAGGAGGGCTCTTTATCTTGCGCTTATTATAGTGATAGCAGGTGCAATGAGCGTGGCAGCTGATCTAGCTCAGCCATTTAGGTTTTATCACTTACTTCTTACAGGTCACTATTCTGCTCCCATGGGTGTTGTTGGAACGAGTTTGACTCTGTATGTTTTACTCATCGCACTTGAGCTTTTTTTGGTAATAAAACGAGGTCATCATGATATCCTCGTGAAAGTTGTAGCGGTAGCTGCTTTCATAGCTGCTATAATAGTTCATAGCTATCACGGCGCAATCTTTGGGCTTAACTATTCACGGTCTCTATGGTTTGGACCCTATTATCCTATTTATTTTCTTTTATCAGCCCTTTTTACTTCATCTGCACTGATTATCTTTATAACAGTAGCTACCTATAAATTTACAGGCATGCAGATGAGTGAAAGATTAAAAAGCTCATTGAGAACAATTGGAGTGATGCTGTCTTATCTGTTGGTCATCGCGCTTTTCTTCCTCTATTGGAAAATTGTTCCAGGACTCTTTGCTAATAAAAAAGAAGCCATTATGTTGATTACTGGTGACTTTGCATTCAATTTTTGGGTGGGGGAGATTCTCCTTACTTACTTGCTACCACTTGCTATATTGTTTTATGCAAAATTTAAGGATTTAAATAAAATGGCAATTGCAGGACTCATGGTTGTCGTGGGATTATATGTTGGACGCTATGACTTTATTATCGTTGGACAGTTAGTACCATTTCTTGCCTTCGCTCCTTTTGATGCGGCCGCAGGGACCCCTGTTACATCAATGGCAACCTATACACCAACTTTAACCGAGATAACTTACTCAGTAGGTTTGTTAGGGTTTATATGGACGAGCTACATTCTTGGCATTAAATACTTACCTCTGCATGAGGACGAAAATGATGAAAATCATTAATGATGACTATCAAAATATTGTTTTAATAATATGGAGAGTGTAATGTTTATCAAGAAATTACTTAAAAAAATAGATACACTTGCTCGCCGTGAAATTAGCTTTGGGAAAATACTAATAGGAACTGTTCTTATCACAATTTTAACTGTGGCAAGCGTTATTGTCGCAAGAATGATCATAGTTCCTTCCTTTACTGCAGCTAACAATGACTATAGATATCAGTGGCATCGTGTTGCCAACCAGCAGGAATGGAAGGATTTTAAGGTTAAGTATCAAGGAAGCAATTATTGCAATAATTGCCATAATGAGCAATATAAAAAAATAACCGAATCACTTCATTCAAAGATACAGTGTGAAAATTGTCATGGCGCAGCTATTGATCATCCAGACAATCCCCAAAGGCTTGCCATCGACAAAAGTAGAGAACTCTGCCTTAGATGTCATTCTTATTTGGCTTATAGACCTCTTGAATACAAAGAATTAGAGAAAAAAACTATCAGACTGAAAATGATTAAGCCTGACGAACATTTTCCTGACGAGAATATGCAATGTATTTCCTGTCATGACCCTCATAAGGCTGATTTTAAATGAGATTAAGGAGGTAAAACAATGGAGCATACCCGCAGAGATTTCTTAAAGATAGGCCTTATTACCATTGGAGGTCTTGCGATTCCTTTAAGTGCTTTTGAATTTTTGACGCCTAAAGCAACGGCTGATGTTGTTCGTTCAACAAATATTAGATGGGCTTTTCTTGTCGATATATTAAAATGTGTAGGGTGCGGTATGTGTGTAAAAGGCTGTTCCACTGAAAATGATGCACCAAGGCATGCCAATTTAGCCAGAACATGGATTGAGCGATATATTGTTACAAAGGATGGCAAAGTGATAGTTGATTCTCCGCAACAAGCATATGATGGATTTATAAAACATGAGATTAGGGGGAAAGATATTCCTACCGAAAACATTGCCAAAGGCTTTTTTGTTCCTAAACTCTGTAATCAATGCGATTTGCCTATATGTGTAGATGTATGTCCTGTGGGGGCTACTTATAAAACCACCGATGGCATTGTACATATAGATAGAAAATGGTGCATTGGCTGTGCCGCCTGTATCTCGAACTGCCCTTATAGTGTAAGATTTATCCATCCCACCCTACGTGTTGTTGATAAATGTAATTTTTGTTATCACAGAATAACTAAAAACTTAAAGCCTGTTTGCGTTGATGCCTGTGCCTTTGGTGTCCGTAAAATAGGCAACTTAAAAGACCTAAATGACCCTGTTACGCAGACCATTCTGAGTAATCCAGTAGCTGTATTAAAACCAGAGTTTAATTCTAAACCACATGTCTTTTACATTGGCTTGAGCTACGAGGTTAAATGAAAGAAGCTTCTTTTTATATAACCTAAGTCTTGGCGGTAGTGTAGCTTTGTAACACAGATGTCAACAATGCCTTTTTTCGATTATCCTGTTCAATACCGCCACTCAACAGGCATGGTAGATAACCTTGTAAGTATAGGCCTTGGAGTTGAGGATGCTGGTGATCTTATCGACGACCTGAGTCAAGCTTTTGATAAGACTTAAGGTTTTTAGGTAAGTGGATTGAAAAGGGCGACATTCATTTTTTTATTTGCTGATGCGATTTTCTCTCTTAAGCTCTCTCTGCTTCCATATCATGAATATAGCAGGATAGATTAATAATTCAAGGATAGTAGATGTTATTACACCTCCCACCATAGGGGTAGCTATCCTTTTCATAACATCAGCTCCTGTCCCAGTTGCAAATAGAATTGGCACAAGCCCGGCAAGTATGATGGAAGCGGTCATTATCTTGGGTCTAATCCTTTTTACTGCTCCATACATTATCGCCTCTTTTAGCCCATCAGGAGTTTTGAGCTTTCCTTCTTTTTTCCATTTTTCATAAGCAAGGTCAAGATAAAGTAGCATGATGACACCAGTCTCAGCATCAAGCCCTGCAAGAGCAATAATGCCTACCCATACAGCTATGCTCATATTATAATTGAGCAGGTAGAGGAGCCAGAAGGAGCCAACAAGTGAGAATGGGACAGCAAGAAGAACAATCATTGTCTTGACGGCAGACTTAGTATTCAAATAAATCAGGACGAATATAATAAGAATTGTAAGAGGGATGACAAGTTTTAATCTCTCATGGGTTTTAATAAGATATTCATATTCGCCGCTCCACTGAATGCGGTAGCCCTCTGGAATTTTCAGAGTTGCAACCTTCTTTTTTGCGTCCTCTACATAACTGCCTACATCCCTTCCTGAATAATCAATAAATACATAAGATGCAAGAAGACCCTCCTCACTTTTTATCGAGGTGGCACCTTTTACGATATTAATATCAGCAATTTGACCGAGTGGTATATTCGATATCGTCTGAAATTGAGGTCTTAAGGGGATATTCTCCCCTGATGTTTTACCTGTCATATCAGAACCTGCACTCATTACAGGCACTAAAACCCTTTTGAGCTTTTCGATATCATCTCTTAATTCCCTTGAATATCTAACATTTACAGGGTATCTCGCCCTGCCTTCAACGGTAGTAGTCAGGTTCATCCCGCCTATTGCAGATTGAATAATTTCCTGCACTTCATCTATTGTCAACCCGTACCGGCCTGCTTCTTCGCGCTTTATACTAATATCGAGGAAATATCCTGTTGTAAGGCGTTCTGCGTATGCGCTTCTTGTGCCTGGCACTTCCTTAATATGGTGTTCTATTTCTATCCCGATTCTTTCAATTTCTTCGATGTCTGGACCAAGTATTTTGATTCCAACAGGCGTTCTGATACCTGTTGCAAGCATGTCTATGCGGGCTTTGATTGGCATTGTAAAAGAATTGGCAACGCCAGGAATAGTAAGAGCATCGTTCATTTCATCCTTAAGCTTTTCTACAGTCATGCCAGGTCTCCATTCGGATTCTGGTTTCAGGTTTATAACTGTCTCAAACATCTCAAGAGGGGCAGGGTCTGTTGCTGTCTCGGCTCTCCCTGCCTTTCCGAATACCTGTGCAACCTCTGGGATGTCTTTTAATAATTTGTCCTGAAGCTTGAGAAGCCAAGCAACCTCTGTTATGGATGCCCCTGGCACAGTAACAGGCATATAAAAAAGTGTCCCCTCATAAAGTGGCGGCATGAATTCAGAACCAAGTTTCATGAATGGATAGGCAGTTAAAGTAGTGATAATAATGGCTGCAATTATAACCATCTTTTTAAAACGCAATGTAAGCAACGCTATAGGTTCATACATTTTATGGAGAATAATACTGATAGGGTTTTTTTCTTCGGGTTTGATCTTTCCCCTGATTAAAAATGTCATCAAGACAGGGGTAAGGGTTATAGCAAGAAAAGATGCAAAAAGCATCGCAAATGTCTTGGTATAGGCGAGTGGTTTAAAGAGTCTTCCTGCCTGTGCCTGAAGGGCGAATACAGGAAGAAAGGCAATTGTTATCACCAGCAGAGAAAAGAATAGGGAAGGACCAACCTCTTTTGCTGCCTCGATGATTACATCTTTTCTGCTTCCCTGTCTGCCGTGCAATTCCCATTCTTCAAGCTTCTTGTGGGCGTTTTCGACCATGATTATAGAGGCATCCACCATAGCTCCTATAGCAATAGCTATCCCGCTCAAACTCATAATATTGGAGGTTACATTCAGATGATACATCAGTATGAATGACATTATTATCGCCACAGGTAATGTCAATATCACCACAATGGCGCTCGGCAGGTGAAACAGAAAAACTATGCAGACAGCACTAACGGCAATAGCAAGCTTGATGATCTCATCTGTGAGGGTATCTATTGAGCGGCGTATGAGGTCAGTTCTGTCATAAGTTGTGACGATTTTTACACCTTTTGGAAGGGCAGGGGCTACTTCATTATTGATTTTCTCTTTGACCCTGTCTATTACATTCAAAACATTTTCGCCAAATCTCACAACCACAATGCCGCCTACTACTTCACCTTTGCCATCTAATTCAGCGACGCCCCTTCTGATTTCAGGGCCGAGCTGGACAGTCGCAATATCTTTTAAATATATAGGCGTTCCTACATTATTAACGAACACAGGGACATTTTCAAGATCTTTGATATCCTTGATATATCCCCTTCCTCGAATCATATATTCTATGCCTGAAAATTCAACCACCCTACCTTCAACATCACGGTTGCTTTTTCTAACAGCTTCGAGCACCTTTGTGAGAGGAATATTGTATGCCAGGAGACGGTTGGGGTCAATTGTAATCTGATATTGCTTGACAAACCCACCTATGCTCGCTACCTGTGAAACCCCTTGAACACTTTCAATGGCGAGTTTGATATACCAATCCTGAATTGAACGGAGCTCAGAAAGATCATATCTGCCCGACTCATCCACTAATGCATATGAGAATCCCCATCCAAGACTTGTTGCATCCGGACCAAGAACAGGGTTGACATCAGTCGGAAGTTTATTTCTAACAGCCTGAAGGTATTCAAGTATCCTGCTTCTAGCCCAATAAATATCAGTGCCTTCTTCAAATATCACATATATAAAAGAACTTCCCAGAAAGGAAAATCCACGCACTGCCTGAACTTTTGGTGCCGCAAGAAGGCTGGAGGAAATGGGATAAGTAATCTGGTCTTCCACGAGATTGGGGCTTCTACCTGTCCATTCCGTATAGATTATCACCTGTGTATCACTCAAATCTGGAATTGCATCAAGGGGGGTCTTTTGAAGGGATATATATCCCCATATTAAGAAAAAAATAATTAGCATTAAAACAATGAAGCTGTTTCTAGCGCTATATTCAATTATTTTAGATATCATTGGAATTTATCCCAGTGACTCAGTGAGTATGGAGGGGGATGACGCCTTTGAGTTTTGATTCGGAATCAATAAGGAATGTCGCCGATGAGACGACATTCTCTCCCGATTGCAGACCTTTCAGAACCTCAATATTTTCATCATCCTTGAGACCCAGTAAAACCTCTCTCGGCTCAAAATACCCTTCCCCTTTATCAACATATACAATTTTTCTCATCCCTGTATCGATTACAGCACTTTTAGGGATAACCAGTCTCTTACCAAGATCAATCTTTATTTCGACATTGGTAAACATCTTAGGCTTAAGCTGCCCATTTGGGTTAGGCAGTGTGAATCGCACGCGAGCGGTTCGGGTATCTCCAGAGAGTTCGGGATAGACATATTCAATAGTGGATAAAAATTCCCTTTTGGGTAAATAACTAAGGGCGATTCGGGCTTTCATGCCAACCCTGACAAGGGATAATTCATATTCATATATTTCAGAGATTATCCAGACAGACGATAAATCAGCAATATCAAAGAGCTTCTCACCGGGCATGACACGCATTCCTTTTACTGCCATTTTTTGAACAACATACCCACTGACAGGACTGTGAATAGTAATAGTTCTAAGAGGGGTTTTTGTCTGCTCTATTTTCTTTATCTGTTCTTCTGTTATATCCCAGTAACTGAGCCTCTTTTTTGCTGCTGAGATAATTTTCTCGGCATCTATGGAAAGCATTTTTCTTAGCTCATTGTCAGACTTCAATATTTCAGCATCTGCCCTCCATCTCAATGCATCTATAAATTCGTGCTGGGAGGCTATCAGTTCAGGGCTATAAATCTCAGCAAGTGGATCACCCTTATTAACATATTTGCCTGTGTAATCCACATGAAGCTTTTCGATCCACCCCTCAAATTTAGTATTTATTGAAGAGAGCCGTCTTTCGTCATACTCGATGCGCCCTACTGTTCTGATAATCTTTTTTAGAGGTTTTACAGTTACCTGAGTTGTTTTAACACCAATTAAATGTTGTTTCTCTGGGGATATTTCAATCGCAGGAGCTTCGGCTTCATTGCTATTGACCTGAGTGGGAGCTTCAGGCTTCCCATCCGGCTTGCTAGTTATTGTCGCATGTCCTTGATGGTTTGAAGAATATTTCTGCTTTTCACTGGAGGAGATTTTGTTAATAGCCCCTGATAATAAAAAATACACAAGAATTCCAATGCCACAGATTAATAACAAAACAATTAAGGGCAACCCTTTCTTCATGGTCGATCTTCTCTCTCACTATCTTCTATATTACTATAACCTGTAATTTTCAGGGCTGTAAGCTCTTCAAGTTTTGCGATAGCCTTTTCCCTTTCAACAAATTGAGTCCAGTATAAAATCTCAGTATCTATTATGTTCTTGATTTTTGTTAAAACAGATAGGGCATCAGACTTTCCTGCAATATATGCTGCTATTGAGAGTTCAACATCCTGATGCATCTTGGGGATAATGCCGCTTTTATACAAATCAATCAGTCTCTCAGAGGTCTTAAACATCGAATAAGCATCCCTCACAGATGTGAAAATCATAAGCTTTGCTGCGTCAAGTTCATTTCTTGTTTCAGAGAGTAAGGATATGCTCTCATTTACAGACTCTCGCTGCTTTGTTCTATAGAATAAAGGGATGTTAATAGTTGCTGTGATGCTCCACATATCTTGAAATAGAGTGCCTCTAGCAAAATAGCTTCCTGTTAAAGTAAAATCAGGATAATATTCTCTGTGAGCCATTTTTAGTTTTGCCTCAGAACCTTTGACCATACTTTCCAGAGCCTTTATATCAGGTGAGTTTAAAACTGCTATTTTAAATAGTTCGTCAAGGGAATATCTAAAAAGGGTGGCTTCTATTTCTGTTGGTCTTCCTACCGCTGCATTAATATCCCTTCCAGTTGTATAGTTTAGCATCGCCTCAATGGATTGAATCTTTTGCTTGAGCATTTCCTTTTTTTCAAGTAGCATGTATTTTTCTGTCTGAGCCATCAATAAATCCTGAAGAGTTCCTGTCCCTGTTTTATAACGGGACTCGGCAACATCTTCAATTTTTGAAAACAAGTTTGTTCGTTTGTCGAGTAAATCAATAGTTTTATATACCAGAAAAAGCGAATAATAAAGCTCCTTTACTCTTGATATGATTCTAAGCCTCAAAGATTCGTATCGTGCCTGGAGGCTCTCAAAGTCTCTTGCGGCCATTTCGCGCTTTAAAGAGAGCTTCCCATAAAAAGGAATCATCTGAGATACCGAGAACATCCACTGTGAGTCGGGAGACATTTCTTTGCCGAAGGTATAAAGGTTTTTTGTGCCTTCATTCTGATAGCCGAACATGAACATTGGATCGGGGAGGCTTCCAGCCTGAGGAATTCTAAATCGTGAAGCTGCGACCTTAGATTGGGCAGAACGTATTTCAGGATTATTCCTCAGAGCTTCATCGATCAAGTCTTGGAGCTTCAAGTCTGAAGAAAATGCGGATTGAGGGAAGAAAATAGAGGCTGCCAGTATAGAAAACCCGAGGACAAGGCAAAAACGCAAAAAAGTCAAAAAACGGTTAATATGGCTGCTTCGATTTTGCCATTGCCCTCGCATCGAGGCTACCTGATATCGATGTTGAATTTCATACTGCTTGTCCTGCCATCACGGGTTATTTTTACGACGACATTCCATGGTCCAGCCATCGAAAAATTCAGTTTAGCCATGTATTCCGAACCCTTAATCTCAGCATCAGTCATGTAATTCATTGGTGCCATGCCGGGCATCGGCGGCATTGAGTATTCGATTTTTACTTTGGCGTCATTGATATATTTGCCTGATGTATCTTTAATTTCGACTTTTATCTGATTGACGCCGACGATGGGCGGATTTTTATCAATTTTCGCAGTAACCTCATAGTCTCCCGCCTTTTTCTTTACCGTATAATCTTTCGCATAAGCAAAGCTTGCAATCAAAAACAAAGTTAATGTGAAAACTGCTAATTTCTTCAATTTCGATCCTCCTTCAGAATATTCAAAAAACAGACCTTATAATTTATTATCCTACATTGTAGCATACTCAAATTATAAATGCAATGAAATCTAAAATACAAGTATAAAAGTATTTTGCCTATAAAAAGATTAATTATTTAGAACAGATAGGACAGTTATCCTAAAACTGTTTTCAAATACAATCTTATATTTTATGTCTACTAAAATCTGTTTGCTAAGATAGATAACAATTCCAAATCCCGATATAGAAATTTCATAAACCAAAAACCCTTAAGCCAAA
>CAYPJO010000058.1:0-11490 GCA_964411065.1 uncultured Thermodesulfovibrio sp.
AATGTGACATTTCAAAGTAGTAATAAAGTGTGACTTGACTTTAGGAATAACACTTACCGAATTGTCTCATCAAAAATCTAAATGAAATACTGTAGCCTTTATTGAATGAAGACGTCATTTAAGGGAGCAGAAATAAGGGGACCCTAAAAAGTCTAAGGACTTTTTGGGCAAAGGTTGGGGGTTAACGATGAAGGAGAAGAAATTAATAATTAGGGAGATTGCTTAAAGATATCAAAAGGCAAAGAAGAAACAAAAGAGGATAATTCTTAGTGAATTTATAGCTCTTACAGGTTATAACAGGGATTATGCCTCTTATCTTTTTGGCAATCATGGGAAAGTAGTTAAGATAGGCAAAAGCACCGCTATAAAAGAAGATGTAAGGCACAATGTAAGAAGACTTAGAGGAAGCCCTGACAAGAAAGATAAGAAGCCTCTAATAATTATATGGCATATTTACGGGTATCTCTGGTGGTAAGAGACTAAAAACTATTCTTTCAGAGTCGATAGCAAAGCTTAAGATATTTGGTGAGATAATGATAAATAAGGATAGGGAGGATAAACTCTCAATGATTGTCTTGCTCCATTCAAATGAGACAAAAATCTCTTTGAAATAAGAAGAGGAGAACTTTAAAACCAAACTGCCATAGAAAGAGTAATTCATGCTATGCTTATATTTAGATTTTTTATGTGATGCAACGAATAAATTTCTTTTAGAATTTTATGTGAGACAATAGGATTGCTTGATTTTATTTTAGCAATTCGCAATAATAAAGAATTGTTCTTCCCTTTAAGATATCATCGATCACATGAGTCAAACTTTTTTAAATAAAACATTTTTTGTATTTTTATCTTTGATTTTTTCGTTTTTCATCGATCCCTATCTAACCAACATATATGCTACTGATTATTCAGATACAACTGAAAAATCATCGATGCCATGGTGGGTATGGCCTCTTGGCTTATTCTTGGTAACCTTTCTTTTAGGCATAATCGCCGTTTTAGGTGGTGTTGGAGGAGGTGTACTTTTTGTCCCTATTGTGGGTGGCTTTTTTCCTTTTCACCTCGACTTCGTTAGAGGTGCAGGTCTTTTGGTAGCCCTTGCTGGAGCTATTGCAGCTGGACCTGGTCTATTAGCAAAGAACCTTGCAGATTTGAGGCTTGCTATGCCTTTTGCTTTAGTATCATCTATCTGTGCTATCGTTGGAGCAATGATAGGGCTTGCACTTCCGACAAATGTTGTCCAAATAGCATTAGGGACGAGCATTCTCTTTATTGTAGCTATAATGTTGAAAACAAAAAAATCAGAGTATCCAGAAGTTAAAGAGTCTGATACTTTATCGCAAGCTTTGAAGATTCAAGGTATTTATTATGAAGTTTCAACAGGGCATACTGTGAAATGGAAGATACATCGAACACCTCAGGGTTTATTCATATTCATTTTTATAGGTTTAATGGCTGGAATTTTTGGCTTGGGAGCTGGTTGGGCGAATGTGCCAGTTTTAAATCTTTTATTAGGAGCGCCTTTGAAGGTCTCAGTTGCAACAAGCAAATTTCTCTTGTCAATAACTGACACTTCAGCAGCCTGGGTTTATATAAATAATGGTGCTATCTTACCTATAATGGTTGTTCCTTCTATAATAGGGATAATGCTTGGCTCATTGATTGGTGTAAAGATTTTGTCTAAAACAAAACCTGCTATAATACGAGGAGTGGTCATACTAATGTTATTGCTTGCAGGGTTAAGAGCTATCTTGAAAGGGTCTGGAATATGGACATAAAAAAGATTTACCCCCATATTTACGCTCATAAAATGGCTAAACCTTCAAAAGAGCAGATTTATTATGCTATAGTGCTCTCATATGGAACTAAAATAGGTTTAGTAATTCTTATTTTAACCTTTTTTCTTTACTTTTTCGGCATTGTCCAACCCTATATACCAAAAGATAAACTGCCGGATTTTTGGGGACTTCCTGTAGCCAAATATCTCCAAACAACAGCGATAAAAGGGGGGTGGTTCTGGATATCTAATATCGAAAAGGGCGATTTCTTAAATTTCATCGGGATAGCTTTTTTGTCAGGCATCACAATCGTGTGTTTTATAACGATATTCCCCATTTTCTTAAGAAAGAAGGATTATACATATGCTATAATCTCTATCCTACAGGTGATAGTTCTCCTTTTTGCCGCTTCAGGGATTCTTAAAACAGGAGGACATTAGCGATATGATAGCTCAATACAAGCAACATTACATGGGCGATCTGAAATCAATTCTTCTTGCTACCGATAACACCGAATTTAGTGAGGGAGCTATAAAAGAGGCAATTTTCATAGCAATGAATTGTGGAGCAAAACTTGCGGTTATCCAGGTTCTTCAAATTAATCCTGAGTTCGCAACGGAAGGGCTAAAGATTGTTGAAAAAATGGAACTGACTTGTAGAGATCATTTTGACCATATAAGGGAGTTGGCAGCTATGAATAATGTAGAAATAGAATCGGTGTGTAGGAGAACTGAAAATCCTCACGAGGTCATCATAGCCGAAGCTGTAAAAAGAAAGGCTGATCTAATAGTTATGGGCAAGAGAGGGTGGACAGGTTTAAAAAGGGTGTTATTAGGAAGTGTAACCGCAAAGGTCACCGCCATTGCCCCTTGTAAAGTTCTAGTAGTTCCAAAGAATATAGAGGTTAAGAGCGAGATAATCATGTTAGCTACCGACGGCTTAAAACATAGTGAAGGGGCTGAAAAGGAAGCCATGAGCATGGCTAAAAGATGTACTCATATTAAAAGGTTCTTTGTAATTTCTGTAGCTCCAACTAAAGCTAAGCTCCCCGAGGCAATGAAAATAATAGAAAGAGTTAAGAGACATGAGTTTGATGTTCCTATAAATATCGAACCAATAGCTGAAGTAGGCGAGCCTGCTGAGATAATCCTAAGAAAAGCAAAAGAAAATAATTGTGACTTGCTTATACTTGGAACTTATGGAAGGACTGGTGTTACAAGAATTGTCAAGGGAAGTGTTTCAGAAAGGGTAATTACTTTAAGTACTTGTGCAGTCCTTATTGTAAAGAGCTGAGATATTCTTCCCATTCAATAGGTAGTAAATACTTTTTCTTATTATTACATTCTTTGCAAGATGCTACAATATTGAACCTTTCAGATCTCCCTCCACGGCTTAAGGGTATAATGTGGTCCATTGTCAGATCTTTTGGATGAAATGTATTGTTGCAATAATAGCATCTCCCTTTCAGGAGTTTCCTTCTCCACCATGTTGTTTTTCTTAGTCGGCGAGCTACAAGCTTTTCCTTTTTAATTATATTATCTGAGTGTCTGATTATCTTATACCTCGCTTTTGTTCTTCCTCAGAATACAATTTTTTATATAATACTTCCCACTCTATGCTTCCTTCAACTAAGCTCTTTTTTGTGAAAGATTGTAATTTCTTCCTTACACTTACATCTATTTCTTTAAGAATATCCAGTTCACATAATATAGTCCTTTTGATTTCTTTTCTTAATAAAGTCTCATCTTCTTTGGGAATTATTAATTTGCGTTTTAATAGTTCTGAAAGCACTCGATTGGTTAAAACATTAATTTTGTCTTCAGAAAGCATCAGATGATTATATTTCTTTCTTTGATAATCTTTTGTTTGGTCATCTCAAAGAGCTTGCGATAATCGAGTCTACCTCTCTCAATCTCTACCTCATACTTTTTAAGGAGTTGTCGAACTTCTTCATTTAGTCTCTCTTCTACCATTAACTCATCTAAAATCACATTTTGCGTTTCCTCAATAAGTTCCTTTTCATTTGCACTAATTTCTATTAGATTTTTTGCTTTTAAGTTTTCTATTATCTTAATAGCCAATCTTTGAGAGCACGTCTTTGGTACTCGCATCTTATTTTTCCATAAAAGGAAGTAATGCTATATTCCTCGCTCTTTTTATTGCGATTGTTAACTCCCTTTGATGCCTTGAACATGTTCCTGTCAACTTTCTTGAAAGTATCTTGCCACGTTCAGTCATATAGTTTTTTAGAGTTCTGGCATCTTTATAATCGATAAAGGGCATTTTATCTGCACAAAATCTGCAAAACTTTCTTCTTTGAAATCTTTTTGTCTGCAAAAAGGACCTCCTCTATTTAAAATGGTTCACTTTCTGTAAATTCCTCTGGAGGGGTTATATCGGAAAGATTAGAGCTTAAGTCAGTCTGTCGATCCTTTCTGGCTAAAAATCTAACATTGTTAGCCAGGACTTCAAATTTACTCTTTCTTTGACCTTCGTATTCCCATCTTCTCTCACGTAGTCGACCCTCTACTAAAACTGGGTTGCCTTTGTTTAGATATTGACCACAGCTCTCTGCTTGCCGTCCAAATACGACAGCATCTATAAAAAGAACCTCTTCTCTTGTCTCTTCACCTTGTTTATATCTTGAGTTTACTGCTATTGATAATGTGGTCACAGGCATACCTGACGGAGTATATCGGACGTCAGGATCCTTTGTTAGATTCCCAATTAAAATAATTCTATTAAACATATTGATCCGCTCTCACGACTCTTTTGTGTCCGGCGATAATTCTTGAGCAGTAACAGGAATTCCAAGCAAATCGGCAGGGAGTGATTCTATATGTTTTTTAGTTAGTTTAATGATCATGTATTTTACTGCAGGTTCAAAGACTTTATAAAAATATTCCAACTCCTTTATAAAAGCTGGACGAGACTTAAAAAGGATAATCACATAATAACCCATTTTTTGCTTATTTAGCTCATAGGCAAGTTTTTTTTTGCCCCAATTATCAACCTTTAATATCTCGCCGCCTGCTTTTATTATCTGTTCTGAAATTTTATCTATGGCTTCTTTTAGTTCCTCTTCACTCAAGGATGGATTGATAATAACTACATTTTCATAGATATTCATTTATCACCTCTATATGGATTTAAAGCCCTTTTCTGTCAAAAAGGGCATAGAGTATCTAAAACATATTGTATTTACAATATATTTGTAAGTTGTATTTATAACATATTTCTTTAGAGAAAATCAAATTTAGTACGCATCTGGTAAGCATCTTTTTTTCCGTGATGGAAATCATGCCGCGAACTGGATAAGCTCTTTTCTCCTTTCCTGCTAGTAGGCATCCCATTCACCATTGAGTCTCAAAAGCCTGAGTCTTAATAAGGGATTTGCGCCTTTCTTATACCAACTCATCCCTCGCTTCCTAAATCTTCTAGCAACTGTAATATCCACCCTCTTCTCTACCGGTCCACTACCGTATCCTCCTAAAAGAGGTATGTTCTCTATCCCAGTCATGATTACCCTTTACATACTTTATAAGTTCAACAACTCTTCTTCTTGCCTCACCCCTTAGCCTGAAAGCCTCTGTACTTAGTCTCTCTACAATACTTTTAGCCCTACCATTTAACGCTAGCATCTTGAGTTCCTCGGATTTACCTAAAAATTGTGTAAAAGGGTTATGGTAAAATTTAAAAAGCTAAAAAAGAAGCCTGGCAAGAAGAGGAAGACCTGTTTAGTTAATAGATACAGTAAGGCAAGGATTCCTTATCTCTGTAAGAGCTTAGGAATTCTCCATTTAGAGGATGCTCTTTAAATGCTTGAGGAATTCATTAAAGAGAAGCTTGATTATCTGAAAAATAGAGCACTTCCTTAAGAAATGTTTTCTCTATTTATTGATGCCTATCATACCGAGTTAAAAGAAGAAGGTAAGATGAAGAGCATAAGTATTTTTGTCTTAAAAGAAATAGACCTTAAGGGATACAAAGACATACTTGGATACTGGGTAAGAAAGGAAGAGAAAACACAGGATTCTGGGCAGAGGTTTTACAAAGTCTTATATCAAGGGGATTAAGTAAAGTAGCCATATTTGTAACGGGCAACTAAAGTGGACTTGATAAACCTATATCAAAGCTTTTTCCTTTAAGTGATCATCAATTTGGAACTTAATTTATTTATTCAACTTGCAAATATGCATTACAAGCGGCTCAGCCAACCAATACCTAATCTTGCAGGGGCAAGTTACAGGTTGTAGCAGATATTTGCGATGAAATTTGAATCAACTGATGTGAAAAATGTTTTAGATTTACAGAGTGTGGCAGGGGTAGAGAATGGTTAAAAGAATTTATAGAGCTTTTTTAGCAATATTTGCAGACTTTTTGGGAGGTGTTGTATATTTACACAATTTTAGAGGATAGTCTCGGTATTTTTTCTTAGTTTTACTCATTTCTAAATACCTGCCCTATAAGTATAAAACAGACACAATTTTATTTTAACCTCCTTATCATAAGACGGATGAACGTATTAGATGCCATGTTTTTCTTTGTATGCTTGCATACTATATTCAGTGGCATATGAAACAAAGGTTGAGTTCATTAATTTGTTCTGATGGGAGAAATAAAAAGAGGAAATGGACATTTGAACATGTTATAGAGAGGTTAAAAAGTATTCGTAGAGAAGTAGTGAGTTCAGGCGGTTCTTCATGCAAGGTGGTAAGCACTTCTGATGAAGAACAGCAAAAAATACTGGATTTGCTCAAGGTCAAACTGTAGCCATATCGTTGAAATCTTAAATTGCCTTTAAAGTATTACATGATAAGGGTTTTATTTGGTTCTTATTAAGGAAAATGGGTCAAAAATCAACTATTATACAAAAAGTATACACTTTGGAAGTTTAGCTGAATGGAGAAATCTCATAAACCCTTGAAAAATAAAGTAGGCGATGCAGGGATTGAACCTGCGACCTCTTCCGTGTGAAGGAAGCGCTCTCCCACTGAGCTAATCGCCCATTCAATATTATAAATTAAAAAGCGAACTGTTTTTTTGTCAATTTAATATAACGTAATTTAATCCTTTTCAAAGATTGCTTTGATAAAAGATTGGGGATCAAAATCTTTTAAATCCTCAATCCCTTCACCTATGCCAATAAGTTTTATGGGAATATTAAATTCTTTATTTATAGCAAAAACAATGCCACCTTTTGCTGTGCCATCGAGTTTTGTAAGAGCTATACCAGTTATTCCAATTGCTTCATTAAAGGTATGTGCTTGCCTTATAGCGTTTTGTCCAGTTGTAGCATCAATAATTAACAAAGTCTCATGGGGAGCGGAAGGCATTGATTTTTTGATCACTCTGGTTATTTTTTTAAGTTCTTCCATCAATTGGGCTTTAGTATGGAGCCTGCCCGCAGTGTCAATGATAACAATATCTACACCTCTGTGTTTAGCGGCTTCTACTGCATCGAAAGCTACAGCTGCAGGATCAGAACCGCTTTGATGTTTAATCAGTTCAGCACCTGCTCTCTTTGCCCATATTTCTACCTGCTCAATTGCAGCAGCTCTAAAAGTGTCAGCTGCAGCGATAAGCACAGAATAGCCTTCTGATTTAAAGCGATAGGCGAGTTTCCCAATAGTTGTGGTCTTACCGACTCCGTTGACCCCCACTGTAAGGATTACAAAGGGGCGTTCCTTAGAAATACTTATAGTATGAGCCTCTCCAAGAGATCTCAACATTTCGTTTTTGATCACCAATCGCATATCTTCCGAATGATGTAGCTGGTCATTTTTAATCCTTTCCCTTATCTTTTCAATTATTTCAGTGGTAGTTTTGGTTCCAACATCTGAAGCAAGTAAAATCTCTTCTATTTGTTCTAAGGTTGTCTCATCAATCTTTCTGTCGAATACAACCTCTTCGATTTTATCGATTATATTTTGTTTTGTTTTAAGAAGACTTGCTTTTAGTTTATCAAAAAAGCCCATTTCCTTAACTTGTGACTATTAAAAGCAAATAAGGCTGGTAAGGTAGATTTTTGTCTTCCCTTACCAGCAGGTTATTTTTACAAAAGCTTTATAAATGTCTAAAACCTATACTGCAATTGCCAACGGAAAAAGAGGGCATTATTGGCATTGTCAGAATAGAAATTCTTAGGTATAAAATATTCAGCAAGCAAATAACCATCTATATTTTTTGTAAATTTGTGGTTGACCATTATTTGGGGTAGGTGTCCCCTTTCTTTCCCCTTGTTAGAGAACATTTTTGGATTTAATCCTTGTGTGCTCTCATCTGCTCTAAGATAATTATACCAAAAAGATAGATTGGTATTTGCTGAAAAATTTGCTTTCACATTAGCTCTATAAATATGCATGTTTGTCCAGTAGGCAGGAATTCCTCCTGAATCTTTTCTTGTCTCTTCAACAAGAGTAAATACTAAGAGCTCACTGTATATAGGCCATCTTGAAAATAATGGATTCCAACCTTCATGTTTAGTAGTAGACGCTTTATCTCCAGAAAGATAAATAAAGCCAAAATCGAACTCTGGTTTTAAGGGAACGTTTTCATATTTTCTGCCTACAAAGAAATATCCACCGGTGCCTCTTCTGTCTCTGCCACCTTCATACTCACCAAATTGATAGGCGAGTTCGCCTCTTAAACGCCATGTGCCATGTTTGTATGTAGCTCTCATACCAATCGTGTTTAAATCGAGATCAGGTGTAGTGCCGAAATTGTCCTCTTTCTTAAATATATAATAGGGTTCTAATGAAAGATCATCGGTGATTTTATTTTTGCTATAAATAAAGAATCCCTCTTCGTCAGAAGTATTGAGTCTTCTTTTATTGGCTGCATATAAGGATGGCAAGTAAACATCTCTGATAGGATTAGATAAAAAAACTATGTCTATACTGTTATTAGGATTTATCTTCCATACCGCTTTTATAGCATTGAAATAGAAGGTTCTCGAACCATCACCAGGTGTACCATCCATTATAAGAAAGCCCTCGCCGTAAGTAAAGAGAAAGTCTTGTCTTCCAATTCTCAAATCTAAGGGAAGTTTGAACAGATTTTTAAAGTCAACATAGAGGTTATCGATGACTATTTCATCTTCATCGAAACTATTATTTGCTGGTGAACGTGAATTGATGAAATATCTCGCCTCATTAGTAAGCTTAAGGTATAGTGAGTATTCTTTTTGGTAGGTTAACTGCCCCCAGACTGAGGTCCGTAATCTGAAAAAGTTTTCATTTTTGATATTCAGAGTATCCAGATCAAAGGCATTCTCCCATAGTTCCTGCCTTAACCTCAGGCTTCCGCCATACTTAAACTCAAAATTAGCAAAGGCGTCTGAAATTAGCAATACACTTGCTAAAAAAACTAAAAAAACAACTGAAGAAAGCTTTTTAAGCATATACCCCCCCCTTAAATAAAAATTTTGTAGAGAAAAAAGTATATCATAAAAAGAAAAAAATTTTTCACAATTTTTTGAGCCCTTCCAGTGGTAGCCTTTCACTATATGGCAATTTTTAGATATATTAAATTTATGTCTATAGATATTAAAAATATTCCTTCTCTACCTGGTGTATATATCTTCAAAGATAGTAAAGAAAAGGTTCTCTATGTGGGCAAAGCTAAAAACCTTAAGAATCGTCTAAAAGCATATTTTCATAATACTTCTCATCTCGATCAGAGGAAAGCTAAGATGGCTAAGATGGTAAGAAACTTCTCATACATTGTAACCTCCAATGAACTTGAAGCTTTAATTTTGGAGGCTACTCTTATAAAACAATACAGACCAAAATATAATGTAGTCCTCAGGGATGATAAAAACTATCCTTATATTAGGCTTACCATCAATGAAGAATGGCCAAGGATTGAGGTTGTTAGGAAGATCTCGAAAGACGGCAGTCTATATTTTGGTCCTTACATCCCTGCACAGGCAATGAGAGATACTCTTGATTTTGTTAGAAGAAATTTCTTTTTGAGGGGATGCAGAGATTCCTTAGATAAAAAAAGGAACCCCTGCATACACTTTCAGATGAAAAAGTGCTTAGCACCTTGTTCTGGAATGATAAGCAGGGAAGAATATTTAAAGATCGTTGATGACGTTAGACTCTTTCTCTTAAGTGAGAAGAAAGAATTAATTAAGAAACTTGAAAATAGGATGTTTGAACTATCTGACGAGCTGAGATTTGAAGAAGCAGCACGCATTAGGGATAAAATAGCTAATATAAAAAAAGCCTTTGAATCTCAAAAGGTTATCTCTACGGAACTTGGGGATGTAGATGTCTTTGGATTATACAAGGAGGGAAACAGAGCTGTTATTCAAATACTCTTTGTCAGAAATGGAGTGCTAATTGGGACTAAAAATTATCATATTGATAACCTTATAACAGATAAGGAAGAAGAGATCATGGGGGCTATAATCAGCTCCTTCTATTCTAAGGATATAATGATACCCTCGTTGATATTAAGTCCTTTTATGCCTGAAGGTTTTGAAGAAGCGACTCAATGGTTAAGAAATAAAAGTGGTGAAAATGTGGCCATAGAGATACCAGCAGAGGGGATAAAACTTGAACTACTCCAGATGGCAAACGATAATGCTCGACATCTTTATCATTCAAAGGGACATCAAAGTTTTGAGGAGATTACCTCAAGACTAAAGGATATCTTAAAACTTGAATTTGCTCCATCTACAATAGGAGCTTTTGATGTCTCTACTATTCAGGGGAGTGAGTCTGTTGGAGCCTATATCTTTTGGGAAAAGGGCATTTTTAGAAAGGAAAAGTACAGACTCTTCAAAATAAAAACCGTTGAAGGGATGAACGACTATGGAATGCTAAGAGAGATTATAGTTAGAGCCTTTCAAGATCCATTATCAGAGATACCAGACTTGATTATAATCGATGGTGGTAAATCACAACTCTCTATTGCTAAAAGAGTTTTTGATATTCTTAATATTCAATGCGAAGTAATTGCTATTGCAAAAAAGCCTGATAGGGCTTTTTTGCTTAATGAAGAGATGGTCTCTTTAGAAGATAAAAGCAATACTTCTGCTCTTCTTAAAAATATCAGGGATGAAGCTCATAGGTTTGCAATCACCTATCATCGGAAGCTAAGAGATAAAAGAAATTTTCAATCACCTTTAGAGAATATAAAGGGTGTTGGGAAAATAAGAAGACTCGAACTTTTAAAGCATTTTGGTAGTATTGAAAATATAAAAAGGGCTAATGCAGAAGAGATCGCTAAAATAAAAGGTTTTAATCTCAAATTGGCTAAAAAGATTCTGGACTCTTTGAATTTAAAGCCTCAATAATTAATGAAGTAGATATTTGGAAGAGTCCTTAATTCCGTGAAAGAGACCAAATAAAGCTCACCGTATACTTTTAAAGGAAAGTGCCAAGGGTTGAGCCATCAAAGAGATAAAGATATCCTTTATAATAAATTTATCATTAAAGCAGACAGACATTCACTGGGTCGAAAATGAGGGCTGCAAAATAGACATAGAACCTTCCAAAAATAGGAACCCCCTTCTTGTCAAAAGGTTTTAGGTGATATAAAATATCACCACCATGGTTAAAAAACAGAGAAGGGGGTAGTGTATCATGAATTGTGTAAGAAGGAGTGTCTTAGTTTTTTTTGGTGTGTGGGGTGTGTGGCAAGATAGTAATCTTTTCTTATATTCATTTTATTTATTTTAAATGTCTTATCATTATTATTT
>CAYPJO010000059.1:0-11178 GCA_964411065.1 uncultured Thermodesulfovibrio sp.
AGCAATGGGGAAGAAAACCATTAAAGGAATTTACACAGAAGTATTGACATTACCGAGACAATTCGGTAAGTAGAAAAATTTAGAAGTAACTGTTATAATAAAAAATTTAAGAGGAAAAAATGTTTCAAGGAACAACAATTCTATGTATTAAAAGGGGCGATAAAGTTGCCCTTGCCTGTGATGGACAGATAACCTTAGGCAACACCATACTTAAACACAATGCTCGCAAAATAAGAAAGATGTATAATGACAAAGTCATCGCAGGGTTTGCAGGCGCAACCGCAGATGCTTTAACCCTTTTTGAGAGGTTTGAGTCAAAACTCGAAGCTTATAAAGGTAATATAAAGAGAGCATCTGTAGAATTAGCAAAAGACTGGCGCACTGATAAAATATTGAGAAGGCTTGAAGCTCTATTACTCGTAGCAAGTAATGAAAATATGTTTATCATTTCTGGCACAGGAGATATTATTGAACCTGAGAGAGATATAGCCGCCATTGGGTCTGGAGCTCCTTATGCTGAAGCTGCTGCAAGGGCTTTATATGAAAATACAGATTTAAGCGCCTTTGAGATTGCAAGAAAAGCAATGGAAATAGCAGCAGATATTTGTATCTATACAAATAAAAATATAATCATAGAGGAACTTAATGGATGAGCTAACACCAAAAAAAATTGTAGAAGAACTGAATAAGTATATAGTTGGTCAAGATAATGCAAAAAAGGCCGTAGCTATAGCCCTTAGAAATAGATGGAGACGTCAGAGAATAATATCTGATTTAAGAGATGAGGTTTTGCCGAAAAATATTATAATGATCGGACCTACTGGTGTAGGCAAAACGGAAATAGCCAGAAGACTCGCTAAATTAGCCAATGCACCTTTTATAAAAGTTGAAGCATCAAAGTATACCGAGGTAGGCTATGTTGGAAGAGATGTAGAGTCAATGATTAGAGACCTTACCGAAATCTCAATAAATATGGTAAAGACTGAACACATGGAGAGAGTTCAAGAAAGAGCAAAAAATTTGGCCGAGGATAAAATACTCGATCTTTTGTTGCCTCCTCCAAGAAACACTAGAGGTGTAATAATAGATGAAAAGGAAAAAGAGCTTTATAAAAATACTCGCGAAAAATTAAGAAATCAGTTAAAGGAAGGAAAGTTAGATTCCAGATATGTGGAGATAGAGATTAAAGAAAAGATTTTACCCTTTGGAGTAATTTCTAATGTTGGTCTCGATGAGATTGAGATGAATTTAAGGGAGATGTTGGGTAATTTCTTGCCAGAAAAAACAAAGAGAAAAAAGGTAAAGGTTCCAGAAGCTCTAATACTTCTTACACAAGAGGAGGCTAATAAATTAATAGATATGGAATTGGTAAAGAAAGAGGCGATAGAAAGAGTTGAACAGACTGGAATCGTTTTTATAGACGAGATAGATAAGATTGCCAGTAAAGGGCACAGTTATGGCCCTGATGTCTCAAGGGAAGGAGTGCAAAGGGATCTTCTCCCTATTGTAGAAGGCTCAACTGTTGCAACAAAACATGGTCCTGTAAAGACTGATCACATTTTATTCATTGCAGCAGGTGCTTTTCATACTGTAAAACCATCTGATTTGATACCTGAACTTCAGGGCAGGTTTCCTATAAGGGTTGAACTCGATTCGCTTGGTAAACAAGAATTTATAAGAATTTTAACAGAGCCGCATAATGCTCTAATAAAACAATATGTAGCTTTATTGGAGACCGAGGGTGTTAAGATAGAGTTTACATCTGATGCTATTCATAGCCTTGCCAGTATTGCAGAGGAAGTAAATGAAAAGACAGAAAATATTGGAGCAAGAAGGCTACACACAGTATTAGAGAAACTCTTGGAGGACATTTCTTTTGAAGCTCCAGAAATCAAAAATGGTAAAATTACCATCGATAGTCAGTATGTTTATGAAAAATTAGGCAATATAGTCAATAACCAGGACCTAAGTAAGTATATTCTTTAAAAAGAACAAAAAGCATGAAACTTTAAAAAAGTTTCAACCAATGAAATCCTTTGATGATGTTATAAAATTTCACGGACATGTGTGTCCCGGCCTTGCTTTAGGATATAGAGTAGCATTAGTTGCATTGAGAGAATTAAATATGACAGAAGCTTCTAAAGATGAAGAGATAGTAGCAATTGTGGAAAACGACTCATGCGCAGTGGATGCAATCCAAGTCATAACTGGTTGCACTTTTGGAAAAGGCAATCTGATCTTCAAAGATTATGGTAAGCAGGTATACACATTTATTAAAAGAGAGTCAGGAGATGCTGTAAGGATTGCCATAGACTTCACATTTATACCTGAGACCGAAGAAGAGAAATTATTATGGGAACGCTTCTCTCATGGTGATAGAAGTCCTGAAGTACTAAAATTAGTTAGCGAACGGAAAGCAAAAAAGATACAGGCAATACTAAATTCACCTGAAGGTATATTGCTGAAAATAAAAAGGATGAAAGTCGAGTCACCACCTGAGGCAGAAATTTATTCTACTATCAGATGTGAAATTTGTAGTGAAAAAGTCGCTGAACCCAAAGTTAGGACAAAGTCCGGTAAAAGGGTTTGTATTCCCTGTTTAGAGAGGATGAATTAGCTTTTCAGAGGTAGTACTAACAACGATTCTAAGAATACTCTGTAAGCAGGAGGTAAGCTTCTCAAGGCATGTGTAACTATGTAAAATTGCCTTTTCAGCTTAACATCCTTAATCTTAATCTCTATCAATAGATTGAGTTTTAACTCATCAGCTACCGACAACCTTGAAAGTACCGAAATACCAAGTCCTGCTTTAACAGCTTCTTTTATGGCATCTGTTGAACCAAAAATTCCTACGATATTTAAATCATTAAGATACAGTCCCCTTTCACTAAGAATCCTTAAAAATTCTATTCTAGTTCCTGAACCTTCCTCTCTTAAAAGTAAAGGATAGCTCATAAGCTCTTTAATGGTTATTTCGTCCCTATCTATTAAAGATGGCTTGCCAACAATTATTAACTCATCTTCCATAAATGCTTTATACGAGAGTTTTTCATTGTTTATTTGGGTTCCAACACATCCTAACAAAAGCTCATAGTTTAAAATTTTTTCTGTAATTCCTTTTGAATCAGAGATAACAACCTGATATTTGATTGCAGGATGATTATACTTAAATTTCGCTAACAGCCGAGGCAATATATACGTTCCAGGGATCGTGCTAGCCCCTATAATAAGTTCACCAGATATATCCTCTTTAAATTGATTTATTGCGATTTTAAGATTTTCTACTCTATCGATAATCTCGGTAGCATAGATAAATAGTAACTCAGCCTCTTTTGTAGGGATAATATACCTACCTAATCTATCAAAAAGCTTACAATGAAGTTCTTCCTCGAGAGACCTTATATGATCGCTAACAGTTGGTTGTGTAAGATAGAGAAATTCAGAAGCTCTTGAAAAGCTTTTCTTAGTGTAAACAGCAACAAAAACCTTCAACTGGTGTATATCCATAATGCTAATTATACCATATCAATTAAAGGAATTTTTCTTTAGGCATCTTGACAGAATAAAGCGTATTTGATAACTTTATAGTAGAGAAGGAGGCATAATGCCTGAGAAATTATTGATTGTTGAGGGTGACGAGCTTCTTTGCAATTCAATAAAGAAATTATTTCAAAAAGAATCCTACGAGGTAACCGCTGTTCATACTGCAGAGTCTGCTCTTACTGCCTTGGAGAGCGAACATTATGATTTAATATTAACTGATATTATTTTACCAGGGATAGATGGTTTAGAACTCCTTGTGAAAGCAAAAGAAAAATTCCCTGAAATAATAGTCATCGTCATGACATCTTATCCAACTCTTGAAAGTGTTATAAAGGCATTTAGATTGGGAGCTCACGATTATCTTATAAAACCTCTTATTTATGATGAAATAAAACAACTCGTAAGGACTTCTTTAAATGTTAAAAAAACCAGAGAAAGTTCTTTAACCAAAGACAAGGTAGTAAAGGGAGAATATGATTTTTCAAAAATAGTTGGTGAATGCCCTGCAATAAAAGCTATTATCCAAGAAGTCAAAATGGTTGCTAACGCTAAATGTAATGTTTTATTATTGGGTGAGACAGGAACAGGTAAAGAACTCATAGCAAAAGCTATCCATTATAATAGCAATAGATGTGAAGGCCCCTTTATTGCTATAAATTGCAGTGCAATTCCTGAAAATCTTCTTGAGTCTGAACTTTTTGGGTATGCAAAAGGTGCATTCACAGGCGCCCTTTTTTCTAAAAGAGGGCTATTTGAAGAGGCTGATAAAGGCACTGTTTTTTTGGATGAGATTGCTGATCTAAGTCTTCATCTCCAAGTAAAGCTTTTGAGAGTTTTAGATGACAAAGAGATAAGGCCTATAGGGTCTTTGCAAAGTAGAAAAGTAGACATAAGATTTATTGCAGCCACAAATGCTGATTTATATAGTTATGTTAAAGAAGGAAGATTCAGGGAAGACCTGTACTATCGTCTAAAAGTGATTACAATTAAATTACCTCCCTTGAGAGACAGAGGAGATGATATAAAGGTCCTAGCAGAACATTTTCTTAAAATATATTCAAACGAGATGGGTAAGGTTGTTAAATCTATTGATGAGGCAGCTCTAAAAATTCTTAAAAAATATCATTGGCCTGGCAATATAAGAGAATTACAAAATGTAATTGAAAGAGCAGTTTTACTCACTAAAACGGGTTCTATTAGCGTAGAAGATCTTCCTGATGAGATAAAGGATGCCCAATTGGAAAGCATTGACGAGACATCGATACCTTTATCAATTGAAGAATATACAAAGAGAATGATATTAAAATATCAATCAAAATATAGTGAACAAGACCTTGCATCAATGTTAGGAATCACAAGAAAGGCTCTCTGGGAAAAAAGAAAGAAATGGGGAATATTAAGAAAATAAAGAAGTTACTTTTTTATACACAAAAGCAACTTAAAGTAGCATTTTATATTGGGATAGAGTCTATTTTATGATCAAAGCTTAATAAAAAATTATCCCTAATTTTATTTAAGAATTTAAATTCAAATAGATATTTTAAAATTTCAATTTTTGGTATATTTATTGCTAGACTAAATTTTTATGAATAATAACAATATTGTTTTACAAGAAGTAATTGAGTTTTTAAGCAAGATTCCACCCTTCCAATTTTTAGATGAAAAAACCCTCAGAACGATTTGCAAAGATGTCTCTATGGAATACTATCCGAAAGGGACCACAATTCTCCATCAAGGTGGTCCTATGAGTGAATATCTGAAGGTAATTAAAAAAGGAGCTGTCAAAATCTCTGTTGGTTTTGTTGGCGTTGACGAAGTAATAATAGACTATAGAAGCGATGGAGAGTTAATTGGCTATCTTGCTGTTTTCGGTGCACAAAGATCGAGAGCGAATGTAATAGCAGTTGAAGATACAATATGTTATCTATTAGAATTAGATCTAATTAAAAGCCTTTTAAATACACATCCCCACATTAGAGAATTTTTTCAAGAGTCATTTCTTAATATCTTCTTAGATAAAGCATATGAAAAGATATATAAAAGCAGTGTTCCCTACAGTGTGGGAGGAAATATCTTTTACACAACTCCGATAGGAGAGTTCGCCGCAAAAAATGTTATTACAGCTAATCAAGATGTCTCTATCCAAAGTGCAGCTAGTATAATGGCAGCTAACAGAATAAGCTCCCTTGTTTTAGTAGACTCAAATAATATGCCCGTTGGTATAGTGACTGATAGAGATCTAAGGGACAAAGTTGTTGCAAAGGGTAGAGATGTTAATGAACCTATTAAAAATATAATGAATCCGCCTCTTATTAGAGCTGACGTAAAAGAATTTGGTTTTGAAGTGCTATTAAAAATGCTTAGGCACAATGTTCATCATATTTTAGTTGTTAAAGATGGCAAATTAGCGGGGATGGTAACTAATCACGATCTTATGTTGCTTCAAGGTACTTCTCCTATAGCCATTGCAAAAGATATTGAAAATCAGCAAACTATTGATGGATTAGTAGTTCTATCAAGAGGTGTTGATAGTATCATCGGTAAGTTTTTAAATGAAAATGTTAAAGCAAGCAACATAGGTAGAGTTATATCTGAAATTAATGATAGAATGCTTAAGAAAATACTTGAAATTGCTGAACATAAATTTGGCCCTCCACCAGTTCCTTATTGTTGGATTGTGTATGGGAGTGAAGGCCGCAGGGAACAGACATTCAAGACTGACCAAGACAATGCAATAATATATGCCGATCCTGAGAGTGAAAGCTATCACGAGGAGATAAAAAAATATTTCTCCGAACTCGCTCTCTTTGTAAGAGATAGTCTTGTAAGATGCGGGTTCCCTCTCTGCCCTGCTGATTATATGGCTACAAATCCCAATTGGTGTCAACCTTTAAATGTCTGGAAAAAATATTTTGCTCGTTGGATTTCTGTGCCTACCGCAGATGCTGTGTTGAAATCTGTGATATTCCTTGATTTTAGAGCTGTCTACGGTGATTTTAGTCTTGCAGAATCTCTAAGAGATCATATCTTTTATCTTTTAAGAGGTCGTAAAGACTTTTTACATTTTATTGCAAAAATGGCTCTTGAGAATTCACCACCTATTGGTTTTTTCAAAACCTTAGTTGTAGAAAAGAGCGGTGAACATAAAAACCAACTCGATTTAAAGACGAAAGGTATAGCTCTAATTGTTGACATTGCAAGAGTTTTAGCATTAGAAATGCGCGTTAGAGAGACATCAACCCTTGAAAGATTAGATGCAGTTAAAGATAAGGTCCAAATAGTCAAACAACACGGGAGTGAGTTAGAACATGCTTTTGAGTTTATAATGTTCCTTAGAATGCGCCATCAGTATGAGCAGATAAAAGAAGGGCTTTCTCCTGACAATTTCATCTATCCTGACAATTTAAGCAACCTTGAAAAGAGAACTATAAAGGAAGCCTTTAATGTTATTTCAAAGGTTCAGGAGCTAGTAAGAATCAGATATAACATTTTTGTCATCTGATTGATTTTTATTAATTCCCTATTATGCTCTAATTCTTTATATCTTTCTCTCTATTCATTTTTTTTAGATATTGTTTACATATTTCTTTTTTTCCAATTAATTTAATTTTGCCTTTAAAGTTATTTACAATCTTGCACATTAGGTTAAAAAAAGTCTCATAAATCTTAAGAGATCATTTCGTAGTGTTTATAGTATTCTAAACTAAACCTCTAAAAACTTGCTAATACCCCAATAATCTGATATACTTTTTATTAAATATTAAATAATACAAGATAGCATTAAATTGAGGAGTGCAATGAAATGCGAAGATTTAGTAGATGTGCTGCTTGAGTATTGCAATCTTTTTATCGGTGAAGGAAAAAAGAGATTTCATGAAGATAAGACTGGTTGTCATGTCATTATTGTAACCGATAAAGAGGTTAACAAAAAAATCGAATGTTTTGATGAAACAAAGGGTCTACGTAGAAAGTTTTTTGGTGATAGAGAAATTTACTGTTATGACGAGTTTAGAGGGGTTAAGATTGCAATCACATATATCTACCGTCTTTTTAAATTGAGAACAATTGTGCTAACAGCATTTAAAAAGGAGTCTGATGTGATCTGGCCACCTAAAAAAATTATAAAGTCATAATTACTAAAAAAAAGAAGCCCATAGAAACGTATTTGCTTCCATGGGCTTCTGGTGAATTATAAGCTTTTTCTCTTAGTTTTTTAGTCAGGCAATCTCATACTATCAACAAATTTTTCCACCTCTGGACCTTCCGGTTTAGTCAAAAGTGAAACAACTACTGCGGTAATAGCATTAGCAAAGAACGCTATTAAACCCCATCCTATCGTACTTATCTTATCTCCAAAGAGTGTTAGAGGTGGCAATTTGACCACGCCGACTAATATAACGTAGGGCAAAGCAACCGCCATTCCCACTATCATACCCGCAAGCATACCATATCTATTAAGTCTCTTCCAGAATATGCCTAACATTATCAAGGGCGTGAAGGAACAAGCTGCGAAGACGAAAGCCCAACCAACCAATAGGACGACGTAAACGGCGAACCCAGGATCTTTAAGGGCAAAGTATGCCATAACTGCTCCAACAAAACCGATTACTACCAATAAGATTCTAACTATTAGAAGCTCTCCAGCCTCTGTAGCTTTTGGATTTATAAACCTTTTATAAATATCACGAGTTATTCCTGTGGACATAGCAAGTAATAATCCATCAGCAGTACTAAGAGCAGCTGCCAATCCACCGACAGCAACGAGCGGAGCTATGAACCAAACCATACCAAACATATCAGGCATACCTACGACGACTATATCACCGTGGAAGACTAACTCAGCAGGCTGTAAGATGCCGTCAGCATTTTTATCTCCTACCTTCACAAGACCTGTTGGTAGCCACTTTTGTATCCATGGCGTATTCATTACCTCGGCTATTGGTTTGCCCCATAAGGCAGAAAAGGTATCCCTTGCTATAGCAGCATAAATTGTAGCAGTTACATATAATAACCCGATGAATAATAATGCCCATCCTACACTAACTCTTGCAGCAGAAACTGTCCTCACTGTATAGAACCTTACCAAGATGTGAGGAAGCCCCATTGTGCCCAACATTAACACAAGAGCAAACATTATCCAGTTAATAGGACCTTTACCACCTCCAACAGTTCTAACAAAAGGCTCAGTCCAACCAGGCAAACCGAAAGCGGCTTCTCTTGCTTCAATTCTTGCGATCAAATCACCATATGCAAAATGTGGTATTGGTGCCCATAAATATAAATAGTAACCTGCTATAAAAACAGGTAAACAATACATAGAGATCATTACCCAGTACTGAAGAAACTGAACCCAGGTAATACTCTTCCAACCGCTTGTCCAAGCATAAGCTAAAGCACCAAAGACACCTAAAAAAACAGAAACTGTAGCAGGTAACCCAAGGAATCTTGAGAAGACAACACCAACACCAACAAGCTGAGCAGTTAAGTAAGTAAGAGACATAATGAAGATCATAACAACTGCAACAGATCTAACAGGTCCCCAACCGCCAGCTCTCTTTTCAAGCAACTCAGGAACTGTATAGGTCTTAGATTTTCTGACAAATGGTGCTATAGTAAAAGACATAAGGGTATAACCTAAGGTCCATCCAATGATAAAGGGCATAGCGTCGTAACCCATCAAAGCAATAGCACCTGCCATAGAGAGATAGCTTGCAGCACTCATCCAGTCTGCACCAGTAGCAGCTCCATTAACAACGGCTGGGATATCTCTACCAGCGACATAGAAGTCATGAGCAGATGGTGATCTTAATGCCAAGGCTAATACTAAGTAGACCAGTATGGAGCCTATGGTCATTACTATGCCACCATAGTATTCACCACCAATTGCAGTCATTAGCAAAGAGGCAATTATCCACACTATAATGGCAATACCCGTTGCTTTAACTGGCATAGATAGTTTCATTCTAATTCCTCCTCCTTTACCTTAGATTTAAGTTCTGCATCGAACTTGTTCATTATTGCTGCATAGATAAAGATAAGTATTACCCCCATAACTATAACAATAAAAGCATTAATATACATGTGTAACGCTGGTAGACCAAGGATTCTTATTCCTTTGAAAGTAGGTGCAATTACAGGCAGGAAAACAGCAATAAAAAGCCATAAAAACAGAAAAATCCATGTCAGATTTCTTACCCTCGTCCAATAGATAGTTTTAACATCCATACAAACCTCCTTAATAAATATGTTGTTTTTGTTGTTTTAAACCTATGTATCCCGATACGATAGGTTTACCTATTTTTAGAAGATAATCAATAGAAAAAATTTTCACTGTCGCTAAATAACCTATAAGTTTTTGAAAGATTTGAGCAGTTATAAAAGCATCGGTTAAGGCATTATGGACCTCCTTTGTTTCAATTTCTAAGGATTGAGCAATATCAACCAGCGAGGTATTGGTTCGAAACTCTTCAGGTAAAACTTTAATATCAATCAGCCAACGATAAATAAAGAGTATTTCTATTGATATAGGATTAAAGTTTACATTTAGATTTTGACGTATTTCTTTTTTTAAGAAGGCTAAGTCAATGATTATAAAATGGCCTACAATAATAGAATCATCTAAAAAATATAAAAAATTTCTTAAAATTTGGTTTTTATCTCTATAACCCTCTAACTCTGACGGAACTAAACCATGAATCAGAACGTTATCCCTTTTCATTGTTGAAGATGGAGTTAATAAACTATAGGTACAATCACCTATATTTATTCTTTTACCCATCA
This sequence comes from uncultured Thermodesulfovibrio sp., assembly GCA_964411065.1. GTDB lineage: Bacteria > Nitrospirota > Thermodesulfovibrionia > Thermodesulfovibrionales > Dissulfurispiraceae > DYHD01. Next base: position 10,324 of record CAYPJO010000059.1, read on the forward strand.
TTTTTATGCCTGCAATCGATATTATTGAGTCCTTACTCTCATCAAGCCCTGTTAGTTCAGTATCGATGACCACAAAGTTTGTATTCACTATAGGGGACTTGCCTAATCTGTGTGACCTGTCTTTTCCAAAGATTTCCCGACATTTCCAATATAAATTTTCTAATATCACCTATAAAAGCTTTCATAAACTTTTATTTTTTAAATAGTAAAAAGCAAATTACGTGCCATAATACTCTGAAGTAAAATTCTTCAAGAAAAGTCATTAAAATATAGAAGTTTTTTATCTTAAGGGGTTAATTAATTTGTTTATAAAAATTAAAAAGACTATATGAGCCTACTAAAACCGTGAAAAAATATAGTAATCACGTTACTAAAAGTAACAAAAGAATAACGTTTTAAAGGTTTTTATAATTTCTTTTCGGGTAATATTAGAAATATATTTTAATGGAGGATGTTCTGCGAGCTTGAAAATTTATACGCTAAAATTTCTTCCGCCTTTTGTTTACTTTCAGAAATATAAGGATTTATCAATCTTTTATTGCATGGTTTATTATTTTCTTGGATATTATCCCGAAACTAAAAAGAGATGACTGCAAAATAGACATAAAACCTTTCAATAATAGTACCCCATTCTTGTTAAAAGGTTTTAGGTGATATAAAATATCAACACAATGGTTAAAAAACAAAGAAGGGAGGAAGAGAGTGATAAAACAAAAGCTAATAAAATGTAACCTTATGCATAAGGTAAGGACATATGTGACATTTCTCTGATATGCCCCCGTTTTTTGGAACGGTATAAATACGAAAAAATAGTTAATAAAAACTATGCACCCACATGCTGGAATAACATATTTA
>CAYPJO010000060.1:0-11165 GCA_964411065.1 uncultured Thermodesulfovibrio sp.
AGGAACCGATGGAAGTCTAAAAAGGAATCTTAATTAAAGAGGGTATAGAATATGTGGATAAAATGTTTGCCAGTTGGGCCGTTAGAGGGTAATTGCTTTATCGTTGCTGACGAGGATACTAAAGAGTGTATGATTATTGACCCAGGGGACGAACCTGATAGAATTATGGAGATTGTCAGAGATAATAATTTGAGGGTATCTTATATAGTTTGTACTCATGGACATTTTGATCATGTTGGCTGTGTTGGCGATATTAAAGCTTTAACTAAGGCTAAAATAATTCTCCATGAGGAAGAACTCGAGATATACAATATGGCAAGAGATATGGCCTCTTTTTGGGGTTTTGATATAGATCCTTTACCAGAGCCCGATATCTTAGTGAGGGAGGGTGATGTTATTCAGGTGGGGTCACTATCGTTTCAGGTCCTCCATACACCAGGACATAGCCCTGGAGGAATCAGCCTATATACTGAGGGAGTGGTGATAACAGGAGATACTCTTTTTGCCGGTTCTGTGGGAAGAACAGATTTTCATGGAGGTGATACTTATAGGCTCAGAGACTCTTTCAGGAGATTAATGTCATTGCCAGGAAATACGAAAGTTCTTGCAGGGCACGGACCTGCTACAACAATAGACAAGGAAAAAAGAACGAATATGTTTTCTTTTAGTTGGTTATAATAAAAAACGAGGTTTATGTTCAGTTTTACTAAGGAGTTTTTAAAATTTGAAAATTTTTATATAAAGTGTTATTTTATAATTTTAAATCTTTAGCATATATCGAATGATTAAGATGAATCGTATACCTATAACTGTAGAAGGTTTTCAGAAGTTAAAAGATGAATTAGACCGTTTGATAAAGATTGAAAGACCTGCAGTGATTCAAGCAATTGCAGAAGCAAGAGCTCATGGAGACCTTTCAGAGAATGCTGAATATCATGCGGCTAAAGAAAAACAGGGCTTTATTGAAGCAAGAATTAAGGAATTACAGATGAAAATTGCTCTTGCAGAAGTAATCGACCCCAAGAAGGTGAATCAATCGAGTGTTGCTTTTGGTGCTAAAGTTAAAGTTGTCGATATAGAAGCAGATGAGGAATATGAGTTTATTTTAGTTGGTCCTGACGAGGCTGACATTAAGCAAAAAAAGATATCCATAAGTTCTCCTGTAGGAAAAGCCCTTTTAGGTAAAAAGGTTGGTGATATTGCAGTGGTAAAAGCTCCTGCAAGAACAATTGAATACGAAATTGTAGAGATAAGCTTTGCCTAAATATTTTTCCGCAGAAACTATAAATAACCTTCCTGTTGAAAGTAATTTTAATCTTATAACCCTGAAACCTCTGTCTGAAACAATTGAGCCAAAGCCAGGGCAATTCTATATGCTCCAGGCAGGGAATAGTTTAGACCCCCTCCTTAAAAGGCCCTTAAGCATCTTCGACTTTAAAGATGGAGAGTTATATTTTTTATTTAAAAGAAGGGGTAAAGGAACAAACTATCTAAGCCGTATAAGAAAAGGCGAAATAATTAATCTCATAGGTCCTCTTGGAAATGGCTGGCCACAGCCTGAAAGGGAGTTCATAGCGATTGCAGGGGGCATAGGAATCGCCTCCATAATGTTTTTGCTAAAAAAGTATAAAGACAAAGGACTACTTTTTTATGGTGCAAAGAAAAGTACAGAACTAATTATGTTAGAGGAAGTTTCCAAATTAGTAAAGACTTATTTTCTCTCCACAGATGATGGTTCCTCTGGAGCTAAGTGTTTGGTAAGCGAGCTTTTTTTAAGAATTTTAGAATCAAAGCAATTTGATAAAAATTTACCTATTTACTGTTGTGGCTCCATTCCAATGCTCGAGGCTTTTTCCAGAATAATTCAGCAACATGATTTAACTTGTTATGTCTCCGTTGAAGAATATATGGCTTGTGGTGTTGGTGCATGTTTAGGATGTGTGATTAGAGTTGCTAATGATGCAGAGGGCGGTTTTTCATATAAAACCGTATGTAAAGATGGTCCAATCTTTAATTTAAAGGAGATTCTATGGGATCAGGATTCATAGATGTTGAAAAGCCCAATCTATCTGTTGAAATAGCCTCCTTGAAACTTCAAAACCCTGTGATGACAGCCTCGGGGACTTTTGGATATGGAAATGAGTATTCAGAATTTTTCGATGTTAGTAAGCTTGGAGCTATTGTAGTAAAAGGTTTGTCAATCAAGCCTAAAAAAGGCAACCCACCTCCTCGAATTATTGAAACCCCTGCTGGAATGATAAACTCTATAGGATTACAGAACATCGGGATTGAACTCTTTTTAAAAGAGAAATTGCCTTTTTTAATGAGTTTTCAAATCCCAATAATAGTTAACTTTTTTGGTGATACTATAGATGAGTTTATAAAAGCCGCAGAAGTCCTTTCATTGGCGAAGGGCATAGATGCTCTCGAGATGAATGTATCTTGTCCTAATAAAGAAGCAGGATGGTGTATTTTTGGAACAGATCCTGTAACCTTAGAGGAAGTAGTTACTAAAGTTAGGAGGGTTTCTCGCTTACCCTTAATTGTAAAACTTTCTCCAAATGTTTCAGATATCGCATTGATGGCAAGAATTGCACAAAATGCAGGAGCAGATGCTATTTCTCTTGTTAATACTTTCACAGCAATGGTTGTAGATATAAAAAGAAAGAGACCAGCCTTGGCTAATATCACAGGCGGACTGTCAGGACCTGCTATAAGGCCAATAGCAGTGAGAATGGTTTGGCAAGTATGTAAGGAAATAAATATTCCTGTTATTGGTATGGGTGGAATAGTAAACTATAAAGATGCATTAGAGTTTCTTATTGTAGGTGCTAAAGCTGTTGCAGTGGGAACTGCAAATTTTGTCAACCCTCTTACGACTATTGAGATCATCGAGGGTATTGAAAGATATTTGATTGACGAAGGTATCCCAGATATTAATCTACTAATAGGAAGTCTTAAAATATGATGAACAAGGAAGTTTTGACAACTGAAGTTAAATCTTTTGCTAAGTCCTTGGGGGCTGATCTGGTAGGGATTGCTGACTTATCCCCCTTTAAAGGTTATATAACTATTCCTGAAAATCTTTTAGATCCCTATACGAATGCAATTTCTATAGCAGTCCATTTAGATGATGACATCATAGATTCAATAATTGATTCGCCCACACCTGAATATGCTGACCACTATAGAGCAGTAAACATGCTTTTAGATAAGATTACTTCTCAAATAGTCACCTGGATTTCTGCTAAGGGTTTTATATCTCAGGCGATACCAGCATCTCTAATTGTTGATGAGGAAAGGCTCTTAGGTAGTATCTCTCACAAGGCTATCGCAAGGATTGCTGGTATTGGATGGCAGGGTAAAAATCTTCTGATAATTAGCCCCCAGTATGGCCCCAGAATAAGGTTAGCTACTGTGCTGACTAATATGTCTTTAATTGCTGACCAGCCCTTAAAGAATAGGTGCGGAAAATGCGAAGAGTGTTTTAAAGCTTGTCCCTCTTCAGCAATCAGGAATGTATTCACTGAAAGCCATTATAATACAAGAGAAGACGCAGTTTATATAGAAAGGTGTTACAGTAGACTCAAAACCTTTAAAGCCAACCCAAAAATCAGAGCAACTATTTGCGGAGTATGTATTAAAGCCTGCCCCTTTGGTAGAAAGAGCTCTTAAAAAAACGTTTTTCAATAGGGCAAACATAATCTAAGATACTCACAAAGGAATTAATATGGGGTTTGTGCCAAAAAGTAAATGGCAATAGTGCCCCTTTGAGGACCTGTTAAGAGAGATGTTTTGAGTAAGTCGAAGTGATTTATATTGCTAAAGACTGAAGAAAAGGAAATTATAATTGTAACTTATTAGAGTCCTTCTATATTCTTAGTTGATTTTATTCAGAACATATGATTTATTTAAAGATAGTTAATTATTCCTTAGTGAGGAGGGTTAGTAATGTTTGAGCTTGATATCCCTGGTTTTGGGAGTGTGAGGCTCTTTCATCTTGTTTCTGACTTTACAGGCACACTATCAGTAGATGGCAAACTTATTGATGGCGTTAGAGAAAAACTCAATGAAGTCGCTAAGTTCTTGAAAGTCCATATACTCACAGCTGACACTTTCGGAAGAGCAAAGGCTGAATTAGAGGGGATAGAATGTGAAGTGCATATTTTGGAGGGTGAAGATCATGATATTCAAAAAGCAGAATTTGTGAATATGTTAGGCCCTTCTTCTGTTTTTGCTTTAGGTAATGGGAACAATGATAGACGGATGCTTTCTACCGCAAAAATCGGAGTGGCAGTTTGTTTAGCTGAGGGATGTGCGGTAGATGCGATTAAGTCTGCTGATATCGTTGTGAAATCGCCTCTTGATGCCTTTGATTTGTTGCTCAATCCAAAAAGGCTAAAAGCTACTTTGAGATTTTAAATAAAATTAAAGTAAGAATTAAAAGCAAAGTAAAAACTTAAGTCATCCAAGACCATGTCGAGCAATTGGAGAGATAATATTTATTTTATCTTGGTGGAGCCTAAGGAAGCAGGTAATATAGGAGCCTCTGCAAGGGCAATAAAAAACATGGGATTTAGACATCTTTGCTTGGTAAGCCAAAAAAATGTCTTAACAGATGAAGCAAGATGGTTAGCTCATAATGCCTTAGATGTATTGGAATCATGCCGTATCTATAATTCTCTTAGTGAGGCAATTAAAGATAAGTCTATGGTGGTAGGAACCACGAGAAGAATGGGTAAAAGAAGAGGCGTAATAGTCCCGGTTAATGACGGTGTTGAGAGATTATTCAATATTGCAAAGAACAATAAGGTAGCTATACTTTTTGGTAGAGAAGATAAAGGTCTTTTAAACGAAGAGATCGATCTTTGTGGATTTCTAATCACAATACCTACCAGTGAAGAACAGCCATCCTTAAATCTTGCTCAGGCAGTTTTAATTGTCGCTTATGAGTTATCTAAAAAGGAGTTGAGTGGTAAAATTAAGTTTAATGAAAATATTTTCTTAGTCAACCAAGCTGAATTGAATGCTTTGTATGAAAGAATTTTGCAATGTTTGATTCTACTTGGATATATACCTCGCGGGGATAGGGATCTTGAGAAAAAGATTATGCAAAATTTAAAGCATTTTTTAGGAAGGGCAGGTCTTACAAACTGGGAATTAAAGATGCTTCATGGCATATGTTCTCAGGTGATGGAGCGTTTTAAAAAGATGGAGTAATTTAGATTTTAGGTCGAAGATTTTATTTTGAATAGTTTCAAAAGTTAGAAGGAAAATGAAACTATGTAAGCAAAATATACCATTACCACAAGGCTATTAAGTATTAAAAAATTAGGCTTTTTCAAAACTCCCTCGAAATCCCCACGATAAAACAGATAGAGCACATAATGGCATGCAAGAGCGCCTATTGTCAAAAGTGTGGTACAAAACAAATTAATAAAGGTAGCTGAAATTGAAAAAGTTAAGTGTTCCAAGGGAAACCCAAATTGTCTCCCCAATGTGGGAAAGAAATCTCCTACATTCGATAATAAGTACTTAAGCCTATAAACGAGCTCGCCGGTGAATGCTAACGGTACAAGCACCGGAACCATCGGAGAAAACTTTCCAAATATTTCATCCTCCGTTAAGCCGAAAAGCTTTGAGCCAAATTTTGTTAAAAAAATAAAAAAGAAAAAACCTATCACTAAAAAGACGGAAAAAGTTAAAAGATTTGAGTTTAAAAAGAGAGCTTTGACTTCTCTATACCATTCATGATGTTGACTGAATCTTGCAAGTTGAGACCCTATTAAAAAAGGAATTATGTATAGACAGGTCAAATGTCGTCCTTTGTTAATTATAAGCTCAACAAAGGGGTTCCGTAGATTAATGCGCGGAGAGTCAGATTCACATAAAAATAAGCATCTCCCACATATTAAGCAGTAAAGATTATTTCTCACATTGAAGGCACCAAGATATACAGGGCATCCTGCCAGGCCATTTCTTCCTCTTTTACAAGAAAAGGTTTTACATCTCTTGCAGAGTGTATGTTCAGGTCTAAATTCCACTATAGAGATAGTTGATGCTGAACCTATAATTTTACCCATAGGACACAAATGTCTGCACCATGCCTGCCCTTTAAATAAAATAGCTGAAAGGGTTGCACCCGTTAAGATACTTAGCAGTAGAAAGGCAGTGCCTGCAGGCCAGTTTTTCATGTCTGTTACTTCCTCTACATAAATGATAAAAGCCAACAAGATAACGGAGATATGAGGGCAGTATTTACGTAAAAAATACGGCACCTCAAGATTGAAGCTCAGTCCAAGGTGTTGGAATATTCTACCGATGCCAGGAAAAGGACAAAAACCGCACCAGAGTCTTCCCACGAAAAACCAGCTTAATACGATACTTGTCCACCATATGCCCCAAGATATGAAGAGCATTATATTTCTGTTGGCTTCCTGGGGTCCAAAAAGTCCTAAAATAATAAGAAAAGTAAAGGAGATATCACCAATAGTTCTGATATAGAATAGGTTTTTTCTATTTAAAAAGAAATACTTAATAACAGGGAATAATTCAAAGAGATTTAATCGAGCATTTTCATCATAATGAGAAAGGATCTTGAAAACCCTTTTTAAGTTCTCTGATAAATAACTCATTAGCTGTTGGCTGTTTATTGAAAATGCCTATATAGTGATCTAAAAATTTTAATAGAAGATTGTAGTTATGTAGATAAATCAATTGCTCATTTTGATTTTTCGTGCACCAAATTCTTGAATAATGTTAAACTTTGTATGGGTGGTCACAAACTCCTAGATTGCTTTTTATAAATAGTATACAGTCATACTTATTTGAATATTGAGCCCTTTTACTTTAATTTTATGCTTTAGCTTAATTTGCTTTTCGGTATCAAATGACAGATCTGATTTGACATTTAAAAGGCTATTGGCTCCGCAATATTTATAAAATAGACCATCTTTGGGGTAAAAATAGCCTTTCATATGTCATTAGAGCAAAGCTATCAGTCATACCAGCTATGAAATCACAAATAATTTTATGTCTCTCTGTCTTATCATAAATCTCTTTATTTTTAGATATCTCTTCTGGATGCTCAAAATAATATTGATAAAGGTCGCTTAAGATGCCCTTTGCCTTTTTGAATTCTTTTATAATAATCTCACTCTCGTAAACCCTTTCATACAAAAAGTCTCTAAGACTATATATAGTCTGTAACATCTCTTCACTCATAGCAATGGTTAAGTTCTCAAACTTAAGAGTAGTTAAAATAACATCTCTCACCATTGAGCCAATCCTCTTTGAATATTCTTCACCAACGACTTTTATTATATTCCTTGGTACATCTGTTTTTTTAATCACACCGGCTCTAATAGCATCATCAAGATCATGATTAACATAGGCGATGATATCTGAGATTCTAACTATCTCCCCTTCACGAGTTATCGGCTTGTTTTTTGCCTGCTGTGGAAATATTTCACCTTTGCCCTTGGAGTGCTTTAAGATTCCATCGCGAACCTCTATTGTTAGATTAAGCCCTCGTCCATCTCTCTCTAACAAATCAACTACTCTCAAACTCTGTTTATAATGTTCAAATCCACCAGGATGTATTTCCCTAAGTATAGCCTCTCCGGCATGTCCAAAGGGTGTATGGCCTAAGTCATGCCCAAGAGCTATTGCCTCGACAAGGTCTTCGTTATATCTCAATGATCTGGCAATAGTTCTGGCAATTTGGGATACTTCAAGAACGTGGGTTAATCTTGTTCTATAATGATCTCCCTTAGGGGCTAAGAAAACCTGAGTTTTATGCTTCAGTCTCCTAAAAGCCTTGGAATGTATGATCCTATCTCTATCTCTCTGGAAACAAGTTCTTATATCGTCTTCTTCTTCGGGGTGCAACCTTCCCCTGCTTTTTGCACTAAAACATGCAAAGGGATTAAGTATCTTCTCTTCAATTAGATAGGTTTGATCTCTTATCGTCATAGAAATTAGGAGATTATAATTCTTTGACGGTTTGTATATATATTCATTCTACCGCTACGGATAAAACCAATAAGAGTAATGCCAGTTTTTTCAGCTATTTCCACTGCAAGGCTCGTAGGGGCAGTCCTACTGGCGACTATAGGTATTTCCCATTTAGCACATTTGGATACTATCTCAGAGGACAGTCTTCCGCTGGCTAACATAATCTTATGTTCAAAGGGGATATTCTCTAAAAGCATATAACCTATAGTTTTATCGACAGCATTGTGTCTACCAATATCCTCAGCAAGACAAATAATTTTATTCCCATCGCTAATAGCAGCACTGTGAACACAGCCAGTAAGATTGAAAAGTTCGGAGGATTTTTGAAATACCATAAAGAGTTCTACGATTTTATTATAATGAACTTGATAGGGGTCTTCAATTTTTTTAAGAAATCTCCTCTTTGGGAAGGTTATACCACCAATACACCCTGAAGTTACAACGCCTGCTTCTTTAACCACTTCACCTTCTGCTGATATATCTACCTCAACTTCATCTCCATAAATGATGGACATTCTCTCAGGGCACCAAGAACCTCTAATAATTTCTTCAGTCATTACAATACCAACTACTAATTCTCTGATCATAAGAGGAGTACAATATAGACTGAGAGTCTCTAAGCCATTAATGCAAATCTTGAGTCTCTTTTCTAAAGCAATGGTATCCTCAAAAATAGTTGATGAGTTGTGTGTTATCCGATAAACTTCTCTCTTTATAAAGCTAAACATAGAGCTGAGAACTTTTAGGAGTAATTTTTACATTAAAACCACTTTATATTGCTAATATATATTATAAAATATGAGAGAATTAAATAGAAAGCCAATCCCATTGCTAAAGAAGGTAAGAGCCCTATTCTCTCGGTTAAAAGGATTATGCAAAAAATATATGCAAGCCACGGCAAAAGCATAATTATAAGGCTTTTTGCATATTTTGTAACTGCCTCACCACCTGCTTCAAAATATATAGTTAGAAAAGTTATAAAAGTAATGACAGGAAGGTTTGCGAAGAAAGCAGCTAAGAGACCCCTGGCATTACTTGCAAAGTATGTTACAAGGCTTATGATTGCTCCGCCTACAAAGAAGTAGAGAACATATTTTATCTCCATCGTAGATTATCCTCTCCAAGGCTTCATTATTAAAGTCTATTATAATTTTAAGTTTTAAGGCAAACAGACCCAAGCTACTTTATATTAAAGAAAGACAATATTAAAGAAAGACAAAGAGGTCCTCTTTAGGGGAATTTGGAGTTATATATATGTTATAAATTGGTACAGCTATCATGTTATGGGGCTTCTTTGTATATTTTCAATGCAAAAATATTTATCAAGTGTTTTAGAGACTTTAATTTATTTTGAACTTATTACCGGAGAAATAATGCAACAGATTGTTAGAATTTGATTTTTGCCAAGTCTTGCTCCTACAGATTAAAGTTAGACATAACAAATACTTAGAGACAATAAGTGGAGCAAGGGAATCTCAAATTCCTCAAAATAAGAAAATATTCCCCAAAAAGGGAGTTTCGATGATTCGAAGTTAATTCAAGAATGCAGAAGTATTAAGATTTTCTAAGCTTTTTTAATTTAAGGTATACAATTTGCTTTTATTTTTTTAACCTTTGTGTTATAGTCTTTTTTTACAAAAATAGTTTTTTATAAGTTTAGATGAAAGGGGGTGAATATCGGTGAAAAGATTTGCCGCTTTATTGGTAGCGATAGTTTTTGTTTTTGGGATTGCCTCTCTCTCTTTTGCCACCTCTGCATTGGATAAATGCAACAAATGTCATAAAGATGATAAATCACTTGAGAAAGTTATAGCGGCTAAGAAAATTGAAACTACCGATGCCTTTATAAAGGCAGTAAAAGCTAGCCCAAAGGCAAAACTCCATGAAAAATTTACTGATGATGACTACAAAGCTGTAGCGAAGGCACTAAAACTTAAATAATGTTTAAGAGTATTTACAAAAAGGAAGGGGCGAGATTCGCTCGCCCCTTCCTTTTTGTAGGAAAGTTTATATAAAAGTTTATATATAAAGATCATATATAAGTTAGCCAACTCTCGTATTTTTTATTTTTTCCTTTCACTATATCGAAATAGGCAGTTTGCAATTTTTCAGTCAGTTTACCTCTTTTGCCATCACCAATTATTCTGCCGTCTAACTCTCTAATAGGGGTAACCTCTGCAGCGGTTCCGGTGAAGAATGCCTCATCAGCAAGATACATCTCATCTCTTGTAAAACGCTCTTCCTTTGTTTCTACCCCCATATCCTTTGCGATAGTTAGTATACTGTCTCTTGTAATACCGTCAAGAATCGAGGTAAGTGGCGTTGTCTTCAAAATGCCCTTTTTAACAATGAATACATTCTCTCCACTGCCTTCTGATACATACCCTTCGGTATCTAAGAGTAATGCTTCATCATAACCACATGATAGAGCCTCTCTTTTGGCTAACTGAGAATTTACATAATAACCACAGACTTTCCCTCTTGACATATTAGAGTTTACATGATTTCTAATATAAGAGGATACTTTTACTCTTATGCCTTTTTCAAGACCCTCTTCGCCAAGATAAGTACCCCAGGACCATACAGCAATTGCTATCCTGACCGGGTTGTCTTTTGGGAAAAGCCCCATTGCACCAGCACCAAGGAAAACTATTGGTCTTATATAGCATTCTTCTAATTTATTAACTTTCACAGTTTCAATTACAGCGTTAACAATCTCATCTTCTTTAAAAGGTATCTCGAGGAGGAAAATTTTTGCTGACTGGAAAAGCCTTCTAATGTGCTCTTTTAATCTAAATATTGCTGGACCTTGCTCAGTATTATAACAGCGGATACCTTCAAAAACGCCAAGCCCATAATGGAGAGTATGAGTTAGAATGTGGACATTTGCATCGTCCCAGTTAACTAATTTGCCATCCATCCATATCTTTTCAGTTTTATTCATAGTTAATATTTATAACAATACCAATATTCATCTGTCAACATAAATTAGAACCCCGTAAGCATCTTTTTTTCCGTGATGGAAATCATGCTGCGAACTGGATAAGCTCTTTTCTCCTTTCCTGCTAGTAGGCATCCCATTCACCAAGGATAATACAAATTCTTTCTTTAGCAGAACTTCCAGGAAACTCCATAGCAGAAGTATGCCG
>CAYPJO010000061.1:0-11161 GCA_964411065.1 uncultured Thermodesulfovibrio sp.
AGAGCTTATCCAGTTCGCAGCATGATCTCCATCACGGAAAAAAAGATGCTTACTTTTATAGAAACACTCTTTAAGAGGGCTTTAAAAATGCCTCAAAAAGGCTAAATAATAGAAATGCCAAAGTCTATCTTAATTTTTCGGCAACTTTACAACTGCTGATTCTTATGGTAAAATTCAAGTATGAGGAGGGCAATTTACTTAGTTGTATCTTTCCTTCTCGCAATAATTATTGTGATAGTTTACTCATTGCAGAATCAAGATACTAAAATGACCCTTACCTTTAAAGATTCTCCTCACCTCGAAGATTTAACTGTCAGACATCAAAGAGACGGTATAGTCAACTGGTTAGTGACCTCTAAAAGGGCAACGTTAGCAGATACAGTAAATAGTAATATTATTATCTTAGAGGATTTGAAGATTGCTTTCCCTGAAAGAGATTTTATAGTCTTTTCAAAAAGGGGTATTTACAATTTAGCTGAACAAAGTTTAAAAATCGAAGGCGATGTTAATGCTCAAACGAGAAATTACACCGTCAATGCTTCTAATTTATTTTGGGATCCTAAGGAGGGCGTCATCTCTTCCAATGGAAAAATTGCAATTACAGGGAAGGACTTTTATATTGAAGGAGATGAACTCTCTGCTTCTCCTAAAATAGCTATATTAAAGAGGAATGTTAAAGCTATTTTTAGATAGATCATATGCAAAAGATGATTGTTCTTCAAAGAAACCAATATATTTTCTTTTGCTGGTGGTTTTCATTTTACAAAGCTTTAATTGTTCCAATTCATATTCTGAACAAAAAAAAGAGAGCCGTGAAGCAATTATTATTACTGCAAACATGCTAACGGCTGATAATGAGTTGAATAGAGCTATCTTTGAAGGTTCTGTTAAAGCAGTAAAAGGTGACTTAATACTTTACGCTGATAAAATGATTGTCTCTTATCAAAATGAAAAAGCTGGTAGGGGCATAAAAAAGATTAATGCGGAAGGTAATGTAAAGCTTATAAAGAATGAAAGGATTATAACTGCCCTCTCAGCAGAGTATAACGATTTTGACGAAACCGTTGTATTCACTGGCGAACCAAGAGCAACCGATGGTAAAACTGTCATAACGGGCACAAAAATGACTTATTCTTTAAGGCAGGATCGCTATTGGGTAGAAAATAGCAAAGTCATAACCGAACAAATCCGTCTTAAAGATAAGGTCGAGATAAAGTAAATTGTTCAAAGAAAGAACACTTGAAACCAAAGATCTTGCAAAGTCTTATAAAAGGGGTTTTGTAATTAAAGATATAAATATAAAAGTTCGATCAGGGGAGATAGTGGGTTTATTAGGTCCAAATGGGGCTGGGAAGACAACCACTTTTTATATCATAGTGGGAATGCTCTCGCCTGATAAAGGTAGTATTCTACTTGATGGCGACAATATCGTTAATCTTCCAATGCATGAGCGAGCCAGAAGGGGAATTGGTTATCTACCTCAAGAACCCTCACTTTTTAGAAAACTGACAGTTAGGAATAATTTAAAAGCAGTTTTGGAGATTTGCACTATTACTAAAGATAAAACCAATGGTGGAGAGATCCGAAATCTTGATGCAGAGGTTGACAAAATAATAGAAGAATTCAATATGAAGGAATTTTGTGATAGAGATAGTTATACTCTATCTGGGGGAGAAAGAAGAAGAGCCGAAATAGCAAGAACAATTGCTACAAGACCTATATTTATTCTTTTTGATGAACCCTTTGCAGGAATTGATCCCATCTCTGTTAGCGATCTAAAGAAGATAATGATATATCTTAAGTCGAAGGGTTTAGGGATATTAATCACTGATCACAATGTAAGGGATACTTTATCAATTACAGACAGGGCGTATATAATTAATAAAGGAGTTGTTTTAGCTGAAGGTAGCCCAACCGAGATTGTTAGAAATTTGTCAGTTAAAGAAGCATATCTTGGAGAGGAGTTTAAATTATAATGCCTTTGGAGAATAGACTGGATTTAAGATTAACTCAAAAATTAATCCTTACACCACAACTGCAATTAGCAATAAAGCTCTTACAGCTGACACAGCTTGAATTGTCTCAATTATTATCACAGGAACTCATGGAGAACCCTTTTCTAGAGGAGTTAGAAGAGGAATCGGCAACATCTGAGCCCACAAGTTCTTATGAAGTTTTAGAAGAAACTACCCCTGACTTAGACGTAGAAAGTCCCCTTGAAAATCTTTTTGTTTTCAATGTTGATGAGTATTTTTCTGAAAGAAGTAACGATGGCAGAGACTTAGGGTATTTCAATCCAGGCATAGAAGAAACTCCTTCATTTGAATTATTTAAGTCTAAAAAAATAGGGTTACATGACCATCTCTTATGGCAACTCATGTTAAGCTCTGCATCTGATGATGTTAGACAGGTCGCAGAGTTTTTAATTGGTAATATAGATGAAGACGGTTACCTGAAGATCTCCGAAGAAGAGATTATCCAACATACAGGTGCGGATAGAGAAACTATAAATAAAGCTATCGCTGTCATACATGATTTTGATCCAACTGGTGTAGGTGCTCGAGATTTAAAGGAATGTCTGTTATTACAGGTAAAAGCTTTGAATTTAGAAGGCTCCATTGTTGAAAAAATAATAATTAACAATCTTGAAGACCTTTGTAAGAAAAGGTATACTCAAATAGCAAAATTGTATGGTCTAACAAATGAAGAATTTAACAACGCTCTAAGGATTATTAAAAGTCTCGATCCTCGACCCTGTAGAAGTTTCTCAAGTGAGGAGGTCGTATATGTCATTCCTGATGTATATATTTATAAGATAGATGGGACATATCAGATTGTCTTGAATGATGATGGTCTACCAAAAATGCGATTAAGTAATCAATATCGCAAACTCTTAACTCAAAAAGAATCCTTATCTAAAGAAGAGAGAGCTTTTCTTAAGGAGAAGATGAGATCTGCAATAGAATTGATCAAGAGTCTTCAACAAAGAAATAGAACTATTTATAAAGTAGCTGAGAGTATACTCAATTTTCAGAGGGATTTTTTTGATAAAGGTGTTCAACACCTTAAGCCTCTAACTTTGAGAGACGTTGCAAATGATATAAAGATGCATGAAAGTACTGTTAGTAGAGTAACTTCAAGTAAATTTTTAGCTTGTAGTCATGGAATATTTAGTTTTAAATATTTCTTTAGTAGTTCCTTATCTTCTCAAGATGGAGAAGTTTCTTCAACATCTGTAAAAGATTTAATCAGGAAAATAATAAACGAAGAAGATCCAAGGAACCCTCTAAGTGATAAGGCTATTGCTGATAGATTAGCTCATTATAACATTAAAATTGCAAGGAGAACCGTAGCTAAATATAGAGAAGCTCTTAAGATTCCCCAACAGAGCTATAGAAAGAAAGAGTGTTCTTAATTCCCCTTTTATCATTGTATAAAGAAAGGTTAAGCAATTCGGAGGAAAAATATGAATATTATTATTAACGGTCGTCATCTTGATATAACACCTGCCTTAAAAAAATATGCAGAAGAGAAGATAGGCAAATTTGATAAGTATCTAAATAATATTACAGAAGCTATTGTAACGTTAAGTGTTGAAAAATACAGACACAAAGCTGAAGTCCTATTAAAGGTGAATGGGTACATGATACAGGCTGAAGGTATTACTAACGAGATATATTCTTCAATTGATGAGGTTGTAGAAAAGCTGGAAAAACAGGTTAAGAAGTATAAAGAAAAACTTCAATCCTATAGGAAAACCGACAGACGTACTTTAGAGGGTATGGCTTTAAAACAACCTGAGAGAGGTAGGATAATAAAATACAAAAGATTTGAGATGAAACCCATGAATCCCGAAGAGGCCGTCGATCAAATGGAGATGCTCGATAAAGATTTCTTTGTTTTTGTTAATGAAAAAACAAATTTAATAAATTTGGTCTATCGTAGAAAGGATGGTAACTACGGTCTTATAGAGCCCAGCCTTTGACATAGGGAACTAAAAGCATTTTTATATCGTAAATTATGAATAATAAAACGTAAATTATGAATAATAAAATAATTGACCTCCATGAAAATTATTATCACGGGTCTTTCAGGTTCGGGTAAGAGTGTTGCTCTGAGGGCATTAGAAGATTCAGGTTTTTTTTGCATTGATAATTTGCCAATAAATCTATTAGAGACTCTTTTATCTACAATAGAAAAAGATATCAAAAAAGTTGCTATAGGGATTGACATCAGAGAAGGAGTTTATTTCCCAGATGTTTACAAGTTATTAGCCCCACTCAAGGAAAAGTATAATTTAACAATCATTTTCTTTGAAGCTGACAAGGATGTGCTTACCCGTAGATATAAAGAGACGAGACGACCACATCCATTACTTTATTTAAAAGGATTTAAAGATCTTGAAACTGCAATATCTGAAGAGCAAATAATGCTTAATTCTATAAGGGATGTTGCAGATAAGATCATTAATACCTCTAATTACTCTCCTCACCAACTAAGAAGATATATGGTAGCTCATTATGGGAAAGGAAATTTAGAAAAAGGGTTAATAGTACAACTGGTCTCTTTTGGCTTTAAATATGGTGTTCCTGAGAATCTTGATCTCTTGTTTGACGTTAGATTCTTACCAAATCCTTATTTTATACCCGAATTGAAACCATTAAAAGGTGTTGATAAACAAGTGTATGGGTATCTTTTAAATCAGTCTGAAACTAATAAATTTTTACGACATATTACTACTTTTCTTGATTTTTTAATACCTCTCTATCAAAAAGAAGAAAGATCTTACCTTTTAATTGGTATCGGCTGCACAGGTGGACGGCATAGATCACCAGTCGTCGTAGAAGAAATATATAAGCATTTAAAAGAAACTCATAAAATTAAAGTTGATATTGTTCATAGAGATATGGATCAAAATGCAATTTAAAGACAAAGATAGAAAGGAAAAAAATTATTCTACCGAGAAAAATTTTATCTTTAGTAGAGTAGAGTTTGCTGGATCGCTAGGTGATCTTGGCACAATGCTACCTCTCCTTATTGCTCTAATTGTAATCAATGGTATGAATGCTGTTAATGTCCTTGTTATTATTGGTCTTTTCTACATTATCTCAGGTCTATACTTTAAAGTTACTGTCCCTGTGCAACCAATGAAGATTATTTCGGCCTATGCAATTGCAATGGGACTGACTCCTCTCCAAATAGCCTCAGCAAGTCTATGGATGGGTATATTAACTTTAATACTTGGAATAACAGGATTAATTCATTTAATAGGAGAAAGAGTATCTAAAAGTGTTGTCAGAGGGGTCCAGCTTGCTGGCGGAGTGCTTTTGATGACTAAGGGACTACAATTCATTGTACAGCCTGATACTAATTTTACGATAACTTCTATTTTTTCAATAAATCTATCAATCATAATAGGAATCATTGCCGTAATATTAACATTATTATTTGTTGAAAATAAAAAGATCCCAGCTGCTGTGATAGTAGTTTTTGGTGGAATGATAATAGGCTATTTTTTCGGCAAACCGATAAGTTTTAGCGAGATTCCCCTAGGTTTCTACCTACCGACCTTTCTACCCTACGGAATGCCAACTTTAAATGACTTGATTATGGTCATTCCTCTTGTCGTTTTACCCCAAATTCCCATGACTATTGGAAATGCGGTAATTGCTCAGGTTGATACCTCAAAGGAACTCTTTGGAGAGAGAGCCAGAAGGATGAACTATCGCTCTATCTCAAATAGTCAAGGTATCGCCGATATCTTAGCTTTTTTCTGGGGTGGAATACCTATGTGTCACGGCGCTGGTGGTGCAGCAGCTCATTATTTCTTTGGGGCACGAACAGGTGGTGCCAACCTTATGATTGGCACGATTTTTTTGATTTTAGGGCTCTTTTTTGGAAAGGGGGCTACAGCCTTATTTAACCTTTTACCGATGGCAGTCTTAGGTGTTTTGCTCTTTTTTGCAGGTAGTCAACTCGCTTTAATGATCAAAGATTTAAAGGACAAAAAGGACTTTTTCATCTCTATTACTATCCTTGGGCTAACTCTCGTTCTAAATCTTGCAGTCGCCTTTATCTGCGGGATTATTCTTTCCTACGCTTTAAAGAGTGACAAAATAAAAGTTTGAAAGCAAAAAAATCTCTTGGGCAATGTTTTCTTTTTGATCCATCTATTTTAAAAAGAATAGTTAAGACCGCTAATCTTACCAAGGAAGATACTGTTATTGAAATAGGAGCTGGATATGGCAATCTGACAGTTTTACTTGCTCAGGCAGCAAAAAGGGTTGTAGCAATTGAATATGACAAAGAATTAACTAATATTCTCTATGAAAAGTTAGGACACTATGAGAATATAGAGATAGTTCACTGCGACGCCTTAAGATTCTCCTATGAATCTTTAAATGTCTTTAAGGTTGTAGCAAATATTCCCTATTATATAACCACCCCTATTTTATTTAAACTTTTAGAAGTGAGAAAAAACATTAAAACGATAACTATAACATTGCAAAAAGAGGTTGCTGAAAGGATAGTTGCTCAACCGGGGAATAAAAACTATGGTTTATTATCTATCAAGATGCAATATTACTCTAATCCTGACATTAAATTCATCATACCTGCTGGTGCCTTTAGACCAGTTCCGAAGGTAGATTCTGCAGTAGTCTATATAGATATTTTAGTAAAGCCAAAAGTTTACGTTCTCGATGAAGAGCTGTTTTTCAGAGTAATTAGGGCTTCTTTTTTTCGAAGGAGAAAGACTATACTTAATAACTTAAAAAAACTCGAACCAGATATAAAAGAGATCTTATCGATTCTTGGTATCGATCCAGGTATTAGGGCTGAAAACTTAACTCTTGAGGATTTTAGTAGGATCAGTAATGCTTTATATTTATATAAGAAGGAAACCTTATAAGGTTTCCTTCTTATATAAGCTATTTTCCACCCTTTGCGAGGCTTATTTGCTTAGTGTATTTTTTCCACATTATTGAGTTTTCTGGGTCATCTTTTAAACCATAGGGCAGATACCATAGTTCAACATCGATTATGAAGTCGTGGGCAATAGGATTCCTCACAAGTTTGCCGTCCTTTTGTTCTTCCACATAAAGAGGTATTTCAAATTTTTCAACCTTTGTCTTGTTGGGGTGAAGACTCGTTTCGCGGATCAAGCCACTCTTTTCATAGGGACCTCTACCCATCTTGTCGCCACGACCTAATTGTTGAGGAATAGGCATATAAATCTTTTCAGCATTAAAGACACTTTTACCATCTAAGGTTTTTGCCGATACGTACAGTACCAACCTATTTGGTGTTGGTCAACCATCGGGTATCACATGTCCTGCTTTATTAGTCAATTCAACTTTGACATGAGCAGCAGGGGTAGGGGTAACCACGTCTCTCCATAGATAGGCATAAGCTTCAACCTTCATATCAACTGCCTTTTCATAGAGCTCAGGAGCCCTATAGCTTTGCATATTATGACCCAACTTTGACTCCCTAATGTGACACTCTTGACAGGTCTTTCTGCCTCCTTCTGCTACATAATACCAGAGATAACTACCATAAAGAGTAGCACATTGTGTAGGATTATCAAACTCGAAATTAGGACCTAAGCCATGGCATTGACCACATAAAATCGACTCTTGCATGATTGAGCTTTTCTTCATAGCTTTATAAGTAGGATCAGGATGTTCTCCGTCCTTTGTACCATAAACAACTCCCTTTTTTGGATAGCCTTCAGACCACTTGTGGGTGATAGCATTCCTATTATGACATACGAGGCAATTAATATTTAGCTGTTGGAGTATTTCTGCTGATTTTTCATCACCATTTTCGACAAAAGCATAAATATGTTTCAGTATCTCTTGAGCCACGCTATCTTCGGCATCTTCAAGTTGAGGCAGGTGGCACTTTGTACAAGTAACAAGGTGTTTGACTTTGACGTCTTGCACTTTTTTAACACCTGATTCCGGCCAGTCTTTAAGGCCCAACTCAACAGTTGTTCTGAATGTTGCAGCTGTCCTACCCACATGTTCAGGGCCGAATATTGATCTTGCATGAAGAGACTTTTGCCATTCTTCATAGATATCAGCATGACAATCTTTACAGGAGGAAGAATCATACATTTTAACTAATTCCGCTATAGTCTTTGCCTTTTTAGGCTTTTCCTGAGTTTTCCCATATAAGGTCAGAGGTAAAACAACAAAGAGAATGAGCAAAGCAAACTTTAATATCTTCACTATCTCACCTCCTTTCATTTATTGGATTATTTAAAAGTCTTCTTAAGTTTTTAATACTCAAGTGGAATCTTTTATAAAGTAGATTTTGATAGCTTCATCCCCTTCTTCTTAAGAACCGCTTGAGCTGCAGCTAGTCGAGCTACTGGAACTCTATAGGGAGAACAGCTAACGTAATCAAGCTTTAAGGAATCACAAAAATCAATCGATGATGGGTCTCCACCATGCTCACCACAGATTCCTATTTTCAGCTCCTTTTTAGCCTTTCTGCCTTTTGTAACAGCAATCTCCATGATAGCTCCAACCCCATTGCGGTCAATAGTAATAAAAGGGTCTTCTTCAAGAACATTTTGATTGATATACATAGGTAGAAATTTTCCCGCGTCGTCTCTGGAAAGTCCGTATACTGTTTGCGTTAGATCATTCGTTCCGAAGGAATAAAAATCAGCATATTGGGCTATCTCATCTGAGGTTATAGCTGCACGAGGGAGTTCTATCATAGTTCCAATGGTATAATTTACTTCTGCTTTATATTTAGCTTTTACTTCTTCTGCTACCCTCTGAACCAATTCCCTCATAATCTTCAATTCATTAACATGACCTACTAAAGGAATCATGATTTCGGGGAATACCTCAATCTTTTCGAGCCACAGTTCGCAAGCTGCTTCCATAATTGCTCTTACCTGCATCTCATAAATCTCAGGAAATGTGATACCTAATCTGCATCCTCTATGACCAAGCATCGGGTTAAATTCGTGTAACTCCTTGTTTTTTGCCTTCAATCTTTCTATAGATACCTCCATTTCCTTGGAGAGTTCCTCTAATTCTTTGTCACTATGAGGAAGGAATTCATGCAAAGGAGGATCTAAAAGCCTTATAGTAACTGGTAAGCCTCTCATCTCTTTAAATATCTCAAGAAAATCATTCTTTTGCATTGGTAATATCTTGGCAAGAGCTCTCTCTCTCTCCACCTTGCTGTCAGAAAGGATCATTTCTCTAACTGCTTTTATTCTGTTACTCTCAAAGAACATGTGCTCTGTTCTACAAAGTCCTATCCCCTCGGCGCCAAAATCCCTTGCAATCCTGGCGTCCTTAGGGGTGTCGGCATTAGCTCTTACACCTAACCTTCTGATTTCATCAGCCCATTTCATAAGCTTGTGAAATTCATCCGTCAGTTTTAACATTACTAAAGGCGCCTCTCCGAGTATTACTTCGCCCGTTGAGCCATTCAAGGTGATATAGTCACCCTCTCGAACTGTTATTTTACCGTCAATCACAAAATATCTTTCCTTTTCGTGAACGTTAATTGTGCTACAACCTACTACACAACATTTCCCCATACCTCTTCCTACTACTGCGGCATGCGAAGTCATACCACCTCTTGCTGTTAAAATCCCTTGAGCAGCAGCCATACCACCAACATCTTCGGGCGAAGTTTCAGTTCTTACAAGTATTACCTTTTCATTATTGGCTGCTGCTTTTTCAGCATCCTGAGCTGTAAATACGACCTTGCCGGAAGCGGCTCCTGGTGAAGCTGGTAAGCCTCTGGCTACTACATTAACCTTAGCATTTGGATCTATCATTGGATGTAGAAGTTGTTTAATCTGCTCAGGATCTATACGCATAATTGCTGTTTTTTTGTCAATTAGTCTTTCCTCGACCATATCAACAGCGATCTTTATTGCAGCAGTTGCTGTTCTCTTGCCAACTCTCGTCTGGAGCATATAAAGTTTACCTTCCTGAATGGTGAACTCAATGTCGAGCATGTCCTTATAATGTTTTTCGAGCTTAGTATAGATTTTCTCAAGTTCTTCATATACAGAGGGCATTCTTTTCTTGAGTTCATCAATTGGAATCGGGGTTCTTATACCAGCTACTACATCTTCACCTTGAGCGTTTATAAGGCATTCAGCAAAAAATTCTTTTTTTCCTGTTGATGGATCTCTTGTAAATCCTACCCCTGTCCCTGAATTCTCTCCCATATTGCCAAAAACCATCGCCTGGATATTACAGGCAGTTCCTAAATCATCAGGAATTCCACTTAACCTTCTGTATGTACATGCCCTATCACCAAACCATGAATTAAAAACAGCGTTAATTGCCAATCTTAATTGCTCATAGGGGTCTGAAGGGAAATCTGAATGGGTTTCTTCTTTATAGATCTTTTTAAACTCTTCCACGATTTCCTTTAAATCTGAGACTGATAATTCAGTATCAAATCTAAGCCCCCTTTCCTTTTTAAACCGTTCCAAAACATCTTCAAACTTATTACGTTCAATGCCCATTACAATACTGCCAAACATTGTGATAAATCTTCTATAAGCATCGTAAACAAATCTCTCATTATTAGTTTTTTTGATTAATCCTATTATAGTATGTTCATTAAGGCCGAGATTTAAAACAGTGTCCATCATACCAGGCATTGAGAATTTAGCACCAGAGCGAACCGATACTAATAGGGGGTTTTCTGAATCTCCAAATTTCATCCCCATAACTTTCTCTACTTTTCTTAGGTTTGCTAAGACTTCTTCCCACATGTTATGGGGATATTGTCTATTATTTCTGAAATACTCGGTGCATGCTTCAGTTGTAATTGTAAAGCCTGCAGGAACAGGCATACCTAGATTTGTCATTTCTGCAAGACCTGCACCTTTCCCACCTAAAAGATCCTTCATGTCACCATGTCCCTCTGCTTTACCATTGCCAAAAAAATAAACATACTTTTTTTTCTTTGATTGGCTTTTATTCTTAGATTTTTGTTGTTTCATAGATAGCCTCCACAATCTATCTTTTATAATGCTTTTTGGTCATCTTCTCAATCAAAATGGTATAGTCTATATTGAAGACCATTAAAAATTCAAGAGTTATAATGATTGGGGTAGCGTAAAATCTTCTGTGTAAAATCTTGAAGGAAAAAAACATAAGGGTGT
>CAYPJO010000062.1:0-11157 GCA_964411065.1 uncultured Thermodesulfovibrio sp.
TTTTTTCCTTCAAGATTTTACACAGAAGATTTTACGCTACCAAGACTAAATAGATACCTCTATTTTGTTCTATGAGAGGTATCTCTATAGCTTTCAACAACATAAACATAATCAATATTTTGTGCTGAAAGGTCGATTCTTAGAAAAGAAATATATCAATATATTTGAGTAAAACAAATAAAAAAAGTTATACAACAGAAATTTGAGATAAAAATTAAGATTGAGTAAAATCAGGGTTTATGAAGCAATTTTGGTGATTTTTGGGTCTAAATTGATAAACTCAGGGGAAATAGCGATAAAAACCAATGGTTTTTCAGAGATTAGGTTGAGATGCGGTAAAACCCATAAAAATTCAGAACTAAGTCATTAAAGTATAACTTTTTCTTGGTGGAGGCGGCGGGATTTGAACCCGCGTCCGAAAGTACTACTTTCAGACATCTACATGTTTAGTCTGTTTTTTATTTTCAGATATAAAAGCACCAACAGACAGGTTCTTTTATATCCTATCCCCTCTAATTCCCATTAGACTTAGGGGCATCGTCTAATGGTAGCCTGCTCTATGACGCCACCTCTGTAGCACAGGCAACTACAGATAGGCGCGCTGCTTTTAATTAAGCGGCGAGTGCCAGTTCTTGATTGGCGTTTGTATTTTTTTCCATCTTTTTACATGGTGATGGAGCCATGACATGCAGTCTGACCCTCGTTACCCCCGTCGAGCCCTTTCGCCCCCGGCGAGATCTATATTAATTATAGCATATTTTTACTAAAATCTGCTGATATTAAGGACTGTCAAAACAGATGGCACCCTCTATTATTTTAAAAAAATTTCACATAGTAGATAAAATATTGTGATATAAAAAAGAAAGTTTTCTAATTAATTCATAAAAAAAGTTAACACCCTACAAAAGGTACAGCTTTAATAAGGAGGTAGTAATAGTTAGGGTGCACAAACAACTTATTCGGATTTTGAGTGGCCTTTTCTAAAGTTAAAAAACTTTTATAGGACAAACTTATACTGGTCTGGTTCTATATAGAGATGTGAAGCTTGGCAATATATAGAGCTGGCATTTTGATTCTTACAGCGGAGTGACAAGCATGTATGAGAGTTGATTGGGAAAGCTTTATGCAAGAAAGAAGTTAATCTCTTTTGCTCTTCCTCTGGAGTGATAGGCTACAACACTTTTATTACAAGTGGTAACCTATAGAATGGAGAAATAAAAAGACTAATGTTCTTAAATAAGCATAAAATGCAAATTAATAAATAAAATAGTAGCCAATGGCAATAATAAATGAAAGGATATTTAAATATAAACCCCTATAGAGATCAAAATGCTCGAAAAAAAAGAACAAAGAAGTGATAACTCACTAATTTTCGAAAATTCAATCGGTAAATAGGGTCGGTTGGGTCTGTATATTTTTCAGTTCTTTTTCTTTTATAATAGTTAAGTTTTAAGCAAAGTATGGAGGCCATATATGAATACTAAAAAGATAGTTCTCCCCGATCATGAAATACCTTCACAGTGGTATAATATTCAAGCAGATCTTCCAAAACCTTTACCACCACCTTTAAACCC
The DNA here is from genome assembly GCA_964411065.1 of uncultured Thermodesulfovibrio sp. Lineage (GTDB taxonomy): Bacteria > Nitrospirota > Thermodesulfovibrionia > Thermodesulfovibrionales > Dissulfurispiraceae > DYHD01. The sequence goes on from CAYPJO010000062.1 coordinate 1,575, forward strand.
AGCCACAGGCCAACCAATTACCCCCGATATGTTGGCTCCTGTTTTCCCTATGAATTTAATAGAACAAGAAGTTAGCACCGAGAGGTGGATCAATATTCCAGAGGAAGTTTTAGAGAAACTTCTTATTTGGAGACCAACTCCAATGTATAGGGCTTATAATTTAGAGAGATTGCTTGGCACACCAGCGAGAATCTACTTTAAAAATGAGGGTGTTAGCCCCGCAGGAAGTCATAAACCTAATACTGCCGTTGCCCAAGCTTATTATAATAAAGTATTTGGGATCAAGAGACTAACGACTGAAACCGGTGCTGGACAATGGGGAAGCGCCTTGTCCTTTGCATGTAATCTCTTCGGACTTCAATGCAAAGTTTACATGGTAAGGATAAGTTATAATCAAAAGCCATACAGAAAAATTCTGATGGAAACGTGGGGAGCCCAGTGTGTTCCAAGTCCAAGCGCCGATACTAATGTGGGTAGAAAATTTTTAGAGCGGGATCCTCAGCATCCAGGTAGTCTTGGTATCTCTATCAGTGAAGCTATAGAAGATGCTGTCACATCACAGGATACTCGTTACTCCTTAGGTAGCGTCCTTAATCATGTGTTATTGCACCAGACGATTATTGGTCTTGAGGCTCAAAAACAGCTTGCGATATTAGGCGAAAATCCCGATGTGATAATAGGCTGCGCTGGCGGGGGTAGCAATTTTAGTGGCCTTGCGTTACCCTTTGTGCGTGATAAGATAAATGGGAAAGAAATAAAGATTATCGCTGCTGAACCTGCATCGTGCCCAACACTTACAAGAGGTCCTTATGTTTATGATTTTGGTGATACTGCTGAGACGACTCCTTTAATAGCTATGCACTCCTTAGGCCATGCTTTTGTGCCAGCACCTATACATGCTGGTGGGCTGAGATATCATGGAATGGCTCCGATCGTTAGCAGGTTACTTGTTGATGGCTTGATAGAGGCTAAAGCGTACAGTCAGCTTCAGACATTTTCATCAGGTATTACTTTTGCGAGATCAGAAGGTTTTATTCCTGCTCCTGAAACTAATCATGCCATTGCCTGTGTCATAGAAGAGGCAAAAATTGCAAAAGAGGAAGGCAGAGAAAAGGTCATACTTTTCAATTTTAGTGGTCATGGTATTATTGATCTGCCTGCTTATGATGCATATCTTTTGGGCAAATTGGAGGATTCAGCCCTAAGCGATGAAGAGCTAAAGGCTTTACTTAGAGACATAGAAAAACTGCCCAAGCCTTAATTATGACCATATGCTATAATCATTTGGGGCTTATACAATTCTCCTATTCTTTAAAGGCTAATGGAGACATTCCTTGCAAGAGTATCATTGATTGCTGGTGAAGTAGGATAGATATATTGAGATTATTGAGAAATATGTTTACAGAAAAAGAGTTACAAAAAGCCTCTTTAAGACTTAGCGCAGGTCTCGTTTAGAACTTGTTATGGAGATAATAGAAAGATATGTCTCCAAATGACTGACAAAAGATGTCTGTAAAGATTAAGATTTGCGGTATAACAAATATTGAGGATGCTCTTTTTGCAGTAAACTGCGGTGCAGATGCATTAGGCTTTATCTTTTTTAGGGGTAGTCCAAGATATATTGAGATTTCCTCTGCAAAAAAGATTATTTCACACTTGCCACCTTTTTTGACAACTGTGGGAGTTTTCGTTAATGAGGAACCTGAGGAAATTAGAAAAATAATGCAATATGTTGGTTTGGATGTTGCCCAACTACATGGCGATGAATCACCAGAAACATGCAATACTTTGCCAAAAGTAATAAAAGCTTTTAGAATTAATACCTTTAATGATTTGGCAACTCTAAGTAGATACAAGGCTTCAGCTTATCTTTTAGATACTTATTCTTCTGAACAGTATGGAGGCACTGGTAAGACTTTTGATTGGCACATTGCTGTGGAAGCAAAAAAATACGGTCCCTTAATCCTCTCAGGAGGATTAAATGTTGGCAACGTCGAGCAGGCTATAAAAAAGGTGAAACCTTATGCTATTGATGTTTGTAGCGGCATAGAACAATCCAAAGGCAAGAAGGATTTGAAGAAGATGAGGGAATTCATAATTAAGGCAAAATATGCTTCGATGAGACTTTAATGATAGTCTTTACATTGCCTCTTGGATTGAAATCGCCAATGACTTCTATGAATCTTGGTTTTAAAAGAGCTTCGAGAGCATTAAAAATTTTATTTGTAGCATCTTCGTGAGAAATATAGCAATCTCTGAATGAATTTAAGAAAAGCTTTAAAGATTTAAGCTCAACTATCTTCTTATCAGGCGTATAAATTATTCTGATCGTTGCAAAATCTGGATACCCTGATTTTGGGCATAAACATGTGAATTCCGGGAAAGTGATATTAATCTCATAATCCCTCTCAGGATGGGGATTGTCCCAGGCTTCAAGGACAGTCTCTTTTATCTTTTTTTGACCGTATAGCATAGATAAAATTTTATCAAAAATTAAATATTGGTGTAAATTGCTTACCATTCTTGGTAAAGCTGAACGAGAAAAGATAAAATAAAAACAGTTCAAATCCCATAAAGGGATCACTAAATGGGATATTATGAATTTAAAATCAAAATCTGTAATGATTCTATTGATGCACTTATAGAAAGACTATCAGAATTAGGCTGTCTGGGGATTATAGCTGTTGATAACTCTCTCGTAGTCTATTTCCCCGATGTAGTATACGTTGAAAAGGTGAAAAAAGAGCTCCATACCTTCAAGGAGATTTTAAGGGATGCCGGATTATCTGATACTCTTTTCTATGAATATGAGTTCATTTCTGAAAAAGATTGGAATGAATCGTGGAAAAAAAATTTTCAGCCTATAGACACTGGAGAGAGGCTTACAATCATACCACCTTGGGTTGAAATAAAACCGAACCGTATTAATCTAATTATCGACCCAGGCATGGCTTTTGGGACAGGACATCACGAAACAACACAGAGATGTCTAATTTTAATAGAAAGGTTATCTAAAGAAAAGGCAGAGAAAGAAAGTTTCCTCGACATCGGTACCGGCACTGGTATACTTGCTATTGCAGCTTCTAAGCTGGGGTTTAAATATGTGCTGGGATTAGATATCGATCCACTGGCAATAGATGCCGCTAAAAGAAATATTGAATTAAATGGATTGAAAAATATAGAGATAAAATGCTCGACACTGGAAAAAATAATGAAAAAATTCGATTTTATTGTTGCAAATTTGCTTGCTGACACCCTTATAAATCTTGCTTCAGATATAGCATCCCGTTTAAATATAGCTGGGATATTAATTTTATCTGGCATTATTGAAGGTCAGGAGAATGAAATAATAAAAGTATATAAAAGTTATAAGATAAATTTTTTAGAAAGATTCGTTGATAACAATTGGATAACTTTAGTAGCAAAGAAACTCTGATTTTTATATCAGTTGGAGACTTATTCAAACCTATCTTCTTCTCCAGCCTGCCCAGACCGGGTATCCAGCGCTATCCCTAAGTATTAAAATATTTTCACCCTTTTTAACCTCAGCAGCTATTATAGCTGGTAGACCTTCAATAGTTACTTTTGAACCTGTAACCTCTATAGAGTCCCCAGCTACTACTTTTATGTCTTGTCTTTCAATATACCATGCAGGACCTAAATGTACAGAAAAGGTCTCTTTTTCTGTTTTAAGCAGTATATGAATACCTGAACCCATTCCTTTCATAGGAATTACTCTACTAACTGACTCAACTTTGCCTGAGATTGTCACTAATTTAGTAGGATCATACATCCTCTGAAATGGTGAATCTAATCCCCAACCGCCACTTCCTAACCCTCCTCTGTCTCTTTGAAAAAGCTCTTTTGGCGGTAATTCCCTCTGACCAAATGCAAGAGGTATAGAGATAACCAAGGATAAAATAAGAAAAACAGCTAAAAACTTGAAACTCTTCATATATTGCCTCCCTATTTAGGATAAAATTTTTCTTTTGATTATCGAATACATTATTTAAAAAAACCTTTCATCAAAAGGAGAGTTCATGAAGGTACTCATTTATTCAGTAACTCATCAACTTCCTTTTTTCCTTCTTCAAGCTCTTCCATTTGTTCTTTATCCAACCTGAGTAATAGTGCCTGAAATTCTCCCACATGAGTCTTTTCTTCTTTGGCTATATCGAGTAAAATAGTCTTAATATTTTGATCTGTTGCAAATGCTGCCATTTGCTCATATAAGTTGATTGCATCCAGTTCTGCTATTATCCCTGCTCTTAATATTTCTTTGTCAATATCTTCTTTTTTAATCTTATTAAGATCTAATGGTATTTTTGATAACATGTTCTTTACCCCTTTTAATTAAATTATTTGTGCCTATATTATACACTCTTCCTTTCAAAAATAAGAAATAAAATTAAGGCAATGATTGTAAATATCGCAATTATTATCCAATGGCTGTGACCGAGTAGATTAGGTAATGTTATATTGCCATAATGACCCCATGTCATAATAGTATTCTTAAGAAAAGGATAGACTTTAGAGTATAAAAAAGCACCAGCCAGCATCCCCACAATAGCCCATAGACTATCTAAACGACCCTCCGCCAGCGCTGCTACCTGAGTAACTGGGCAATAGCCTACCAACCCCCAGCCTAACCCAAAAATTAAGCCTCCTATAATATTTGTACCTAAAAGAGTCATTTGTATATCAAGCTTTATATATCCAAGGTCTCTTAATAAGAAAAGCCCCACCATAGCCACAATCGTTGCTGAGAGATAAAATTTAACAATCGTCATGTCCTTAAATAGTAATGCTCCTATTTGCTTTTCATAACGGATTATTTGCCCCTTTTGTATTAAGAAGCCAAATAAGAACCCAGTTAAAAGCCCATATAGTAACAGGCTCATATCATTTTCTCCTTATTTTATAAATAGTGTTTGCCATTACCATACCGCCTATAAGCATACAAATAATTGTAATAAAACCACTTAAAGCAAGCTGAGCGACACCATTGAACCAGTAAGTGATAAAGCACCCACTAGAGAGTTTTGCGCCGAACACAGCTATCATTCCACCAAAAAATGAAAAAAATAATCTTTTGAATATGCTTGGGCCATATCGACTTCGCCACATATCTGGGACAATCTTAAACTGAAAGGTTTTCGAAGTAATTGCAGAGATAAGTACTCCTATAAATAAACCAATGAGAAACATAGACTGCCAATCTATTATTGACGCAAATCTTTCATTGTATTCTGAACTCACAAATCTGGCAGGCAATAAATATCTTTCTATCAGACTACTTATTTTTGTAAAAGTTATTAATGCATTGAAAGATTTTTCTGATAGCCAAGTGGAAAAAATTAAAACTATGCCGGCAAGACAGCCTGCTAAATAGGGGCTCCATCCATCTTTTTTAGATTTTTTCATTATCTCTATAATATAAATAGCTTACCTTAATATTTTTTATCTTTTATAATCTCTTATATCACAAGTAACTTCAAAAAGTCGTTGAATTGTAAACAGAGAGTCCTAACATGAGTTTAGGCACCACAGTCTTTCTCCATTTAAATACTTTTTTTAAATCCTTTTAAAGCTTTTCTTTCTGTTTTGCTCCAATCATTAAAAGAACTTTTTTGCTACCTGTCTTTAGGACTAATTTTCTCTACTATAAAAATCATCTATATTAACGTAATCGCCCTGAATTTCTGCTTTGCCAGTCCTATACATGGATAAATAAGTATATAAATATAACTTTAGAGCCCCCATTCTAAGTGTTTAAAATATCCATAAGGTTGATAAATGGGGGTTAATCTTACGACGATGATAATCATATACAAAAGATATTTTAAGTCACTACACTTTCATCCATACATATATTGCATTTAAAAGCCCTATTTGGATCATTTAAAATTTTAGTTGTCTTTTTAGGGGCTTAAGCTCTTTTTGAGCTAATATTATTATTCTAATATTCGCTCTTACATTTAAATATAAAAAATATAAAAATATAAATATTTATCAAAAAGTCAAAGATTCTTCTCATAGATTCTGAACTTCTTATAAAGTTTAGCGTTAAATTGATTTATAATCCTTAAAGTTTGTAGGTTATCCTCAAGTATCCATGAAAATTCAACTCTTTTATATCTAAATTGTCGTCTATTGAAATTCCTGAAGGCTTCACGAAAGAGAAGAGCGTCTATACCTCTTCTTCTGAAGTCTTTTTTTATTCCAAAGAGGAGAAGCCTTAAATCTGTAATCTTTTTGGTATAATATAAAACTTTAATAAGGCTAAATGGGGTTATCTTGCCTTTCATTTTTCTCAAAACTAAATTATAGTCGGGTATAGCTCCGAAAAACCCTACAGGATTTTTATCTTCAAAGGCTAAGATGGTAAACTCTGGAACAATAAGTTTTTTTAATCTTTTTGCAGAATAAAAGAGCTCATCCTCTGTTAGAGGGATAAAGCCCCAATTATCCTGCCAAGCTGAGTTATAGACCTCACGAAAAGCTAACATATCTTTGATAAAGTTTTTTTTGTCAATCATTCTGCAAGTAATACCACTTTTAGCGGCGATATCTGCTATTTTTAGAACTTTCTCTGGTAACTCCTTGGGAATATCATAGATAAAAGCGTAGAGGTCTTTAGCTTTTTTCATCCCATGATTCTCCATCAAGTCTTTGTAAAAAGGAGGATTATAGGGTGTCATTATCATAGATGGTGTTTCAAAGCCTTCTATAAGAAGGCCACACTCTTCATTTGTAGAGAGATTCATTGGGCCTCTTATTATTTTTAGTTGTCTTTTCGCAAAAAAATTGGATACTTTATCTAGTAAAACACTGCAAACATCTTTATCATTAATACATTCAAAAAGGCCGAAAAATCCCACAGACTCTTTATGAAAATCGATATGATTGTAATTAATAATTGCAGCGATACGACCGACAGGCTCTTTTCCTTTATAGGATATGAAAAATTTCACTTCTGAGAACTTAAAAAAGGGGTTTGCTGATGAGAAATGTTCCAGTTGATCCTTTATAAGATGGGGTGCATAAAAACTATCGGAGGCATATAAAGAAAGGGGGACCTTTATAAAATCAATAAGATCTTCTCTTGTTTTAGCTTCGATTATTTTAAAGGATTTTCCCGGCATCCAACTTAGAGGGTATCCTTAAAGTGCTTTGCTATGATTTGTTAGCCCAGCTTTATTCATTGATTAGGAATTAGAATAAATAAAATCGTTGAAAAAGGTAATCGTAGCTTTAACCTCAATTATAAAAACACTTACTATAGGTTAAAGCTTGTGAATACAAAAATAAGATATAAAAATATAAAAAGGCTATATTAGTCCGAGAGCTTTACCTACTTTCTGGAAAGCTTCAAGAACTCTGTCAAGATGCTCATCTGTATGAGTTGCCATGTAACTCGTTCTGATTAAAGCCTTACCAGGGGGTACCGCAGGAGATATAGCTACATTAGCAAAGACGCCTTCGTTTTGGAGCATCATCACCATTTTAAATGCTAACTCATCGTCGCCCACTATTACAGGGACAATGGGGGTTTGAGTGACTCCTATGTCAAAACCGAGGGACCTTAATCCATTCTGCATTTTGTATGTATTTTTCCAAAGCTGTGCAATTCTTTCAGGCTCACTCTCGATTATATCTATAGCTGCACTAACAGCAGCAACGGAAGCAGGGGTTGGACTTGCGCTGAATATTAAAGATCTTGCATAGTGTTTAATATAGTTGATAACTTCTTTATCGCCTACTACAAAGCCACCGATAGAGGCAAGAGACTTACTATATGTTCCCATGATAAGATCTGCTTCCTTTTCAAGGTTAAAGTGCTCAGCAGTTCCTCTACCAGTCTTACCTAAGACACCTATCCCGTGTGCATCATCAATCATTAAGCGGGCTTTATATTTTTTTGTCAATCTAACTACCTCGGGGAGATTAACTATATCTCCTTCCATGCTGAAAACTCCGTCAGCAACAATGAACTTGCCTCTACCATCATTTTCCATCAATACCCTTTCGAGATCTGCTATATCATTATGCTTATATCTTCTTACCTCGCCATAGGCTAATCTACAGCCATCTATTATACTGGCGTGATCCATTTTATCTATTATTACTAAATCATCTTTACCAACGAGAGCAGAGATAACCCCAAGATTAACTTGAAACCCTGTAGAGAATATCAAAGCTGCCTCTTTTCGCATAAAACGAGCAAGCTTTCTTTCAAGGTTTACGTGAATATCAAGAGTACCATTCAAAAATCTTGAGCCTGCACAACCAGTTCCATATTTTTTGGTGGCTTCTATAGCAGCTTCCTTAACCTTGGGATGGTTAGCTAATCCTAAATAGTTATTTGACCCCACCATGATCATTTTCTTACCACCCATTATGACTTCAGGCTCCTGGGCGCTCTCTATTATTCTAAAGTAGGGATACATACCTCTTTGCTGTAGCTCTACGGCTGCAGTAAACCTATAACATTTTTCAAATAAATCGGTGCTCATAGCCATTTGTGTATCCTATACCAATTAGCTGTCCATTGAGCTCCTTCTTTTAAAGTTACCTGTGGAGCAAACTTCAAGGTTTTTCTAATCTTTGAAGAGTCACAGATCCAATTTTTATAGCGTAGTTCCTTTAACTTGTCATTATTTATGATGTTAACATTTTTTTTCATTTTTGTTAGTGCACCAAAAATAGGGATCACAAAAGAAGGAATGCTTATTTTTAAGGGTTCTTTATTGATTGCCGTTGATATTGCATTTATTATATCATCAGATGAATAAATAAGACCATCAGAAACGAAGAATATAGAGCCTTCCGCATCTTTGCTTAAAGAAGAGTCAATAATGCCTTTTACAAGGTCTTCAACATAAATAAAGGAGTAAAGGGACTTTCCCCAGTAAGGGGCTATACCTGCCTTAACCATTTTGAAAAGAGTTAGCATATCTCTGTCTTTTGGTCCATATACAGCAGGTGGTCTCAGGATAGTTATTGGAATTTCCTTTTTAAAACTGTAAACAAGCCTTTCCGCTTCGTATTTTGTTCTGCCATAAACAGATACAGGCAAAGGTTCACAATTTTCTGTTAGTGGGATACCATTAAGACTTGGACCTGTTGCTGCCAAGCTGCTTAGGAAAAAAAATCTTTTAATCTTATGCCCTCCCCTTAGTACTGCCCTCAATAGTGTTTCTGTACCTATGACATTAGCGTTGTAAAAATCTGCTGCAGATTTTGCTTTTGTTAATCCAGCAAGATGAAATACGTAATCACAACTCTTTAAAGCACTACAGAAAGAATTAAAGTTACAACAGTCACCCTCTATTAATTTCAGGTTAAGACCCTCAATGTATTTTAAGGAAGAAGAGGGTCTTATCAAACATATTACTTCGAATCCTTCTTTAAGTAAGGATTCAACGAGATGACTACCAATGAATCCAGTAGCACCTGTAACAAAAGCCCTCATAGAAGTGAAATATTGTAAATAAAGAGAAATATTTTTTTCAAGAATCTTGGTTCTTGGGTGTGGTTACTATTTTAAAATGTCACACTTAATTACTAATTTAAAATGTCA
>CAYPJO010000063.1:0-11079 GCA_964411065.1 uncultured Thermodesulfovibrio sp.
ACCAGTACTAATAGACCGTGAGCCTTGATCTCTACCTGCCCTTAATGTTAAAGAACATAAAATCATAAAAACTCAGATTAGAATAAATTTTAAAAAAAAAGAATTTTATTATAAAATTAAAGAAAGGCTATCCTTTCTTTAATTTTTTTATGTGAAGAGGCAAAGGGATGAAAGAAAGAGATATTTTAGAAGAATTTCTCAATATTGGTAGAAGACGTGGTTATTTAACCTACGACGAAATAAATGATATTCTTCCATCAGAATTTTATTCTCCTGATGAACTTGAAAATTTGATGGATGAACTCGCTGATAGCGGGATTAAAGTGGTAGACTATGAAGATGGAATTCCATTACTTGAAGGCATAGAGGAAGAGGTTGAGGAATATGAGAGAGCCGAGGATTTAGTACAAGCCTATTTCAATTCTATGGGAGATATATCAATCCTTACTAAATATGAAGAGACCGAGTTAGCTAAAAAGTTAGAAGAGGGTAAAGAGATCATAAGAAGATCTGTTTCTAATCTTTCATTGTTTAATAAGATTAAAGAGACTATTACTACTGAAGAAGAAGATGGCAATATGCTCTCTGAATCTGAAATAACCGATGAAGCTATAAAGAAAACTTTGTCAAGGCTTGAAGAGATTATGCTTGCTCTTGAGCAGGAAGAGAAGAAAATAGAAAAATATGGTTCCCTGAAGGAGTTAAGGCAATTAATAAATGAAAAAAAGAAAAAGGGATTAAAATCTAAGAAATTGGAAATGCTTTTGAAAGACATTCAAAAATATTATAAGAAAGTGGAGACAGAAACAGGAATTAAAATAGAAGAGTTAAAAGAATTCTGGCAAAGGATTTCTAAGGCGAGAGATCTCGTAAAAGAGACAAAAAATGAGCTTATCACAAGGAATTTAAGACTTGTTGTTAATATTGCTAAGAATTACGTGGGCAGAGGGCTTCCTTTATTAGATCTTATTCAGGAAGGGAATATAGGATTGATGAAAGCTGTAGATAAATTTAAATATGAGAAGGGCTTCAAATTTAGCACATATGCTACTTGGTGGATAAGACAAGCTATTACAAGAGCTTTAATAGATCAAACTAAGACAATACGTGTCCCAGTTCATATGATGGAGTTTTACAACAGAGTCACTAAAGCTTCAAAGGAATTAACTCAAGAGATCGGGAGAGAACCAACTAACGAGGAGATAGCAGCTAAATTATCAGTGCCTGTTAGAAAGGTAGAGGAAGTGTTTAGAGCTATTCAGGATCCCATAGCTTTACAAACTCCTATTGGGGATGAGGATACAGAATTAGAGGATTTTGTAGGTGATAAGGTAAGTCCTTCACCCTTTTCTGATACTGAAAGAATTGAGATATCAGAGCAGATTCAAAGAATACTAAAAACCTTAACACCCAAAGAGGAAATTGTTATAAGAATGAGGTTTGGAATAGGTGTTGATAGAGATCATACTCTGGAAGAAGTAGGACGATACCTTTCAATAACAAGGGAACGTGTTAGACAGATAGAAGCTAAGGCTTTAAGAAAGCTAAAGCATCCCAGCAGGTTAAGAGCATTGAAAATATTGACAAGTTAATAAAAATAAAAAATAGATTTAAGTTGTAGTAATGTGATTCTCTCTAATTATTTTAGCTTATATATAGTAAGTTTAAGAGTCCCTATATAGTTAAATTTCTCTTTTTATATGATAGACGAATAAAAAGGGGAATAATTGTAGGAGTATATTAATGAGTCAATTAGGTCAATTAGAAAAACCTACTGTAGATAGTTTTCTTAATAAAAGAAAAATTTATTGTGTCCATAATTTCATTCCTTTAAGTGGTTTTCCAGAAGACTATACTAGACTTTTAAATTTATATTGGGAAGATGTTTTAGATCACTTAAAAAGGCTTGAGACCGCAGGGAAAGTAAAAAAAGTCTTTTACGAAAATGTTTATTTAGAGGGAGAAGAAGGACTCAATGTTATAAGAAGTATAAACGAAAAGGCATTTGAACTTATTAAGCAGAAGATTGACGCTGGTGCTTTGTTCATCCCCATAGAAAACAGAGAGATCTTGGGAGCATTCATAGATTGGCGTAGTTGCCTTAGTGTGGTTAGAACAAAAGAGGTCTTTAGTAAGATATATACCTTTTATTTAGAAATCCTTAATAATAGAATTGCGCATATTCGTAATATTATTGAAAATAATCTTCAACCAGGAGAGGCAAGTCTTTTAATAATGGAAGATGAAGTCAGGTCTAAAATACAATTTAGTCCTGATATAGAGGTCTTTCTGGTTCGCCCCCCCTCCTCTGATAATATCTTAAGATGGCTAAAGGATTATTTTGATAAAAATAGCTCATAACTATGTGATGTGTAATTATGTAAAATCTTAGATGTTTAAAGACTATTATTTGCGCAGTGAATTAAAAGAAAAATTTTTAAGGGATTTTATAATATCGGAAAAGATTTTTTTTCTAAAGAAAGTGGAAGAATCAATATTCCAGAAGGGGTATCCTGCTTGTGAAGATCTTTACCATTATTGTTATTTTTTAACCCTAAAACAGAGATTGCTTGGTATAAGGAATGCTGGGGCTAATGGTATTAATAAATTTCTTTGTGTATACGGCATAAAAGAATTAGATGATACAATCAAACTTTATGAAGAGAGGTTGGTTGGAAGGCGGAAAATTGCCCCAGATACTTTAGAGTATAAGTTTTTAGAATATTTCTCAAAATTGCTATAGGAATATTATTCCTTTCTTATATTAGAAAAACCATTCTTCGATGTTTTTCATTGATTTTCGTTAGTGTCTAATTAATTTTTGATGTTTACTTACGATTCAATTAGAGATATTAAGATATATCAGCACAAGGATGGTTATCGATTTTCTATCGATGCCCTTTTGCTTTTTTCTTTTGTTAAGTTGAATTATGTTGCAAGCATTGTAGATTTAGGGGCTGGCAGTGGAATAATAGGCATTCTTCTGGCTAAGAAATATACTAATGCAGAGGTCTATCTTATTGAGCTCCAGTCTGCGCTTGCAAGACTTGCAGAGAGAAATGTTGAAGTAAATTCTCTATCAAATAGGGTTAGTGTCTTAAATCTTGATATGAGGAGTTTGCTAGATCCTTTATACCGAAAGAATTTGGCTTTAAATTTCAAGAGGTTTATTGAATTAATAGGCAATTTTGACTTAGCAGTCTCAAATCCACCTTTTAGAAAAATTGATACTGGTCGTATTAGTAATGATGATGAGAGGGCTATAGCGAGACATGAGATCAAGTTAAATCTACACGAATTAATTAATTCTGCCTCTTTATTGATCAAAAACTATGGTAGATTCTATATTATTCATCTATCTGAAAGATTGCCAGAACTCTTTGGTCTCATGAGGCAATACCGTCTTGAGCCTAAAAGATTGAGATTTATTCACTCTAAAATTAATTCAGAAGCTAAGATGGTCTTAATAGAAAGTGTAAAATCAGCAAAGTCAGGTCTTAAAATTGAGCCCCCCTTTTTCATATATGATGATGAGAAGAATTATACCCAGCAAGCAAGGGATTTGTTTAAAATTTAATTCTGTAATTCCTTAAACTAATTCTCTTTAGGTAATCAGTTCAATTTTTTAAGATGATTTTCCTATTGATAATAAATCCCCTCAGTTTTTGTTTATATAAAACAAGACTATAGGTAATGTTATAATTCTTTATTCGGGTTTTTGATACTTCCCGCAATAATACTTTAAATTTGCGAGTATTTAAGCTTTTTTTATCAATATTACATTTACGATTTTGAATTTTGTGACAGCCTTTGGTGTTGGAGTCATTCTCAGAGAGGTTCAAACTGCAATTAATGATCTCTACTTTATGGTCACTATCTAATTGAAAATGATAAAATTATAAATATCGATGGGAAAGATTATAGTCATAGCTAATCAAAAAGGTGGCGTAGGTAAGACAACGACCGCTATCAATCTCTCTACTTCTATAGCTCTTGATAGAAAGAGAGTTCTTGTAATTGATTCAGACCCTCAGGGAAACTTAACAAGCGGGTTTGGAATAAATAGAGAAGATCTACCTACAAGCCTTTATGATGTCTATAGTGAAAGGTATAAATTGGAAGAGGTTATAATGGGAACGACGATCGAAAACTTAAGTATTGTTCCCTCGAAAATCGATCTACTCGCTGTAGAACTCGAAATAGTTAGCAGAGAAGGCAGAGAACAAATTCTTTGTAAGGCACTTAATAATATAAAAGATAACTATAGCTTTATTTTTATAGACTGCCCTCCATCCTTAGGGTTATTAACCTTAAACGCCTTTGTAGCTGCAGATTCTATACTCATTCCTGTCCAGTGTGAGTATTATTCCTTAGAGGGGTTGAGTCTATTATATAAAACTTTTAAAAGAGTTAAAAGTTCTCTTAACCCGAAACTGGAACTGGAAGGTATAATTCTTACAATGTATGATGCTCGGACATCTCTGTCTCAACAGGTTGCAAAGGAAGTTAGAAAATATTTTAAAGAAAAGGTATACCAAACCTTTATCCCTCGGAATGTTACTTTGAGTGAAGCTCCCAGTCATGGTAAGCCAGCCATTCTCTATAATATGAGATCAAAGGGCTCACAGAGTTATTTATCCCTCGCAATGGAGGTTTTACATGAAAACGGCATTAGGTAAAGGACTGGATGCTTTATTCCCTGAAAGGGGTGAAGATATTATAAATATAGATATTGATAAAATCATTCCCTTTGAAGGACAACCCCGTAAAGTCTTTAAAGATGATACTATCCTTGAACTCTCAATCTCTATTAAGGAGACCGGCATCCTCCAGCCCATAATAGTTACAAGATATAATAATAGCGATTTCTTCCATTTAATTGCAGGGGAAAGAAGATTAAGAGCAGCTAAACTGGCAGGACTTTCTAAAATACCTGCTATAGTAAAAGAGGTTTCCCATCAGAGGGCACTTGAAATTGCCTTAATAGAGAACATCCAGAGGGAGGATTTAAATCCAATAGAAACTGCTGAAGCTCTTCAGAGACTTCATAGAGAATTCAATCTCTCTCAAGAGGAAATTTCTAAAAAGGTGGGTAAGGATAGAACTACAGTTACTAATTACCTAAGAGTCTTAAAACTACCTGAGGAGGTAAAAGCTCTAATAGAGGGTGATAAACTCACCTTAGGACATGCAAAAGCTCTGTTAACAGTCGAAGATGATAATAAAAAAATTGAGATAGCAAAAAAGATATCTAAGTATTCCCTTAGTGTAAGAGCCACTGAGGCTTTGTGCAAAAAATTGTCTAAAAGAGAAGTGCCTGAAGAAAGACTTTTATCTCCCGAAATAAAGGAATTTGAAGATAAATTGACGAAGAATTTAGGGATGAAAGTGCAAATTCATCATAAAGGTAAAAAAGGTAAAGTAGAGATAAGATATCAGACTTTAGAAGAACTTAGAAAACTAATTTTAATGTTAATGAAAGGGTAATTTTGCTCATAAGACTTATCTCTCATAAGAGATTGAGCTCTTTTTAAAATGGGATGAAGGATTCTCTTTCTAAGCTATATTTATTTGCCTTAATTCATGCAAAGAAATCAGACAATAGATGAAATAATTAACTCTCTATCTGACTATTTACATGGAAAGGCAAAAGCTCTTAGGCTCGCACTGATAACTTTTTTTTCAGAGGGACATCTTTTGATTGAGGACTTGCCCGGCCTGGGTAAAACGACTCTTGCCATAGCCATTGCAAAGTCTCTAGGCCTTGATTTTGGAAGAATTCAATGTACAAGCGATTTACTCCCTTCAGATATAACAGGAGTCTCTGTCTATAATAAAAACTCAGCAACCTTCGATTTTCATCCTGGCCCGATCTTCAATAATATAGTTTTGGTAGATGAGATTAACAGAGCAACCCCGAAAACACAGAGTGCATTATTAGAGGTGATGGGAGAAAAACAAACGACAGTAGAAGGTAAGACTTACAAGATGAAAAAGCCTTTCTTCGTAATTGCAACTCAAAATCCTATCGAACATTTTGGAACTTTTCCGTTGCCAGAGTCTCAACTCGATAGGTTTATGATGAAGATAAGTATAGGATATGCCACAAGAAAAGCGGAAATGGAGATATTAAGAGCAGGTAGTAAGAGGGAGGAAATATACAGAATTCAACCTCTTTTAACTAAGGAAGAGGTTCTAAAGATTCAAAAGGAGATAAAAGATACCGTCTATATATCTGACAAGGTTTTAAACTATATTCTTGATATTGTTGAGGCTTCAAGAAATAGCAAGTATTTTCTTAGTGGGATATCCACCAGAGGAATGTTGGCTATTAGCTCAACAGCAAAGACAAAGGCCTATTTCAGCGGAAGAGATTTCGTTATCCCCGAGGATGTTAAAGACCTTGCCGAATATACAATCCCTCACAGAGTTATTTTCAAAGAAGAATATAACAGCAATACAAAAAAGGAGATTTTTCTATCAATATTAGAAAAAATAGCAGTCCCCGTGTAATAAAATTAACAAAGGCAGGATGGATCTACATAGCCTTTACCCTTCTTTTAGGTTTTTCTGCTGTTAATACCGGTAATAACTTAGTCTATCTTATAGTGTCTGCATTACTCAGTTTTATGATAATTTCAGGTTACCTAAGTAAATTGAATCTCTCAAAAATTAGCTTTGAGATTGAGGTGCCCGATGAGATCTATGCCAGTAAAGAATCTTTCATAAAAGTTAAGATTATAAATCAAAAAAGATATATTCCCGCTTTTTTGTTGAAGGTGAAGTTTTTAGAAGAGGAGATATTATTCCACATAGTAGAGAGAAATACGTCGGTGGTTAAGTATGTTGTCTTTAACTTCAGCAGAAGAGGCAGATACACAATAGGGAATTTGTTTGTAACTTCTGTTTTCCCCTTTAACTTTTTTGTCAAAGGCTATGAAATAGATAAAAAGATTGATTTTATAGTTTTTCCAAGAATGGTAAAATGCTATTACCAACCCTGTATTGAAAAAGATAAGAAGTTTGCATCCAATTATAGCAGTATGACTCAAGGTTCTGATTCAGAACCTCTCTTTATAAGAGATTACATTGATGGAGATCCGTTGAAATATATAAACTGGAAAGCTACTGCAAAAACTGATAAACTGAAAACAACTGATCATTCATCGCAACTTTACAGTCGTCTTTTTATAGATTTTGAATCTTTTCCGGTTAAAGATATTGAACAGAAGATCTCATGTATTGTCTATATTATTAATCAATCCTTTAAGAATGGAGTAGAAGTTGATTTAAGGGTAAATGGAGAACTCTATAAAGGAGGACATTTGAATCAATATAGGATCAATATGCTAAGAGCTTTGGCACTCTATGGGGAATAGCTCAAGCAAAATCAAAATTGGAGTCCTTGTTCATCTTTTATCCTATACCATAGGTATAACGGGGTTTCTTAGCGTTGTTAGACATATTGATATAGTATACACAATTATTTTTATCACCCTCATTGGCATCTCTTTTTATTCTGGATATAGGCAGTTAAACCTTATACCTCGTTGGTTCTTAAATATAATAGCCTTTGTTTTTGTAGCTTTCACTTTTACAAGATTAACTTTAGAAGACCCCGTAACACCAATAATAGAAGCTCTTTTGATCCTACTCGCAATCAAATATTTAGAAACAAGAGCTATTAAAGACCATCTACAAATATATCTTATCTCAATTCTCCTATTGGCAGGTTCTGCACTGCTTTCTATCAATATTGAATATCTATTGTATTTGATTTCTATTATGTTTATGATCTCTCTTGCTATAGTCTCTCTAACTTTTTATTCTCAAGATAAAGATTTAATGCTTGATATTAAAGTAATTAAGAGTCTTTTACTTAAATCGACTGTAATTCCACTGTCTGCTATCCCTCTTACTGCATTCTTATTTTTTATACTTCCCAGAACGAGCTATCCTCTTTTGAATTTTCTGAATAAAGATACAAAGGTTGTTGGATTTTCAGACACTGTTAGACTTGGGGAGGTTTCTAACATTCAGATTGATAACGCAATAGTAATGAGGGTGAAGATGTCTCCCATACCTTCAGATAAACTATATTGGAGAGCAATAACCTTTGATTATTTCGATGGTATAGGCTGGAGAAATTCGGATTCAGAAGCCCTCTCAAGACCAATTCTCCTCTTTGAGGAAGGGGAGATAATTAGTTATACCGTATATTTAGAACCCTTTGATAACAGGTATCTCCCCCACCTTGACAAACCACTTAGGAGTTCTATAAAAGATGTGACCTTTCATGGGGATTTGACATTCTCATTACCACAAGGCATTACAAGAAGAGTTAGATATGATGGTGAATCGGTTATAAGTGATGTTTTACCCGAGAATGTTGTAGACAGGCAAAAGTATCTTCAATTGCCAGGGATGGAAATAGAAAGGATACAAGTTCTCACTAATCAAATAATCAGTAATAAAGATGAACTATCCGTAGCTATTGCTATATCTAACTTTTTAAAATACGGTGATTTTAAATATTCCATCACAAGCTTGCCTATTACTAATAACCCGATTAACGATTTTCTATTTAAATATAAGTATGGAAACTGCGAATACTTTGCTTCAGCTATGACAGTCATGCTTAGGGTCAAAGGGATACCTGCAAGGATGGTAGGAGGTTATAGAGGAGGTATTTACAATGAGTTAGGTGGCTACTATAGGGTTTTACAAAAGAATGCTCATGTATGGGTAGAGGCATATATTGTAAATATTGGTTGGGTACGCTTCGATCCTACTCCTTCTGCTGAACTTTTTTCTTCAAAGATTGGTTTATTAGATAAATTGGGGATGATTTTTGATACTATCAATTTTCACTGGAATGCTCTAATTGTTAACTACGATTTATATAAACAGATAAGTTTGTTGAATAAATTAAGGCAAAACGTCCAAAGGTTTAGATTAAACTTAGATTTAATTAGGGATAATCTATTCTATATCTTCTTCTTGCTTATGTTTTCAATAACACTTTTTCTTATTATCCTTTATAGACGCACCTCTTTTTTTAAAAAAGTTAGCTACGAAGAAAAGATAATTAAAGAATTCTTAGCTATTATGCGAAAGAAAGGTTACACTAAAGCTAACTCGGAGGGACTTGAGGAATTTGCTAATAAAATCAGTACTTACAAGATTAGGGTAAAGGCACTTGAATTCATTAGAGCCTTTGAAAGTTACTTTTATAAAGATAAAAAACTCACAAAATATGAATATGAAAGATTGAGATCGCTTCTAAGGAGTTTTAAGTAGCTACTAAGGACTCTGAAATTTATGAGATGCTATATTTATGCTTAACCTCTGCCTTTGCAGATCTTTTAGTATTAAGAAACATAATGGAGAAAGGAACATGATAAATTGGTCACAAGCTTTAAATGAAAAGTCTTTTCCTGAACCTCCAAAGACTATGGAGGTCATACAGACCCATATCTCCTATGTTTTTATTGTCGATGAATTGGTTTATAAAATTAAAAAACCTGTTAATTTTGGTTTTCTCGATTTTACCACTCTTGAACTTAGAAAAATTTATTGTCAAAAAGAATTTGAGTTAAACCGAAGGCTTTGTCCTAATATTTATCTTGGAGTTGTCCCTATTTCTATGACCTCTCAGGGCTATAGTATAGAAAATGATGATCGTATAGTCGAGTATGCTGTTAAGATGAAAAAGCTCCCTCTGAAAGGCATGATGCAACAAGTTATAAATGAAAGAGCATTGACCAAAAAGCATATTGATTTAATAATAGATGTACTTGTTACTTTTTATAAAATTGCAAAGACAGGAGAGGGCATTAATCAGTATGGCTCAATAGAGACAGTTTCCTATAATACAGAAGAGAACTTCAATCAGACAGCAGGCTATGTGGGTAGAGCAATAAATAGATGGAGATATAATCATGTTGTAAATTGGACAAGGTCTTTTTTGAGGAATAACGAGACACTCTTTGAAACACGCATCAAAAAAGGCTTTATCCGTGAAGGGCATGGAGATTTATACTCCGCAAATATCTGCTTTGATGATTTAAATAGGGTTTACATCTTCGATTGTATTGAGTTCAATGAGAGATTCCGATGCGGAGATGTGGCAAGTGACATCGCTTTTTTAAGCATGGATTTGGACTTTCATAGCTATAAAGAACTTTCTGAATATTTCGTTAATACTTATGTGGAAAGATCAGCTGATAGAGATTTACTCAAACTCCTTAATTTTTATAAATGCTATCGTGCTTATGTGAGGGGGAAAATTGGCTGTTTCACATCGGATGATTTCACATTGCCAGAAGAAGAGAGAAACAAGGCTATGGATATTGCCTCTAAATATCTCGACCTTGCCTATCTGTATGCTGGAGGTAAACCCAGAGTCTTTGTCCTCTTTGGGCTTTCAGGCACTGGCAAATCAACATTAGCAAGATCTTTAAGGGAACAAATTCTCGGAGAATGGATTCCCTCTGACATAGTTAGAAAAAATCTTGCTGGCATAGGGGCTACAGAACATCGTTATGAGGCTTTTGAAAAGGGAATATATAGTAGGGATTACACTGAAAGAACTTACAGGAAAATAGTAGAGCTTGCAAAAGATGCTCTCTCTAAAGGCAGGGATGTTATTTTAGATGCTACTTTTAGAGAAAGAGTTTATCGAGAGGTTTTAGTGAATGAACTTGGCTTTGCCAATATCCATTGGATTTGGTGCACTGCCGATGATAATATTATCAAGAATAGATTGCTTAAGCGAAAAGAATCTGAAGATATATCTGATGCTCAATGGGAGATATACTTAGCTCAAAAAGAAAAGTTTGAATCTCCTGAGGAAGTTGACAAGGAAAGATTGATGAAAGTTGACACTGGTGCTGATGAGACCAAGAATTTAGTCTCGAGAATAATTGAGTGGAGTTATAATGCTAAATTTTAATTGTGATATAGTAAAGAGCTTGCAGACAATCTCAGGACTTAAGCTCTCGAATTTTGGGTTTTTCAACGCACTTCTTGGAAGTTTACTTGCTTATTTTCCATAAAGTGTTTAAAATTAAAACTGAA
>CAYPJO010000064.1:0-10922 GCA_964411065.1 uncultured Thermodesulfovibrio sp.
CACCTCCTATACTCTTTGTTTGCTTAGTGCAGTATAAGGTGAGCCTTAATTTTTTTCCATCACGAAATTAGGGATGTTTCCACGACTTAGTTGTGATTACTTATTTTAATGGTTTATTTAAATGGTTTTTATTAAAAGAATGTCTTATTTAATTAATATTTTTTAATTAATATTTAGATTTTTTAATAAAGAGAATTCACATGAGAGTTTGATATATTAAAATTCAAGATGAATAAAAAGCTTAAAAAAGCAAAGAAGAGAGAAGATTGAAATTACGGGATTAGGGAGAAAGGTTAAGGATAGGGTTACAGAAAGCACTATATAAACCTTCAGATATTAATCCTTGGAAAGAATGTTAGAATTTTAAAATAGTTCATTTTCAAATAATAATAAAGAGTGATTTGACTTTTGAAATAACAGCCAAGGTAGAAAAAAGTTTATAATTTTACTGCATTAATTAATTCCAGAGTTAAAGGAGTGTTTAAGTGATCTCCAAGTATCTATTTAGAAAAGGTTTAGGAGAATTAAAGATGATAAATACAGGCGATCTCCTTTTGCCTTCAAAATTGATAAAATATTATGTTACAATTTTTATTATTTTTTTATTCACTAATAGGGAGAGTTAAAGATGACAGTTAAAAACTCTGTTTTAGAAGAAAAAACTTTCTATGATAAAGTTTCTGAGATTAAAGAGAAGAGACCTTATCCTCCATGTCGTGCTTCTTGCCCTGTTTATACAGACATACAGGCTTATATCGGTCTAATAGCAAGGGGTAAATATACTGAAGCTTTTGATGTAATCACTGCTCCTAATCCTCTTGCAACTACTTGTTCTATGATATGCCATCACCCCTGTGAACAAGCTTGTAGACGTTGTGCTATTGATGAACCACTTGCTATTAGGCATCTTAAAAGGTTTGCAATTGAGCAGTCCCGTGAGTATAGGAAGAGTAAGAGGAAATTTATAGAGAAGACTAAAAATAAAAGTATAGGCATAATTGGTTCAGGTCCTTCAGGCTTGACCGCAGCAAATGATCTCGCCTCAGCAGGCTATAATGTGACTATTTACGAAAGACTTCCTGTATTAGGTGGTATGTTAGCTTCTGCAATTCCTCCTTATCGTCTTCCAAGAGAAATGTTAAAAGAAGACATTGATGACATACTTGCTAAGGGAATAGATGTAAAAACAAACTGCGAGATTGGAAAAGATATAACGATTAATGAGTTAATAGCTAAACATGATGCGCTTTTAATTGCTATTGGTCTTTCTGAGAGCCGATCCCTTAATATACCTGGTATAGATGGCACTGGCATTCTTTTAGCAATTCCTTTTTTACAGGATATCGCTTTCGGCCGTAGCCCCCAGTTAGGTAACAAACTCCTTGTAATAGGAGGTGGTAATGTGGCAGTTGATGTAGCACGCTCAGCAAGAAGATTAGGAGTGATGGATGTCTCTATGGTCTGTTTAGAGAGTGCTGAAGAAATGCCAGCATGGAAATGGGAGATAGATGAGTGTCTTGAAGAAAAAATCAAAATATATAATCGCTGGGGACCTAAAGCTATTAAACGTTCCAACGGTAATATTGAAGGATTAGAGGTTGTTAAGGTTAAAAAAGTTTTTGACGAGATGGGGAGATTTGCACCCTCATTCTATGAAGACCAGACTTCCTTTATTGAGGCAGATACGATAATTATTGCAATAGGTCAGATGTCTAATATGTCCCTACTGAAAGATAGCCCTATAAAATTAGATTCAAGAGGTAGAATTGAATGGGACCCTGAGACCCAGATGACTAATGTTCAAGGCGTCTTCGTCTCGGGAGAAGTAGTAACAGGGCCTGGCTCTGCCGTTGCAGCAGTTGCTAACGGACATAGGGTTGCACTCGCTATTGATCTTTACCTGCAGGGGAAAACTATAAAAGGTGCATTACCTGTTTTAGAAAAAGAAAAGATAGCTCCCCTCCCAGTAAGTGTTATTGAGAGAATGGTTTCAGCCCCAAGGCAACCAGTCAAACACCTTGCTCCAGAGGTTAGATGTGATGCTTTTATACATTATGAGATTAACTATGATGAAGAAGAAGCTTTAAAAGAAGCTGGAAGATGTAGAGGATGTGGTGGAGGGGCTTTCGTAAATATCAGCCGTTGCATGGGTTGTTTAACTTGTCAGAGAGTATGCCCTTATGGTGCTCCTGTTGTCCATTCTTATTCTGAAATAAGGCTTGAATATTGTCAGGCCTGTGGTCTTTGTGCTCCTGAGTGCCCTGGTAGAGCTATTAGTATGCTAAGTTATGACATAGATGAGATAAGAAAAGCGATTCAAAATGCTCAGAAAACATTAGGTTTAAAAAGTGATGTCCCTAAGGTATTGGCTCTATTATGTACACACCATGTTGGAGTTTTAGGTTTAGAATTACCTGAGAATATTTATCAACTCCCCATTCATTGTATAAGCCGGATAGATTCTTTGGACATCTTGACAGCTTTTGAGAATGGTTTTGATGGTGTAATCATTCTAAATTGCCAGGAAGGTTCATGCAAGTATAAAAGTATCAAACCAAGAGTGAAGGCACGAATCCAAAGAACAGTTAGATTGCTTGAAGCCTTAGGCATAGATAGTGGTAGAATTGCTATGATTTCTATGTCTTCTACTGATGGCAAGGAGATTTATCAGGAGTGTTCTAACTTTGCCTTAGAGATTGCAAATAGAAAAAATAGAAAATAATTAAAGATATTATAGGGTTGCAAAAGGAGAGAGTATAATTTATCTCTCTCCTCTGCTATTTATTTAGGCATAAGCGGTTCCCCCATCAACGATGCCTCTTTCTTCCCATAAAAACCAATTTCCTGTATCTTGCAAATAAGAGAGAGTATTAGAGAAGATATTATAGTGTTGTTGTTCTTCCTCTATAAGTTTTTTAAAGAGATTCTTTTCTTTTTCTGTAATACTCTTTTTAAGTAAGGATTCATAAAATTCTACTCCCTTTTTTTCCATCTCTATTGCTATTTTAAAAGCTTCCATCTCATCGTTTGTGGTTGTAATCCTTACCATCATATCGGATTTCATGGACTCAAAAATAGTTTTAATGTTTTGCATTGGGCTCACATCGGATAGCTGAATATCTAACCCCTTTAAAATCTTGCTTAAAATATCAAGATGTCTTTTTTCATCTTCCGCTATCACAGAAAACATTTTTCTGCCCACAGGATGGGCAATTTTGTTAGCCGCTTCTGTGTAGAACTCTATTGCATCGGACTCCATTTTCACAGCTATCTCAATAGCATTCATGAAGGTCCTCCTTTTTAAATTTTTAAATCAAAAAAAAATATTTAAAACTTTTTTATAATATTACTACATTTTTGAAAATATTGGCTATTGGGATGTTCTGTGGTAGAAAAACCTTATATTTTTAAATGCCTAATTCTACGTAGAAAATTTAATAGTCCATACTTTTAAGTAATATGTGCTCATTGACTTGCAAAAGAGTTTAAATACGAATTACCGTAAAAATTTAAGGCCTTTTTTTCTTGTTGAGCTATACTATCAAAATTATCATAGAATCATTGTTAATACTGTTTTTTCGGTATTAAATAGAGATGGCATTTTCAATTCATCTTATAATACATTAATCTGGCTGCATAAGGAGAGACTAATTTTATAAGCATTTGCTTTTCTGATTCATCCATTGGCATAAAATTTTCAGCAAATTTAACATTTTCCTCAAGTTGTTCAATGGTATCAGACCCTATTATTATGTTGCTGATAGGATGGGAAAGAGCAAAACGGAAAAAAGGTTCAAGGGATTTGGTGAACGAGAATTTTGTAAATAAACCCCTGATGTATACTTTCATGCCAATAATACCTAAATCTTTTTTTAGGGCTAATGGAATAATCTCATTAATAAAACTTTTTTGTTTGGGTTCAGCAGGGTTTATAGGTATCAAGACTGTATCAAAATCATATTTCTCTATGGAAATTTTTATTACCTCTGGGTTGTGATGTCCGGTAATACCAATGAATCTTGTTAATCCCTTCTCTTTTGCTTCTAAAAATGCTTGATAAGCGCCATCTGGAGAGAATATTTCATCGACTTCAGATAAGGTTCTAACATCGTGAATCTGCCAAAGGTCAAGGTAATCAGTCTTCATATTTTTGAGAGTTAAAGCCAAATGAACTAAGGCTCCCTTTTTACTTCTTTCATGGGATTTACTCGTAAGGAAAATATTTTTTCTTCTCTCTTTTAGAGCTAAACCATAGTATGATTCACTGCCAGAATATGCTCTTGCGGAATCGAAATAGGTTATACCGAGGTCCAAGGCTCTGTTTATTAAATTATACGCTTCCTTCTCGTAACCAAAAGTTCTTAAAATGCCCTCGCCACCTAACCCCAATATTGTTACATAGGTATCTGTCTTACCTAATCGTCTTTTTGCAATTGGCATAACTTTTATCTATCTCCTCACTTGATATTCGCCTATTTTATATATTTAAAGTGCTTCGGATTTATTTCCGAAAGGATGGCTTTTATCATAGACATTAATCAGATGCTCTATATCTAAATGGGTATACTTTTGAGTAGTGGAGAGGGAGGAATGACCTAATAGTTCCTGAATTACCCTTAAATCTGCACCGGCAATTAAAAGATGTGTAGCAAAGGTATGTCTAAGTGTGTGAGGACTTATTTGCCCCTTTATATTGGAAATATTAGCATATTTTACTACTATTCTTCTTATTTGTCTATCTGTCAATTTCTCTCCTCTGATATTTAGGAAAAGGTGTGTTTGCTTCTCTGCATTTGGCTTCTTTCTTTTGAAAAGCATTCTCTCCACAATATAAGATTTTAAAGCTTCTGCAGATTTATTACCAAAAGGGACAATTCTCTCTTTTTTACCCTTTCCTTTGATTTTAACGAGACCCTCTCTTAAATTGATATCTTCCATTGTAATCTCCGCTAACTCAGTCACCCTTAATCCTGTTGCATATAATAGTTCAAGGATAGCTCTATCTCTTATTTTTATAAAATTTAAACCCTCTGGAGACTGAATGAGCTCAAAGGCTTCATCTACTGATAAAAATTTGGGTAGCTGTTGAGGTTTTTTTGGCAAAGGTATAAATTTAGCTGGATTTAGCTTGCAGTAACCTTCCTGATATAAGAAAGTCAGAAAAGATCTAATAGCAGCAAGCTTTCTTGACACCGTAGATTTTGATTTGCCTTTGATTACAAGCTCAGAAATAAAACCTCTTATTTTAGCTACTTCAATATCACTGGGTGAACAGGAACAATAAGATGAAAACTCGTCTAAATCTTTTTTATAGGCTCTTAAAGTATGGGAAGAACATCCTCTTTCTAACTCGAGGTGTTTTATGAATTTAAAAATAAGTCCACTGAATTCAATAGATTCCATATCTTCTCTCTTTCATTGCCAGTGAGAACAACTTAAATTTCATTAGATGGACATAGGTCTTTGATAATACACTCGTGATGCTTCGGTTTTTTTGCTTGACAGAC
This sequence comes from uncultured Thermodesulfovibrio sp., assembly GCA_964411065.1. Lineage (GTDB taxonomy): Bacteria > Nitrospirota > Thermodesulfovibrionia > Thermodesulfovibrionales > Dissulfurispiraceae > DYHD01. Next base: position 5,508 of record CAYPJO010000064.1, read on the forward strand.
CTTTCTTCCGTGCAGTATTAATAAATGGGAAAGTACCCCCCATTCTTCTTTAGGAGTTATTGACATCAAATCCGCTTCTATCTTCTGAGGATCTTCATTTTGTGTAAGCCCGAGTCTTTTAGAGAGTCTTTTAACATGAGTATCTACAGCTATCCCTTCATTTATTCCAAAGGCATTATATAAAATTATATTAGCAGTTTTACGAGCAACGCCTGGAAGTTTAATTAGTTCTTCCATAGACTTAGGTACCAGCGAATTATACTTTTCTTTGATAATATTAGCACATTCTTTAATATTCTTAGCTTTTGTTTTGTAAAAATTAATAGAAACCAATTCTTTTTGTAACTCTTCCGATGATGCTTGGGCGAAATCTGAAACTGTTCTGTATTTTTTGAAAAGCTTTTCTGTAACCCTATTAACGAGTACATCAGTAGTTTGTGCAGAGAGAATTGTAGCTACAAGAAGCTCAAAGGGATTGTTAAAATTGAGAGCTGTTTTAGCTTGAGGATATTCTTCTTTTAACAAAGACAATATTTTGGTTAGTTTAGCCTCTTTACTCATAGTTTATTATTCCTTTTTCGTGCTTTTAATAATATTTATCCATTGCGAAAAATGTCAATTATAGTTATCTCAGGAGGAGACAGAATTCTAATCGGAGGACCTGATGTTCCTACGCCCCTGCTCACATAAAGATAAGATTCCTCAGATACTTTTGCAAGCCCTGCATGAACATCATAGTAAAACTTTGTAAGTAAATTCACAGGGAAAAACTGCCCCTTATGTGAATGACCGGAAAGTTGTAAATCAAAAAGACCTATATATTCAGAATTAATAACAGGTCTGTGTTTTAAAAGCAAAGTAAAATTTTTTAATGAAAATTTAGATAAAACCTCTTTTTCAGATATATTGTATGATTCAGTATAGTATTTTATAGCTGGATCATCAACTCCGACTATATTAATAATCCCTTCTATGGAAATTCCTTCGTTCCTTAATACTATAAAACCAGCTTTTTGCATGTAATCTATAGACTGTTCTATCCCGATGTAAAACTCGTGATTGCCAAGCACACCATACTTGCCATATTTAGGTTTAAGCTTTGCTAAAGGTTCAATAAAATCAGGGTAATTATTTATCTGCCCATCCACAAGATCTCCAGTTGAGACTATGATATCAGGATTAGCACTTGCCACTAAAGCGGCAATCTTTTTTAGTTTTTGCTCTTTAATAATTGGACCTAAATGAACATCTGAGATCTGAACTATCCTCAAAGAGTCTATGTAAGGAGGTAATTTGTGTGTATTTATAGTTACTCTCTCTATTTTAATACTATTGGCTTCAAAGAGGCCGTAAAATAAAAGAATGATTGCTAAAAATAAGGTTAGAATAAATTGGAATTTAGGAGAAAAGATAAATCTTGATAAATCAATCTTTAAAAAATAATTGAATACCTTCAAAATTTTTTTATAGAGCTCAAAGAAAAGCAATAGAGAAAAAAATAGAACTATAAAACCCATCCATAAGAAGCTCCCGAAATAGAACCTGTCAGCGAAAAAATAATAATCATATAAACGATAAAATCTAAGAATTACAGGCATCGAAACCATGACAATCGAAATTGTTAAGAGCAAGAGAGTGACTCTTGATATAAGCTTGAAAGTAGTCCTCGCCTTAAGAACAATAAATAAGTGCATGAAGCTATAAACTATCAAAAAAATAATGGGGAAAAGTCTCATCTTAACTCTACACAACTTGAATGATTAAATTATTATAATATCTTTCCTTTAAAAAGTTCTTAATTGTACTTTACTATCTAAGTGGGCTGAAAGGAAAAGGGTACTTAATTTATCAAAAATAAAGGTGCTATAAACAATCTCTGATTCTATTAATCTCATAATTCGTCATTATTTGTTTGAATGATTAGTTATTATCAAATGAGAGTCATCAGAATGACTTTTCTTATGCTTTTTTGGTAAACTTCCTATTTAAGCATATTTTATTTATATTTCGTGAGGGTTAAGTGGGCAAAGCTTTACTTGTTTTATCAGATGGAAGTGTATTTGAAGGCAAAAGTTTTGGATATGAGGGTGAGTGCATTGGTGAGGTTGTATTTAATACCTCAATGACAGGCTACCAAGAGATTTTAACCGATCCATCCTATAAAGGTCAGATAGTTACTATGACTTATACCCAGATAGGCAATTATGGTGTTAACCCTGAAGATATTGAGTCATCTTCAGGTCCTAAGGTTGAAGGTTTTATAGTGAAAGAACATTTCGACTTTTACAGCAATTGGCGATCAACCATGTCTTTAAGTGAGTATCTGAAAGAAAATAAAATTGTAGGGATTGAAGGTATAGATACCAGGGCGTTAACAAGGCATTTAAGAAATAATGGAGTCCAAATGGGAATAATTTCAGTGGTTGATCTGAATCCTTTAAGTCTTCTTGATAAGATTAAAGGGCATCCTGGGATTTCCGCAATCGATCTTGTCGAAAAAGTTACCTGTAAAGAGATTTATACTTGGAAAGAAGGATGCTGGGCAAATCCTTTTCAATCTAAGAAACCCGATGAATGTGCAGACACCTTCACCTCTATAGAGCCCCCTTACAGTAAGATCTCTCAACGACCAAGGGTTGTAGTCTATGACTTTGGTGTAAAATTTAATATTTTAAGAAACCTTTACACTGCTGGGTTTGATATAATTGTGGTACCTGCTAAAACTCCTCCAGAAGAGGTTTTAGAGATAGACCCAGCAGGTATATTGCTCAGTAATGGTCCAGGAGATCCTCAAACTGTTACTTATGCTATAGAAAATACAAAAAGATTGATAGGTAAAAAGCCGATTTTCGGTATCTGCCTTGGACATCAAATTCTTGGTTTGGCTATGGGAGGCAGGACTTATAAGCTTAAATTTGGTCACCATGGTGGTAACCATCCTGTGAAAGATCTCAAAACAGGTCGAGTTGAGATTACATCACAAAACCATAATTATTGTGTTGACATTCATAGCCTCAGGGGCAAGGTAAGGCTCACTCATAGAAACCTTTTTGATGGCTCTGAAGAGGGTATGGAACATGTAGAACTACCAATTTTCTCAGTCCAACATCATCCCGAGGCCGGCCCCGGTCCTAACGATTCCTCACATCTCTTCAAACGTTTCTTTGATATGATAAACAGTAAAAATTAATAAGGGTTGCATTACCTTTAATCTTAAAATTTTTCAGATGAGGCAGAAATCTGGTGCAAATGTCTACGAACCCCTTTATTTTTTTGATAACATAGTGGGTTTTCTAGGTAATTAGCTAGACTTTTGCCTGTAGAGTATTAAAAGGTTGTTGAAGTATCAATTACAGCATAAAATAATATCTAATGATTTAAAGTAGTAAAATCCAACTTTTTATCATTAACTATTTTCACATTAACTATTTTCAATAAATGATTTACTTGTACTTCTTTCTGTTCAATAAAGATCTAACATAGTCCATTAAATTTTATAAGAAAATTAAGAAAATCTTTATATTTTCGATTTTCGATTCTTTTCTTACATTGACTTATCTTTTTTTGACAAATCATAAATTATATTTTTATAATAAAAACTAATATAAGCTTTAAAAATAGATTTTTAAGTAAATACTTAGCCTTATAAAATTTTGGGACCTGATTGGGGCATAAATTTTACTAAAGCAGTAACTTCGATAATAGGCTTTCAAAGAATCTCTAATAAGTAATAACAACACTTTATATATAGGAGGAATTTTATGAAGACTCTTACTTTAGAATGGTTTTATTTCGATCAGGATGGTAAAACCTGTTCAAGATGTAAAAGCAGTATAGAGAATATCAGAAATGTGGTAAAAAGGATGACTACTCCTTTAAAGAATATCAAAGTAGACATCCAACTTAAGGAAATACCTTTATCGGCATCTGAGATAAACATGTCAAACACTCTTAAAATTAACGGGACTGATATCTGGGAAATATTAGACGAGTGTAAATATATAGTTACAGACTGCCCTGAATGCTCAGAATTTATATCGAAGGAGGTTAAGTGCCCTGCTCTTAATTACAGAGGCAAAGAAACAGAAATAATTGAAGAACAGATAGTGGAGGAAGCCATTCTTGCTATGATTGCTTCGCCTTCAGCAAAAGCAAAAGCAGAGGCACACTCACAAGTTATATGTGATTGTAAGGATGAGTGTTCCGGTTCTCATCCAGTCTGAGATCTTCTAATAGGTTAATTGAGATTAAAGTTTTCCTGTCCTGACCATTTCGCGGTACTATAAGATTGAAGAAAAGATCGGGACTATCACAAAGCTTTAAAAACAGGCTGTATTAATCGAGGCTTAATTTGAGATTTTGTCTTTCAGGCTTCCTTTGTTAGAGGAATAGTATTTGGTACTGCTTCAATATATATTTCCCAATAACAATATCTCCTACTATCTGATCTTTTTAAGCTCTTCTGCCTTTTTCATTCATCTAAATCAGTTAGAAGTTCCTAAGTATTATGTTCATGCCTTCTTCAGGCTTACAAGTCTATCTACAATGTTCTAACATTTAGGGAGTATATAAAGTCATTTTCAGCCTGCACCGAGAGAAAATCCTTTAATAAGTATGAGTAAAGAATAAATACATAATCTTCATTCTTTGATCTGGAATTACTAAAAAATAATAAATATTATAAATAAGGGGCTTTGTTAAGCTGGTTACTTATATCTTTTGGGGTTCAAGATAGCCTTCCATGTTGCCTTCGCCTGGGCAAAAAGGTGTTTCAATTTCATTATCATGTTCATTATCATGACATTAGAGATCTCGAGTTTGGGTCTCCTTTTGTTTTGAGAATGGTTATAAAGTTTTTAAGTTAACAATACTTTACTGGCATATAGAAGATTAGGGGATGACTTTTGCTGGCTGATTTTCCTTTTATAATGGATCTTTAGCTTTGGAAAAAGCTTATCAGCTTTTTAATAAATATAAATCCACCGCAGGGAGGGGAGGGAAGGCCTTGTCTAAAATCACAACCATCTAACTGAAAGGAACAATTTTTGCAAATGAACTCTTGAGCAAGAAAATCTAAGTCTTGAGAGTTTTCACTGTAAGATTTCTGATTAAGAAAGGTTGAAAATAATTGAATCTCTCCTAAAGTGAGATTATCTTTCAAAACTTCATAGCCACCACAGTAAAGTTCTTCTTTGCCCTCTTTAAAAAACGTACAATAGCCTTTACAGATTAATTTTGAATATCTGTCTTCTTTCATTGAAAACTATTCTATAGAAGTTGTGAAATCTATCTTTTCACTATTACGATTATATTTTTATTATAGCTCATGTATATCAATAAACTCTGTTTTAAATTTATTTTGGTAGTGTATCATGAATTGTGTAGCAAGGAGTAATTGGATAAGATATACCTCCT